>NZ_JBQEQA010000002.1:0-375744 GCF_052045815.1 Pseudomonas sp. 22085
TTCGGCGGCGGACAATTGGAGCTCAACCCCAACGGATCCACCCACCCCGTCGGATTCGGCACGTACTGGTACTGGTTCAGTCCACCCGCCAGCTTCACCGGATCCGGCGTCAGGTACCGCCCCACGTCCGGGTCGTAGTACCGGTGCCGGTTGTAATGCAGCCCGCTTTCCTCATCGAAGTACTGCCCCTGAAACCGTAGTGGCTGGTTCAAGTAGTCCTCGGTCGCGAGCTCCAGCGAGGTGACCTTGCCGTAGGCGCTGTATTTGGCTGACCAGACGATCTCGCCGCTGTAGTCGGTCAACTCCTGCGGGGTGCCGAGGTGGTCGAGTTGGTAGTAGAACGGGCAGGCGCGTTTCGGGCCTTTGCCGTCGAGCATGGCCAATGGGCGGAAGGTGCCGGGTTCGTAGATGAAACTGCGGTGCTGTTCCTGGCTGCTTTCGGCGATCAGGTGGTCGCCTTGCCAGAAGAACTCGGTGGTCTGGCCGTTGACGGTTTTGCGGATGCGCCGGCCGAAGGCGTCGTATTGGTAGGTGGCGCTGGTGCCGTCGGGGCGGGTGAGGCCGATCAGGCGGTGCTGGCTGTCGTAGCGGTATTCGGTGACGAGGGTTTGCGCACGGCCACGGCGTTCGCGGATCAGGTTGCCGAAGGCGTCGTAGTCGTAGTGCCGGTCGCCCTGCATTTGCAGGCGATTGCCTTTGATCTGCGTCGGGCCGGGGCGATCCTGCATCAGCAGGTTGCCGGCCGGGTCGTGGGCGAAGGTTTCCGGCACATCGTCGCGGGTGTGGCGCACGCGGATCAGCCGGTCGAGGGCGTCGTAGGTGTAGCTGCGCTGGCCGTGGCGGGTGTCGGCGATGTGTTCGAGGTTGCCGTTGGCGCTGTAGGCAAAGTCGCGACGGTACAGCGCACTGCGTTGATGGCCTACGGCGTGGGCGCGTAAGCGGCCCTGTTCATCGTAGGCATATTCGCTGAGCAGCAGGCCTTGCTGGCGCTGCTGTTCGCGGCCGTTCTGGTAGACGTGACGGGTGAGCAAGGCGCCGTTGAGGTCAATCGCGGTCAGCGCGCCGCCCTTGGCGTAGTGATAATCGAGCTTGCTGTTGTCCGGCAGGCGCATCCGGCTGAGCTGGCCGCAGGCGTCGTAGGTGTAACGCAGGGTGCCCCAGCCCTGATGCTCGCGCACCAGCCGGTCCTGCAGGTCATATTCGAAGGCCAGCGGGTGATCCTGGCCGTCATCCACGCCGACCAAACGGCCTAAACGGTCATACCGGTAGCTGACCTCGACCCCGTCCGGCAGGGTCTTGAGCAGCAATCGCCCAGCAGCATCACGTTGATAGCCGGTGACCAGCGTCGAGCCGTCGTCGCCGAACTCGGTCTTTTCCAGCAGGTGGCCGTTGCGGTCGTAGGCGTAAGCGGTACGCCGGCCATCGAAGCCGGTTTCCTGTCGGATCAGTCCGGTGGGCGTGTAGTCCAGCCGGTACTTTTCGCCGGACTCGTTCTCGATTTCCGTGAGCAACAGCTGCGCATGGTCGTAGCGGTACCGGAGTTGCGTGCCGTCGGGGTTGATCCGCCGGCTGACCAAATGCAGGTCATCGTCATATTCGTAGCGGGTGATGCGCCCCAGTTCATCGCGCTCGGCGGTGATCTGGCCGTAGGCGCTGTAGGACCAGGCGCGGGTGGCGCCATTCGGCGAGGTGGTCTGGATCAGCCGGCCAACGGCGTCCCAGGCGTGACGGGTGACCGCGCCATGTTCGTCTTGAACCGTCGTCCGCCGCCCCAACGCATCGTAGGAAAACTTGCGAACCCCACCGTCCGGCAGACTTTCTTCGACCAATTGGCCCAGGTCGTTCCACACGAACACATGCCGACCCGAATCCGGATAACGGATCGACAGCAACCGCCCCTGTGCATCGCGGTGGTAGTGGGTGACATGGCCATCCGGATCGACCGCCTCGGTGATGTCACCCTGGGCATTGCGCCGGTACGTCCACACCGCATCGCCACGTGAACGACTGTGCAGGAAACCATTGCGGTACTCGTAGGACGTCGGCGCATCGTCCGGCGGAATCAGCGCGATCAGCCGTCCGGCATCGTCGTAGCGGTATTCGGTGACCGCCCCCAGCGCATCCTGCTCGGCGACCAGCCGGCCTTGCGCGTCATAGGCCTTGAGCTGCTCACCACCGTCGGCGGCAACCTGACGCACCATCCGCGCGGTGTCGTCGTGGACGTAAGTTTCTTCAGTGCCATCGACGTAATGCACCGTGACACGGCCGGCGTCATCCCAGACGTAACGCGTATCCATCTGCGAAAACGAGGCCCAGTGCCGCACGCAACGCGCCGCCTTGCCGGCGCGCTCCCACGCCCAGAAGAAGCTCGCGCCGCCGGCCAGTTGCCGTTGCAGGATGACGTGCTGGTCGTCGTAGTCGTAACGCTCGCTTTCGCCGACCGCATTGGTCGCCTCGATCAATCGATGACGGGCGTCGTACCGATAACGGGCGAGGGTCTGCTCGGTGCGCCAGGCAGACTCCCGAAAAACCTGATAATCGACCGCGACCAGATGCGCCCGCTCATAGCGCAGCAACAAGGAACGACCAGCGCCGTTGTCGAGGCGCTCAATGCGATCCAGGCGATCCCGCGTAATACGCAACCGGTTACCGTAGGCATCGCTGACCGCCGTCAGACGCCCAGCCCGAAAGTGATAAAACCGCGCCGCCTCACCCGCCAGCGCAACAATCAGCTCCTGCGGCTCATCCCCCAGAAAGATCGCCGCCCGCGACAAGCTGTTGTGGATTTCCGGCCGCTCGACACTCGGCAACGGAAACCGCGTGCGCCGGTTCTCGTGGTCAACCCAGACCACCGCAGCGCCATCGACCTCCAGCCGATGCGCCAGCGAGTGACTCCAGCCAAACCCCAGCCCGACATCGATCTCGACCGCACTGGTGCGATACAAGCGGCTGAACTCAAACGGCAGCAGCCCGTCGAGCACGCCATCGGTCAGCGTCAGCAGCTCTTCGCCGGTGACCATCGACACCGGACACCCGTTGGTGCAGGTTCGGGATGCACAATCGGCGCTGTCACCGTTGGGATTTTTCGCCTGATCCGAAGCCTCATCGCGAGGCTCATGCCGTTCCATTCGCGTCATGCCGTGGGACTTGTCACGGGCAATGGCCGCCGGATTGGGTACCGTCAGCACCAGCGCATCCACCGTGCGAACTTCAAGCGGAATAGCCGGTGTCGGCCGCAACGGTGCCGGACCTGCATTGACCATCAACGGTTTCAAAGCGCTCGCATGTCGGGTCAGGTCAGGCGCCGAGGTCATCTCCGCCAGCCGCAACGCCGAAGCCGCCAGCCATTCCCGCGCACGCGGCGACTTGATCTTGCCCAATACCTGGGTGCTTAACCGCAGCGGCACGCCCATGCCACCCGACACACACATCAGCAGAAAACTGACCAGCAGCTCAGCGCGAACCTCGGCCACCACCTCGGCCAGATACTGCGGCGGCAGCATCTTCAGCCAACTGGTAAAGGCCGCCAGATAAATGAACAGCAACGGCTCATCGCTGAGCATCAGCAGACCATTGGCGATGGCCTCGGAGGACGCCTCAAGCAAGGCATCCAGTTCAGCGCTGGACAGATACTGCACAAGCTTTTCGCTGTTGGCCTGCAAATCGGCGAGCAACGCGAACAGTTGCTTCACGTCATCCCAGACACCATTCAGGGCAGTTTCAAAACCGTGCCAGTCAGCCCGTTGCAACTGCCCGTAACGCTCGGTGAAACCGGCGCTGGAAAACTCCGTCCACTGCGGTTGAAACCCTTTCCATTCCTCACGCAGCCAGCCTTCCAGACCATCAAGAAGACCCTGATACGAGGCGTACAACGTCTGGACATGCGCGGTGGAAACATCGGGAAAGAAGGTGATGCGATAACGCTGGCCCCGGTCGCAATCGTCGACCTTGAGAATGCCGCTGGGGCCGATGGTGTAATGCAGCGGTTCGCCGAAACCCAAAACACCGTCGACATCGGAAATGACCGGTTCAAGAATCACCGGCGTATCACCGATCGGCACAAACCGCGCGGCTTCGAACATGTGCACCAGTGTCAGGGAGCCGCTGGCGGAACACATGGCGACAGAGGAACTGATGGGCTTGCGGCTGGCAACCGGTGCACTGAGCCGGACATCGTTGCCGACCTGGAACACCTGTTCGACATCCAACGCGGTGCCCGTCCAGAACTGCTCGGCCCAGGCGTCATAGTTGTTGAGGCAGAGGCGAAACTCCTGAAACAGTTTTTCGACGTCGGGCTGATCAGGGGGCAGCGCAGCGACCACCAGCAAACCAATGCTGTTGTTCAGTTTCAGGAGTTGGTCAGGTGGAAGCATTCGCAGTCACTCGCGCGCATCAGGGGAATGGCGCGAAACTTTGCGGGGGATCAAACAGGAAAGAAGTCAGCCGAGTAGGCGATGTCTGTAGGGCGATTCTCTAAATGTGGAGGAGGGCGTTCGGCGGACAACCGACATTGCCCGTTGCTCAACCTTGGCCGCGCTCGTTATGCTGCTGAACCCTTTAATCAGATCCGAGCAGCGGCGCTATCCACGTCGCGCGGGATGTCTTTGATAACGGATCCGATGATGAATGCACCGCTGAAGGCGTTTGGCCCGATCAAGGCCGTGATTTTCGACATGGACGGTTTGCTGCTGGACACCGAGGGCATCTACACCGAGGTTACCTCGCTGATTGCCGAGCGTTACGGGCGCACGTTCGACTGGAGCATCAAGCAGAACATCATCGGCCGTGGCGCCGGCGATCTGGCCCGTTATGTGGTCGAGGCGCTGGACCTGCCGATCACCGCCGAAGAATTTCTGGTGATCCGCGAGCCGCTGATGCGCGAGCGTTTTCCCACCGCGCAAGCGATGCCGGGCGCCGAGGAACTGATCCGCCACCTCAAGGCGCACAAGATTCCGATTGCCGTCGGCACCAGTTCGTCCCGTCAGTCGTTCGGGCAGAAAACCACCTTGCACGGCGACTGGTTTGCACTGTTCGACTTCATCGTCACCGCTGACGACCCGGAGGTCGGTGCGGCCAAACCGGCGCCGGACATCTTCCTCACCGCTGCTCGCCGACTCGGTGTTGCGCCGGAAGATTGCCTGGTGTTCGAAGATTCGCCGTTCGGTGTGACAGCCGCGAAAGCAGCCGGCATGACTGCCATCGCCATCCCCGATGCCGCCATGGCCGATGAAAAATACGCACACGCCGACGGGATTCTTCGTACGTTGAAAGCGTTCACGCCGAGTGCTTGCGGGTTGCCGGCGCTCGACTGGGCTTGATCAAATCGCGAACAAAAAAAACGCCGCCCCTCTGTCAAAGGAGGGGCGGCGTTTTTCGTTATCGACTATCCGATCAATCAGGCGCCGAAACCACCGTCGATGGTCAGGCTGGCCCCGGTGATATAACCGGCCTCCGGGCTTGCGAGGTAGGCGACGAAGCTGGCGATTTCCTCGGCCGTGCCATAACGGCCGACGGCCATCAGCGGAATCAGGCTGTCGGCGAACTCGCCGTGGGCCGGGTTCATGTCGGTATCGACCGGGCCGGGTTGCACGTTGTTGATGGTGATGCCGCGTGGGCCGAGGTCTCGGGCCAGGCCTTTGGTCAGGCCGACCAGTGCGGATTTGCTCATCGCATACACGCCACCACCGGCGAAGGGCATGCGGTCGGCGTTGGTGCTGCCGATGTTGATGATGCGCGAGCCTTCACCCATGTGTCTGGCGGCTTCCTGGCTGGCGATGAACACGCTGCGCACGTTGATTGCCAGGGTCTGGTCGAAGTCTTCCAGTTTGAAGTCTTCCAGCGGCGCGACGGCCAGCACGCCGGCGTTGTTGACCAGGATGTCGAGGCGGCCAAAGGCTTCGACAGTGGCGTTCACTGCGTTGCGGATGGCACCGGCGTCGGCGCTGTCAGCCTTGATCGCCAGAGCTTTGCCGCCGGTAGCGGTGATGCTGTTTTGCAGTTCTTCAGCCTTGGCGGCCGAGCTGACGTAGGTAAAGGCAACCGCGGCGCCTTCAGCGGCCAGGCGTTTGACGATGGCGGCACCGATGCCGCGAGAGCCGCCTTGAATCAGAGCGACTTTACCGCTGAGGTGTTGAGTGGTCATGTTCGATCTCCAGAAGTTTCAAGGCAGGCTGCCTTGGTGTGGTGTCGAGTATCTGCCCCTCGCTACCGGGCGAGTAGACCGTGGTTGCTATAGTCTGTGTAAACCAAAAGTTTAGAGTGGCGGTCATGGAAACCTTCAGCAGTATCGAATGCTTCGTGCGCAGCGCCGAAGTCGGCAGCTTTGCCGAGGCCGCGCGACGCCTGAGCCTGACGCCGGCCGCCGTGGGCAAAAGCGTGGCGAAACTGGAAGCGCGCCTCGGCGTGAGGCTGTTCCAGCGTAGCACCCGACGATTGACCCTGACGGAAGCGGGGCAATTGTTTCTGAGTGAGGTCAGCGGCAGCCTGACCACCATCCAGAACGCGGTGAACAATCTGGCCAGTGCCGGCGGTCAACCGGCGGGTACGCTGAAAGTCAGCATGGGCACGGTGTTCGGCCGCTTGTACATCGTGCCGTTGCTGGGGGAGTTCCTGAAAAGATTTCCGGCGATCAACCCGGACTGGCATTTCGATAACCGCCAGGTCGATCTGATCGGCCAAGGGTTCGACGCAGCGATTGGGGGGGGCTTCGAGCTGCCCCAAGGCGTGGTGGCGCGCAGGCTGACACCGGCGCATCGGGTGTTGGTGGCTTCCAAGGATTATCTGGATCGATACGCGCCGATCAGCGAGCCGGACGAGCTCAAGCTGCACGACGGCATCCTGATCCGCTCACCGCAGACCGGGCGTGTGCGCTCCTGGCAGTTGACGCATCGCACCCGGCAACACAGCCCGCTGACCCTCAAGGCACGAATGACCATGAGTGATTCCGAAGCCGCCTGCGCCACGGCGGCGCAGGGGTTGGGGATTGCGCTGGTGAGCATGCCGTTCGCCGTCGGCTATCTTGAGGCGGGGACGTTGCAGCGGGTCCTGCCGGACTGGTACGTCGACGACGGCAACATCTCGATTTATTACGCCGAACACAAACTGCTGCCGGGCAAGACCCGGGCGTTCGTCGATTTCGTCATCGAACAGTTTTCAATCCTGGACCTCGCCGAGCGCTTTAACGCGCAAAACGTGCTGGCCAGCCGATGATGGTTTTTGGCCGTGGCGTCGCGTACGTGCGCACCTTGGAGGTCGACAGGCCCAGTCTCACCAGCGATTCGGCGATGGTCACGGCCGCTGTGACGCCATCCACCACCGGCACGCCGGTGCGCTGGCGAATCTTCTCGTCGAGCCCGGCCATGCCGCCGCAACCGAGGCAAATCACTTCGGCTTTATCCTGAGTGACCGCCAGTTCCGCCTGATGCACGATCGCTTCCAGCGCCCGTTGCGGCTCGTGTTCCAGCTCCAGCACCGCCAGGCCACTGGCGCGCACCGAGGCGCAGCGATCCCACAGGCCGGACAGTTTCAGCCGATCCTCGATCAACGGCACGGTGCGATCCAACGTGGTAACCACCGAATAGGCGTGGCCGAGAAACATCGCGGTGCTGGCGGCCGCGTCGGTGATGTCCACCACCGGCACGTTAAGCAATTCCTGCAAACCTTCGCGACCGTGTTCGCCGTAGCCGGCCTGAATCACCGCGTCGAACGGCTGGTCGTAGGACATCACCCGGTCCATCACGGCGATGGCAGCCAGGTAACTTTCGAAATTGCCCTCGACTGAATCGGCGCCGAAATGCGGCGTCAGCCCGACGATTTCCGTGCCGGGGGAGGCGACAGACTGCGCCGAACGGGCGATGGCCTGGGTGATGGATTCGGTGGTGTTGACGTTGACCACGAGAATGCGCATGGGAAGTCCTTATTACGGTTGGTTCTGCGGCCCCGCGAAGGGCCGCCAAAAGATTCAGTGGCTGAGGTTGTCGACGGCGATGGCTTCACCGTCGACGTCGGCGTAGTGCGGCTGGCGTTTGGCGATGATCAGGTAGAGCATTCCGGCAATGCCGGCACCGATCAGCCAGGAGAAGGGCGAAACGCTGTGGAAGCCCGGCACCAGTGCCAGAACGATGGCGATCAAAGCGGCCGGAATGAACGCCGCCACCGCCCGCAGGTTGACCCCGCGACTGTAGTAATACGCACCGTCAGGGTGTTCGCTGTACAACTGCGGCACGTGGATCCGGCCTTTGCGGATCAGCCAGTAGTCGACCATGATCACGCCGTACAACGGGCCGAGCAGGGCGCCGAGGCCGGACAGGAAGTACACGATCACCAGCGGGCTGTTGTAGAGATTCCACGGCAGGATCAGCACGGCGATGGTCGCGCTGATCAGCCCGGCGCGGCGGAAGGTCAGGTATTTCGGCGCCAGATTGCTGAGCACGAAGGCCGGGGCGACGAAGTTGGCCATGATGTTCACCGCCACGGTGACGATCAGGAACGCCAGGCAGCCGAGCACCAGAAAGAACGTGTTGGGGATCGAGGCGATGATCTCGGTCGGGCTTTCGATGATCCGGCCGTTGATCTGAAATTGCGCACCGCACAGCAGGACAGTGATCCCGGCGAACACCAGAATATTGACTGGCAGACCCCAGAAGTTTCCGACCTTGATTGTCTTGCGGCACGGCGAAGAGCGGGCGAAGTCGCAGAAGTTGAGGATCAGCGTCCCGTAGATCGCCAGCCACAAGGCGCCGCCGGCAAAGATGTTGCGCCACATCTCGCCGCCGGTCAGCGGTTCGCGGATTGACCAGGCGATGGTCGCGTTGGCTTGGGTGTACATCCACGCGGCGAGGCAGGCGACGGTCAGCAGAATCACCGGCCCGGCGAAGGCTTCGTAGCGGCGGACCATTTCCATGCCGTAGGCCAGAATCGCCAGTTGCACGAACCAGATCGCCACGAAACACACCCAGCCCAGGCTCGACAGGCCGAGGATCGAGTTGTGGTCGTAGTCGGCGAAACCGGGATGGATCGCCGTGAGCAACACGCGAAACACCACCGATGCCAGGTACGTCTGAATGCCGAACCAGGCGATGGCGATCACCGCCCGGATCAATGCAGGAATCTGCGCCCCGTGAATGCCGAAACTGATCCGGCTGATCACCGGAAACGGCACGCCGGTTTTCTGCCCCATGTAACCGGACAGGTTCATGAAGAAGTACACCAGCGCCGCGCCGATCCCCAGCGACAGCAGGATCTGCCAGCCGCCCAGGCCCAGGGCGTACAGACCGATGGCAAACGAGTAGTTGGCGATGTTGTGCACATCGTTGGTCCACAGGGCAAAGATGCTGTATTTGCCCCAGCGCCGCCCTTCGACCTTGGTCGGCGCGAGGTCACTGTTGTGCAGACGCGGGCTCAGTTGCAGCGGTTCGGCGATGCCGTCACCGGGCACGCTGTGGTCGAGGGGGGAAGAGGCGGGCAGATTCAGCGCGATGTTGTTATTGGAGAGACTCGTACGCATTCCGGCAGGCTCCTGATGTTCGGGCCGCGATGACTGTGCATGAGCGTTCGGGCTCGGCAGATCTTCGTCGCGGCGGTGAAAACATCACTGGTTACGGGGCATCTGCAGCCTGTACGGGATAGGGCGCTTCAGGCTTGCGGATCGAAAGTGTGGGTTCATGTTTTGCGGTTTTGTATACAAAACATGTATGCACTAAAGCCAGATCTGTGCCAGTCGGCGATCTATGAAAACCATCGCTGATTTCGAAAAGTTATTGAGGCGAGCCAAGTCGTTGAAATACGGGCGATATAAATTGACCGTTCGAACAGGTATTTATTTTTCGGGAGGGATTTCGGCGGGCGCGAGGAGGGAGTGTTTTTGGAGCTTGATGTAACTTTTCAGGGCGCAGAAACGAAAAGTGCACACATAAATGGCACCGATGGTGACATTCGTGTGTACACATTTTTCAAAACGGGTGGTGAACACTGTGGGAGCTGACTTGCTCCCACAGGGCAACAGGGATGCTTATGCCTTGCTGATGATGTTCCCGGCATGCAACCCGCATTCTTTTTGGGTCGCTTCTTCCCACCACCAGCGACCTTCACGTTCGTGCTGGTTCGGCAGGACAGGACGAGTGCACGGTTCGCAGCCGATGCTGATAAAGCCGCGCTCGTGCAGGCTGTTGTACGGCAGCTCCAGCATGCGGATGTAGCCCCAGATTTCCTCGCTGGTCATCTGCGCCAGCGGGTTGAACTTGTACAGGGTGCGCTCCGGGGTGGAGAACGCTGTATCGATTTCCATCACCGCCACGGCGCTGCGGGTGCCAGGGCTCTGGTCGCGACGCTGGCCGGTGGCCCAGGCTTTGACGCCGGACAGTTTGCGGCGCAGCGGCTCGATCTTGCGGATCCCGCAGCATTCGCCGTGACCGTCCTTGTAGAAACTGAACAGGCCTTTTTCCTTCACGAACGGTTCAAGTTTCGTGTAGTCCGGCGAGACCAGTTCGATATCGATCTTGTAGTGCTCGCGCACCTGATCGATGAAACGGTAGGTTTCCGGATGCAGGCGGCCGGTGTCGAGACTGAACACCTTGACGTTCTTGTTCAGCTTCCAGGCCATGTCCACCAGCACCACATCCTCGGCGCCGCTGAAAGATATCCACAGGTCATCGCCGAACTCGGCGAACGCGAGTTTGAGGATGTCCTGCGCGGATTTGTTGGCATAGGTCGTGGCGAGTTCCACGACGTCGAACGTTGGGCTCATCAGGGCGGCTTCCTACAGGTCGGTGGCGCTGGGCGCTCTATATGGCGCGATGGTAACAAAAAGCAACGCGCGCCGGGGCAGCCTCTGCGTTGCGCGCTCCAGGTCGAGCCGCTAGAGTTCGGGCTCGCTCGGCTCAATAAACATTACAAATGGAGTGTCCTGTGGAAATTGCCTGTCTTGATCTTGAAGGGGTGCTGGTACCGGAAATCTGGATCGCCTTCGCCGAAAAAACCGGAATCGAATCGCTCAAGGCCACCACCCGGGACATTCCCGACTACGACGTGCTGATGAAACAGCGCCTGCGCATCCTCGATGAGCATGGCCTGAAGCTTTCGGACATTCAGGAAGTGATCGCCACGCTCAAGCCGCTGGACGGCGCGGTGGAGTTCGTCAACTGGCTGCGCGAGCGTTTCCAGGTGGTGATTCTGTCGGACACCTTCTACGAGTTTTCCCAGCCGCTGATGCGTCAGCTGGGCTTTCCGACCTTGCTCTGCCACCGACTGATTACCGATGACAGCGGGCGGGTGACGAGCTACCAGTTGCGTCAGAAAGATCCGAAGCGGCAGTCGGTTCTGGCCTTCAAGAGTTTGTATTACCGGGTGATTGCGGCGGGGGATTCCTACAACGACACCAGCATGCTGGGCGAGGCGGATGCGGGGATTCTGTTCCATGCGCCGGATAACGTGATTCGCGAGTTTCCGCAGTTTCCGGCGGTGCATACGTTTGCCGAGTTGAAGCAGGAATTCCTCAAAGCCTCGAACCGCGACCTGTCCCTGTAATCACATTCCTTGATCGTTCCCATGCTCTGCGTGGGAATGCCTCAATGGACGCTCTGCGTCCGCTTTGGGACGCAGAGCGTCCCGGGCTGCATTCCCACGCAGAGCGTGGGAACGATCAACAAACGTCAGAGGTTCTGCAGGGTTTCGAGCAGGACTCTGACCTTGGTGATCGATTCCTGATACTCCGCTTCCCAGTCAGAATCGGCGACGATCCCGCCACCGCCCCAGCAACACACCTGCCCATCCTTCACCAACAGACTGCGGATCGCGATGGAGCTGTCCATCTCGCCGCGCACATCCAGATACAGCAACGAACCGCAATACAAACCGCGTCGGGTCGGTTCAAGTTCGTCGATGATTTGCATCGCGCGGATCTTCGGCGCGCCAGTGATCGAGCCGCCGGGGAAGCTGCCGGCAATCAGGTCCAGGGCGTCGCGATCCTGCGCCAGCTCACCGGTCACGCTGCTGACCAGGTGATGCACGTTCGGATAGCTTTCCAGGCTGAACAGCTCTGGCACTCGCACCGAGCCGATACGGCAGGTGCGGCCCAGATCATTGCGCAGCAGGTCGACGATCATCAGGTTTTCCGCGCGATCCTTGGGGCTGGCCAGCAATTCGGCGGCGTTCGCTGCGTCTTCGGCCGGGGTCGCGCCACGGGGGCGGGTGCCCTTGATCGGGCGGGTTTCCACTTGGCGCTGGCTGACTTTGACGAAACGCTCGGGCGACAGGCTCAGCACTGCGTTGCCGTCGGGCAGGCTCTGGAACCCGGAAAACGGCGTCGGGCAGGCCTCACGCAGTTTGCAGTAGGCCAGCCATGGATCGCCCTGGCACGGCGCGCGGAAACGCTGGGCGAAATTGACCTGATAGCAGTCGCCGGCCTGAATGTAATGCTGGATGCGTTCGAACGCCTGACGGTACTCGTCGGCTGAGAGATCAGCCGCCATCGGGCTGTTCAGCTTGAACGGGGTCAGTTCCGTGCCCA
This sequence comes from Pseudomonas sp. 22085, assembly GCF_052045815.1. NCBI lineage: Bacteria > Pseudomonadati > Pseudomonadota > Gammaproteobacteria > Pseudomonadales > Pseudomonadaceae > Pseudomonas > Pseudomonas sp. 22085. The sequence goes on from NZ_JBQEQA010000002.1 coordinate 12,506, forward strand.
CTGGTTGGCTGAATACATCGATCAGCCGCTGTTTCTCGCTGGCGCTGACCGACGGGTGGAACACCAGCTGGCTGGTGGCCGATTGGTGATCGCTGATCAAGGCCCAGTCGTACAGTCCAAAACGCGCATCGGGCAATTGCAGGTCATCCAGGGCCTGACTCGGCAGGTTTTCCAGATGCCGGCCGAAGTCGTAACTCAGGTAACCGATCAGGCCACCAGCGAAGGGCAATTCGTAGTCGTCGGGCAGTTGCGCGTCGCCCAAGCGGGTCAGATTGGTCCGTAGGCGTTGCAGGAAATCTTCCCCGCGTTCGTCCGGCAACACCGCCAGTTGTTCCAGCGGCCAGGCGCTGAGCAAGTCATAACGGCCACGGTCGGCACTCGGCCGGCCACTGTCGAGCAGCACGGCGCCGGGCGCATGGCGGACGGCCGCGAAATAGTCGGCGGGGTTGGCGCGGTAGGGCAGCGGGTGTACGGAACAGGTCAACATGGGCGGGGCAGATCGGCCATCGAGGCGGGGTGGGGATTGTAGTCCCCTCCGGGAATTGCTCCTAGAGGGGGTGTCGGGGATTGGCAGATTGGCGGCAGAACCACGCGACTTGATCGTTCCCATGCTCCGCGTGGGAATGCATCCCGTGACGCTCAGCGTCACAGTGGACGCAGAGCGTCCATGGCGGCGTTACCACGCGGAGCGTGGGAACGATCATGAAAGAGAAGTCAGCCCTCAACTGCCGGAATATGCCCAAACAACTCCTGAGCAAACGCCACCCGCTCTTCAACCGACTCCGTCACCCCTCGCGCCTTGAGCTCTTCCAGATGCGCTTCCACCGCATGGGTACGCAACGTCAGTCCGCAATCGTTGGCAATCTGGATATTCAGCCCCGGCCGCGCATTCAGCTCCAGAATCAGCGGGCCTTTTTCCTGGTCCAGCACCATATCCACGCCGATGTAACCCAGGCCGCACAGCTCATAGCAACCGGCGGCAAGCTTCATGAATCCGTCCCAGTAGGGCAATTGCACACCGTCCACCGCGTTGGTGGTGTCCGGGTGTTTGGCGATGATGTTGTTCAGCCAGGTGCCGCGCAGGGTCAGGCCGGTGGCCAGGTCGACCCCGACGCCGATGGCGCCCTGGTGCAGGTTGGCCTTGCCGCCGGACTGACGGGTCGGCAGCCGCAGCATCGCCATCACCGGGTACCCCATCAGCACGATGATGCGGATGTCCGGCACGCCTTCGTAGCTGATGCTCTTGAAGATCTGGTCCGGGGTCACCCGATACTCGATCAGCGCCCGATCACGGTGGCCGCCCAGCGAATACAGGCCGGTGAGGATGCTGGAAATATGATGCTCCAGCTCTTCGTGGCTGAGGATCTTGCCCGATACCGTGCGATAGCGGCCTTCGAAACGGTCGGCGATGACGATGATGCCGTCACCGCCGGCACCCTGGGCCGGCTTGATCACGAAGTCGCTGCGCCCGCCGATGATCTCGCCGAGCTTGTCGATTTCTTTCTCCGTGGAAATCACGCCATACAGTTCCGGCACGTGAATGCCGGCCTTGATCGCGCGTTCCTTGGTGATGATCTTGTCATCGACGATCGGGTACAGGCTGCGCTTGTTGTACTTGAGCACGTAGTCGGCGTTACGCCGATTGATGCCCATGATGCCCCGGGCTTCCAGGGCCTTCCAGGTCTTCCAGAAACCGAACATCAGGCGTCAGCCTTCTTCAGGAAAGCCTTGAAACGCACCAGTTCAGTCAGGCGGTAGCCGCGATAGCGACCCATGGCCAGCATGAAGCCCACCAGAATCAGCAGGATCGCCGGGAAGGTGAACACGAAGTACACCAGCTCCGGAACGGTCATGATCAGGTGCGCCAGGGACGCCGCGAACAGCGTGCCGATCGCCACTTTCATGGCATGGCTTGCACCGCGTTCTTCCCAGGTGATCGACAGGCGTTCGATGGTCATGGTCAGAATCACCATCGGGAACAGCGCCACCGACAGGCCACGCTCAAGACCGAGCTTGTGACTGAACAGACTGATCGCCGCAATCAGCACCACCACGAACGTCAGCACCACCGACAGGCGCGGCAGCATTTGCAGCTTCAAGTGTTCCAGATACGAGCGCAGCGATAACCCGAGCGCGGTGATCACGGTAAACAGCAGGATGCCGAAGCCCAGTTGCGTTTCGCGGAAGGCCAGAGCGATCAGCACCGGTGTGAACGTGCCGAGAGTCTGCAGGCCGATCAGGTTGCGCAGGATCAGGATCACCAGCACGCCGATCGGGATCATCACCATGATCATGAAGGTCTGCTGGGTTTGCAGTGGCAGGCCGTACAGCGAATATTCGAGGAAGTTGGCGTCGGTATTCTCGTCGGTCAGCTTGGCCAGACGAATTGCGTTCATCTCGCTGTTGTTCAGGCTGAAGGTCACGTTGGCTTTCTTGCCGCCGTCGACGGTGATCAGGTTTTCATCACCGCTCCACCACAGCAGGCGATCGGTCGGCAGGCCTTGTTCGCCGGTTTCCGGGTTGAAGTACAGCCAGTCGGTGCCATTGAAGCTGCGCAGCCACAGTTCCGGGGTTTGCGGCTGATCGGCGACGAGACGGATGGTGTGGACTTTTTCCACCGGTACGTGGGCGATGGACAGCAGCAGTTCGACGATTTTGGCTTTGTGCGGCGTCGACGGATCGCCGGCCAGCAGCAGTTTCACGTTGTCGTCGTTGACGTTGTTGACGCGTTTGATCGCCTCGCCAATGAAGGTCTCGACGTCCGCCGAGTGCTGGCGGATCGGAGCGAGCAGGGCTTCGGCGGCGATCTTTTCCGGGCCTTCGATGGCCATGCTGTCGCGGAACGTCGGGCCTTTGACCTTGGTTTTTTCGGCGGTGTAACGCTTGGTCAGCACCAGACGGTAATAAAGCGTCTGGTTGCCCTTGGCCCGGCGTGCGGACCAGGTGACCTTGCGGTTGCCGTCGACACGGTTCACCGCCACGCCATAGTTGTTGGAGATGAAGCTTTCATTGAGGCTGACGTAATCGCGGCTCAGGGGCGGCACGAACATCTGGATCTTCACCGGATCCTTGGTGCTGGCGACGAACTCGACCTTGGCGTCGATGTTCCACAGGTCGTCGGTGGCGTCTTCGGTCACCGGGATGCCGAGCACGAAAATCTGATAGGCCGTAACCGAAACGCCCAGCAACACCAGGATGGTGATCAGGACTTTCAGGTGGAAGGTTAGAGAACGCATGGAAATTACTCGGCGGTATGAGCGGCGATGGCGCAGGCGGGTTTGCCGGCAGCGTATTTAAGACTGGGATCGACCAGCGCATCGAAGCGTTTCAGCGCCTCGGAGCCGATCAAAAGCGGGTATTGGAACGCACTACGGTCGGTCAGGTTCACTTCGATGCTGCGCATTGCCGAACCCATGCAGATGTCCAGCTCGATCACCGGGCGGGCGGTGTACTTCTTGCCTTCTTCCGGATCGTAGTCGCCGGCGCGGCGCTTGATCTTGCTGACCCGGGCCAGCGGCCGTTCGATCGGGTGCGAATGCGCGGCGTCGATGGCCAGGTAGAAACGTACCCAGGACTCGCCGTTGCGTTTGAAGCGTTTGATGTCGCGGGCGCTCAGGGAGGCGGTTTTCGCCCCGGTGTCGAGTTTCGCCGCCACTTCCAGGTTGATCCCGTCGAGCGCAGCGTATTCGTTGAGGCCGTACACGGTCTTTTCCCCCGCCGCGGCGAGGCCGGGCAGGCAAAACAGTGCAAAGAATGTGGGGAAGGGCTTGAGTCTCATAAATCCTGGCGAGCAGCGTTCCGTTCTCGGTTCAGGGCCATGGCATCAGGAAATCCTGTCTGCCCATGCGCCTTCGTGTGCCTATCAGCTTTTTATGACAAGCCGTGCAAATGACTCGCAAATGCGGGCGGCATTCTAGCACGGTGGTTTTATGGCGCCAGCGCCGGGACCGGTCTATAACCCTTGGGGTTGATACGCAGGCTTATTAGACAATTGTCGACAATCTAGATTTATCCTTTGACTGATGCGGGCTGATTCGCTACTTTTTGCCGCATTGGATTTGAAGGTGTCGACAATATGCTGGATCAACTCGATCCCCCGGTGATCAGCGGTGACGATTCCGAGACGCTCTCGGAAAACGTCTTCCGGCGCATTCAGGCGGCCATCGTCAAAGGTGAGATCGCCCCGGGCAGCAAGATCTCCGAGCCGGAACTGGCGCGCACCTACGGCATCAGCCGCGGGCCGCTGCGCGAGGCGATCCATCGTCTGGAAGGCCAGCGCCTGCTGGTGCGTGTACCGCACGTCGGTGCGCGGGTGGTGTCGCTGAGCCACGCCGAATTGCTCGAACTCTACGAAATCCGCGAATCCCTCGAAGGTATGGCTTGCCGTCTGGCGGCCGAGCGCATGAGCGTCGATGAAATCGACGAACTGCGCCGGGTGCTGGAAACCCATGAGCGCGATGCGGCGTTTCAGGCCGGCGTCGGCTACTACCAGCAGGAAGGCGATTTCGACTTTCATTACCGGATCATCCAGGGCAGCGGCAACCGCACCCTCACGCAAATGCTCTGTGGCGAGCTCTATCAACTGGTGCGCATGTACCGCATCCAGTTTTCCACCACGCCCAACCGCCCGCGCCAGGCCTTTGCCGAACACCACCGGATTCTCGATGCCATCGCCGACCGTGACGGCGAGCTCGCGGAATTGTTGATGCGCCGTCACATCGGCGCCTCGAAACGCAACATCGCCCGTCACTACCAGGACGGCGCCGACAATAAGACAGCCACTGAACGAGGTGAGTCATGAGTTCCAGCAAGAGCACTCCAGGCCAGCGTTTCCGCGATGCGGTCGCCAGCGAACATCCGCTGCAAGTGGTCGGCGCGATCAACGCCAACCACGCGCTGCTGGCCAAGCGCGCCGGTTTCAAGGCGATCTACCTGTCGGGTGGCGGGGTGGCTGCCGGCTCCCTCGGCGTGCCGGACCTGGGCATCACCGGCCTGGATGACGTGCTGACCGACGTGCGCCGCATCACCGACGTCTGCGACTTGCCGCTGCTGGTGGACGTGGACACCGGTTTCGGCGCGTCGGCGTTCAACGTGGCCCGCACCGTCAAGTCGATGATCAAGTTCGGCGCGGCGGCGATTCACATCGAAGACCAGGTCGGCGCCAAGCGCTGCGGCCACCGTCCGAACAAAGAAATCGTGACCCAGCAGGAAATGGTCGATCGCATCAAGGCCGCCGTCGATGCCCGCACCGACGACAGCTTCGTGATCATGGCCCGCACCGATGCGCTGGCCGTTGAAGGTCTGGAATCGGCACTGGATCGCGCCGCCGCGTGCATCGAGGCCGGCGCCGACATGATCTTCCCGGAAGCCATCACTGAGCTTGAGATGTACAAACTGTTCGCCAGCCGCGTGAAAGCGCCGATTCTGGCCAACATCACCGAATTCGGCTCGACGCCGCTGTACACCACCGAGCAACTGGCCGGCGCCGACGTTTCGCTGGTGCTGTACCCGCTGTCGGCGTTCCGCGCGATGAACAAGGCTGCGGAAAACGTCTACACCGCGATCCGTCGCGACGGCACTCAGCAGAATGTCATCGACACCATGCAGACTCGCATGGAGCTTTACGATCGCATCGATTACCACACTTTCGAGCAGAAGCTCGACGCGTTGTTTGCGGCTAAGAAGTAAGCCGCAACCGTACTCCCTAATAAATTCAAGATTGGAGACAACAATGGCCGAAGCAAAAGTACTCAGTGGCGCCGGGCTCCGGGGCCAGGTCGCCGGGCAAACCGCACTGTCCACCGTGGGCCAGGCCGGTGCCGGGCTGACCTATCGCGGTTACGACGTGCGCGAACTGGCAGCCGACGCACAATTCGAAGAAGTGGCGTACCTGCTGCTCTACGGGGAGCTGCCGACCAAGGCGCAACTCGCCGACTATCAAGGCAAGCTGAGCAAGCTGCGCGACCTGCCGCAAGCGCTGAAAGAAGTGCTGGAACGCATCCCCGCCGACGCCCACCCGATGGACGTGATGCGCACCGGTTGCTCGTTCCTGGGCAACATCGAGCCGGAGAAAGACTTCTCCGAACAACGCGACAAGACCGACCGCCTGCTGGCCGCTTTCCCGGCGATCATGTGCTATTGGTATCGCTTCAGCCACGACGGCAAGCGCATCAATTGCGTGACGGACGAGCAGTCCATCGGCGGCCACTTTCTGCACCTGCTGCACGACAAGAAGCCGAGCGAGCTGCACGTCAAAGTGATGAACGTGTCGCTGATCCTCTACGCCGAGCACGAATTCAACGCCTCGACCTTCACTGCTCGGGTGTGTGCTTCGACTCTGTCCGACCTGTATTCCTGCGTCACGGCAGCCATCGGCTCGCTGCGCGGCCCGCTGCACGGCGGCGCCAACGAAGCGGCGATGGAAATGATCGAGCGCTTCTCGTCGCCGGAAGAGGCGGTCAAGGGCACCCTCGGCATGCTGGAGCGCAAGGACAAGATCATGGGCTTCGGCCATGCGATCTATAAGGACAGCGATCCGCGCAACGAGGTGATCAAGGGCTGGTCGAAAAAACTCGCCGACGAAGTGGGCGACAAGGTGTTGTTCGCGGTTTCGGAGGCCATCGACAAGACCATGTGGGAACAGAAGAAACTGTTCCCCAACGCCGATTTCTACCATGCCTCGGCGTATCACTTCATGGGCATCCCGACCAAGCTGTTCACCCCGATCTTCGTCTGCTCGCGCCTGACCGGCTGGGCAGCGCACGTGTTCGAACAGCGCGCCAACAACCGCATCATCCGTCCAAGCGCCGAGTACACCGGCGTTCAACAGCGCAAGTTCGTGCCAATCGAACGTCGCTGAATGGTGATGGCTAAACACTGATCCAGAGGTTCACCGAGGGCCCTGTGGGAGCTGGCTTGCCAGCGATAGCGGTGGTTCAGTCAGCATCGATGTTGGATGTGACTCAGTCATCGCTGGCAAGCCAGCTCCCACAGGTTTAGGTGTGATTTCAGTATCGGTGTCAGGCCCCACCTTTTTGTTATCACCGTGACCGAGTCCTGACCGATGAACACAGAATTTCGCAAGAACCTGCCCGGCACGCCGCTGGACTTTTTCGACGTCCGCGCGGCGGTCGATGGGATCCAGCCCGGCAGCTACGACACCCTGCCGTACACCTCTCGCGTGCTGGCGGAAAACCTCGTGCGTCGCTGCGACCCGGCCACGCTCACCGATTCCCTGAAACAGCTGATCGAGCGTAAACGCGACCTCGACTTCCCGTGGTTCCCGGCCCGCGTGGTGTGCCACGACATTCTCGGCCAGACCGCGCTGGTGGACCTGGCCGGCCTGCGCGACGCGATTGCCCAACAGGGCGGCGACCCGGCGCAGGTCAACCCGGTGGTGCCGACGCAACTGATCGTCGACCACTCGCTGGCGGTGGAGGCGGGTGGTTTTGACAAGCAGGCCTTCGAGAAGAACCGCGCCATCGAAGACCGGCGCAACGAAGACCGCTTCCACTTCATCAACTGGACCAAGAAGGCCTTCAAGAACGTCGACGTGATCCCGCCGGGCAACGGCATCATGCACCAGATCAACCTGGAGAAAATGTCGCCGGTGATCCAGGTGCGCGACGGTGTGGCGTTCCCGGACACCTGCGTCGGCACCGACAGCCACACCCCGCACGTTGATGCGCTGGGCGTGATCGCCATCGGCGTCGGTGGTCTGGAAGCCGAGAGCGTGATGCTCGGCCGCGCCTCGTGGATGCGCCTGCCGGAAAGCGTTGGCGTCGAACTGACCGGCAAGCTGCAACCGGGCATCACCGCCACCGACATGGTGCTGGCGCTGACCGAATACCTGCGCAAACAGAAAGTGGTCGGCGCGTGGCTGGAGTTCTTCGGCGAAGGCGCTTCCGCGCTGACCCTCGGCGACCGCGCGACCATCTCCAACATGGCTCCGGAATACGGCGCCACGGCGGCGATGTTCTACATCGACCAGCAGACCATCGATTACCTGAAACTCACCGGTCGCGAAGACCAGCAAGTGCAACTGGTCGAGCAATACGCCAAGCAGATCGGCCTGTGGGCTGACAGCCTGATAGGCGCGCAGTACGAGCGCGGCCTGACCTTCGATCTGTCTTCGGTGGTGCGCAACATGGCCGGCCCGAGCAACCCGCACGCTCGCGTGGCGGTGTCGGATCTGGCGGCCAAAGGCATCGCCGGTCAGTGGGAAGAAGTGCCGGGGCAAATGCCTGACGGCGCGGTGATCATCGCCGCCATCACCAGTTGCACCAACACCAGCAACCCGCGCAACGTGATTGCCGCCGGCCTGCTGGCGCGCAACGCCAACAAGCTCGGCCTGACCCGCAAGCCGTGGGTCAAGTCATCGCTGGCGCCGGGCTCGAAAACCGTGGCGCTGTACCTCGATGAAGCGGGGCTGACCACGGAGCTGGAGCAGCTCGGTTTCGGCGTCGTCGCCTTCGCCTGCACCACCTGCAACGGCATGTCCGGCGCGCTGGATCCGGTGATTCAGCAAGAGATCATCGACCGCGACCTGTACGCCACTGCTGTGCTGTCCGGCAACCGCAACTTCGACGGCCGGATTCACCCGTACGCCAAGCAGGCGTTCCTCGCTTCGCCGCCGCTGGTGGTGGCCTACGCGATCGCCGGCACCATTCGTTTCGATATCGAGAAAGATGTGCTGAGCGTGGTCGACGGCAAGGAAATCCGCCTGAAAGACATCTGGCCGAGCGACGAAGAAATCGACGCGGTGGTGAAATCTTCGGTCAAGCCTGAGCAGTTCCGTCAGGTCTACATCCCGATGTTCGCCATCCATGAAGACACCGGCCCGAAAGTCACGCCGCTGTACGAGTGGCGCGAAATGAGCACCTACATCCGCCGTCCGCCGTATTGGGAAGGCGCGTTGGCCGGGGCGCGTCCGCTCAAAGGCATGCGCCCGCTGGCGGTGCTGCCGGACAACATCACCACCGATCATCTGTCGCCGTCGAACGCGATCATGCTCGACAGCGCTGCCGGTGAGTACCTGGCGAAAATGGGCCTGCCGGAAGAGGACTTCAACTCTTACGCGACCCACCGGGGCGACCACTTGACCGCACAGCGCGCGACCTTCGCCAACCCGAAACTGTTCAACGAAATGGTCGTGGAAAACGGCAAGGTTAAGCAGGGCTCGCTGGCCCGTGTCGAGCCGGAGGGCAAAGTGATGCGCATGTGGGAAGCCATCGAAACCTACATGGAGCGCAAGCAGCCGCTGATCATCATCGCCGGCGCCGACTACGGCCAGGGTTCGTCCCGCGACTGGGCGGCCAAAGGCGTGCGTCTGGCGGGTGTGGAAGCGATTGCCGCCGAAGGTTTCGAGCGCATTCACCGCACCAACCTGGTGGGCATGGGCGTGTTGCCACTGGAATTCAAACCGGGCACTGACCGCAAGACTCTGGGCATCGACGGCAGCGAAACCTACGACGTGATCGGTGAGCGCACGCCGCGCGCCGACCTGACGCTGGTGATCCATCGCAAGAACGGCGAACGCGTCGACGTGCCGGTGACCTGCCGCCTCGACACCGCCGAAGAAGTGTCGATCTACGAGGCTGGCGGCGTGTTGCAGCGCTTCGCTCAGGACTTCCTTGAAGAGTCGGCGGTTGCCGTTTAAATCAACTGATGTGGGCATGGGACTTCAAGTCCCATGTCTTCGTTAAGGAGCACCATGGCTCACGCACCGCAAATAAAAATCCCCGCCACCTACATGCGTGGCGGCACCAGCAAAGGCGTGTTTTTCAGCCTCAAGGACCTGCCCGAAGCCGCGCAGATTCCCGGCCCGGCCCGCGATGCGCTGTTGCTGCGGGTCATCGGCAGCCCCGATCCGTACGACAAGCAGATCGACGGCATGGGCGGCGCCACCTCGAGCACCAGCAAAACCGTGATCCTGTCGAAAAGCATCAAGGCCGATCACGACGTCGATTACCTGTTCGGTCAGGTGTCGATCGACAAGCCGTTTGTGGACTGGAGCGGCAACTGCGGCAACCTGTCGGCGGCGGTCGGCTCGTTTGCCATCAGCAACGGTCTGGTGGACGCCAGTCGCATTCCGCACAACGGTGTGGCGGTGGTTCGCGTGTGGCAGGCCAACATCGGCAAAACCATCATTGCCCATGTGCCAATCACCAACGGCGAAGTCCAGGAAACCGGTGATTTCGAACTCGACGGCGTGACCTTTCCGGCCGCCGAAGTACAGGTCGAATTCATGGACCCGGCGGCGGAAGAAGAGGGTGGTGGTGGCTCGATGTTCCCCACCGGCAACCTGATCGATGAGCTGGAAGTGCCGGGTGTCGGTACGTTCAAAGCCACGATGATCAACGCGGGTATTCCGACGATCTTCGTCAACGCCGAAGACATCGGTTACACCGGTACTGAATTGCAAAGCGCGATCAACAGCGATCCGAAAGCGTTGCAGATGTTTGAGACCATTCGTGCCTACGGTGCTTTGCGTATGGGGCTGATTTCCAGTCTGGATGAAGCGGCCAAGCGTCAGCACACACCGAAGGTTGCATTTGTCGCCAAGCCTGCGGATTACGTCGCGTCCAGCGGCAAAGCCATTGGCGCCGGGGATGTGGATCTGCTGGTGCGGGCGTTGTCGATGGGCAAGCTGCACCACGCGATGATGGGCACGGCGGCGGTGGCGATCGGCACGGCGGCGGCCATCTCGGGCACGTTGGTGAATCTGGCGGCGGGTGGTGTTGAGCGTAATGCGGTGCGGTTCGGGCATCCGTCCGGGACGTTGCGTGTTGGCGCAGAAGCTAGTCTGGAAAATGGTGAGTGGGTCGTGAAGAAGGCGATCATGAGCCGCAGTGCGCGCGTGCTGATGGAGGGCTTCGTCCGCGTGCCTGGCGACTCGTTCTAATGAACAACCGGTGAGAGCGAGCCCGTTCGCTCTCACCGCCATGCACATTTCAATAAGAAGAAAATTAGCCCTGAACCGAGGTCCCATCAACGAACCACTTTCAAGAGTGAATCGAACATGAGCGCCAACGTCGACCTGAACAACCGCCCCGACTACGACCATGTCCTGCAGGACATCGCCGATTACGTCCTCAGCTACAAAATCACATCCGCCGAAGCCCTCGACACCGCCCGCAACTGCCTGATGGACACCCTGGGCTGCGGCCTGCTGGCCTTGCGTTTCCCCGAATGCACCAAACACCTTGGCCCAATCGTCGAAGGCACCGTGGTCCCATTCGGCGCCCGAGTCCCTGGCACCTCCTATCGCCTCGACCCGGTGAAAGCGGCGTGGGACATCGGCTGCATCGTGCGCTGGCTCGATTACAACGACACCTGGCTCGCCGCCGAATGGGGGCATCCGTCGGACAACCTCGGCGGAATTCTCGCGGTGGCCGATCACCTGTCGCAAAAGCGTCTGGCCAATGGTGAAGCGCCGCTGACGGTGCGCGATGTGCTCGAAGCCATGATCATGGCCCACGAGATTCAAGGCGTGATCGCGCTGGAAAACTCCTTCAATCGTGTAGGCCTCGACCACGTCATTCTGGTGAAAGTCGCCTCGACTGCCGTGACCGCCAAGCTGATGGGCGCCAACCGTGAGCAGCTGTTATCGGCGTTGTCCCATGCGTTTGCCGACGGTCAGGCGTTGCGTACTTACCGCCATGCGCCAAACGCCGGCTCGCGTAAATCCTGGGCGGCAGGGGATGCATCGAGCCGGGGCGTGCGGCTGGCGAATATCGCGATGCGCGGCGAAATGGGCATTCCCGGCGTCTTGAGTGCCAGACAGTGGGGCTTTTACGACGTTCTGTTCAGCCACACCAACAACGATCTGGCGCTCAAACCCGAAGACAAACGCACCTTCAGCTTCTCGCGACCGTTCGGCAGTTACGTGATGGAAAACGTGCTGTTCAAGATCAGCTTCCCCGCCGAGTTTCACGCGCAAACCGCCTGCGAAGCCGCCGTGACCCTGCACCCGCAGGTGCGCAACCGTCTGCATGAAATCGACCGGATCGTGATCACCACCCACGAATCGGCGATCCGCATCATTTCCAAGGTCGGGCCGCTGGCCAACGCCGCCGACCGCGATCACTGCCTCCAGTACATGACCGCCGTACCGCTGGCGTTCGGCAATCTGGTGGCGGAGCTGTACGAAGATGATTTCCACAAGGCCCATCCGATCATCGATGTGCTGCGCGAGAAAATGGTCATCGTCGAAGATCCGCGCTTCACCCGCGAATACCTGGAGGCCGACAAACGCTCGATTGCCAACGCGGTGCAGGTGTTTTTCAAGGACGGTTCGAGCACGGAAAACGTGGTGGTGGAATACCCGATCGGCCATCGCCGGCGTCGCGCCGAGGGCATTCCGTTGCTGGAGGACAAGTTCAGGGCAAATCTGGCCACCCGTTTCACCGGGCAGCGCAGCGGGGAGATTCTGGCGTTGTGCAAGGATCAGGCGCGGCTTGAAGCCACGCCGGTGAACCGGTTTGTCGATTGGTTTGTTATCTGAGAGACCGCGTTATCGTTCATCGCTGGCAAGCCATGCTCCCACAGGGTTTCGTTGTGAATGCAAAATCTGCGTACACCACAAAACCCTGTGGGAGCTGGCTTGCCAGCGATGGCGGCTGCAAGGGCGCTACAAATCTATTTGAAACGCCGCTCCACACCTTTTTCCACGAGGATCTTCGCGGAAATCTCTTCCACTGAAAAATGCGTGGAGTTGATGTGCGGGATGTTCTCGCGGCGGAACAGGTTTTCCACTTCGCGCACTTCGAACTCGCACTGGGCGTAGCTCGAATAGCGGCTGTTGGGCTTGCGTTCGTTGCGGATCGCGGTAAGGCGGTCCGGGTCGATGGTCAGGCCGAACAGCTTGTGCTGGTGAGCACGCAGGGCGGCCGGCAGTTGCAGGCGCTCCATGTCGTCCTCGGTCAGCGGATAGTTGGCTGCGCGGATGCCGAATTGCATCGCCATGTACAGGCACGTCGGTGTCTTACCACAACGCGACACGCCCACTAGTATCAGGTCGGCCTTGTCGTAATAGTGGGTGCGGGCGCCGTCGTCGTTGTCGAGGGCGAAGTTCACCGCCTCGATCCGCTCCATGTAATTGGAGTTGTGGCCGATGGAGTGGGATTTGCCGACGGTGTAGGAAGAATGCTCGGTCAGTTCCTGTTCGAGCGGAGCGAGGAACGTCGAGAAAATGTCGATCATGAAACCATTGGAGGTTGCGAGAATCTCACGGATGTCCTGGTTGACGATGGTGTCGAAGATGATCGGCCGGAAACCGTCGGTTTCAGCGGCTTTGTTGATTTGTTGTACCATGGCCCGCGCTTTTTCAACGCTGTCGATGTACGGTCGCGTGAATTTGCTGAAGGTAATGTTTTCGAACTGCGCCAGAAGGCTTTGACCCAGGGTTTCGGCGGTGATACCGGTGCCATCGGAGATAAAGAAAGCAGATCGTTTCATTTGCACCTTGGGCCTTAAGCTAATGAGCATTTCTGGATATGATAGGCGCGATTTGCCGGCCGCCATTGGCCCGCATTCTCACTTATTTTCCAGGTCCAGGCCATACAGCCGGCCAACGCTCCCCCGAGCCGCCGGTTTCTGAGCTTTTCCAACACAGTTAGTGGAGAGATCACCTTGGTAGAGTACGTAGTTTCCCTCGATAAGCTCGGCAAACACGATGTTGAGCATGTGGGGGGCAAGAACGCATCCCTGGGCGAGATGATCAGTAACCTGGCCGGTGCCGGTGTTTCGGTCCCCGGCGGCTTCGCCACCACGGCGCAAGCCTATCGCGACTTCCTGGAACTGAGCGGCCTGAACGATCAGATCCACAAGGCCCTCGATGCGCTGGACGTCGATGACGTCAATGCCCTGGCCAAGACCGGCGCCCAGATCCGCCAATGGATCATGGAAGCCGAATTCCCTGAAAAACTGAACACCGAGATCCGCACCGCGTTCGCCGCGCTGTCGGCCGGTAATCCTGACGTGGCCGTGGCCGTGCGTTCCTCCGCCACCGCCGAAGACTTGCCGGACGCTTCGTTCGCCGGTCAGCAGGAAACCTTCCTGAACATCCGTGGCGTGGAAAACGTCATCCGCGCGGCCAAGGAAGTGTTCGCTTCCCTGTTCAACGACCGCGCCATTTCCTACCGCGTGCACCAGGGCTTCGACCACAAGCTGGTCGCCCTGTCGGCCGGCGTGCAGCGCATGGTGCGTTCGGAAACCGGCACCGCCGGCGTGATGTTCACCCTCGATACCGAATCCGGCTTCCGTGACGTGGTGTTCATCACCGGCGCCTACGGCCTGGGCGAAACCGTCGTACAAGGTGCGGTGAACCCGGACGAATTCTATGTCCACAAGGGCACGCTGGAGGCCGGTCGCCCGGCGATCCTGCGCCGCAACCTGGGCAGCAAGGCCATCAAGATGATCTACGGCGACGAGGCCAAGGCCGGTCGTTCCGTGAAAACCGTTGATGTCGACAAGGCCGAGCGCGCGCGCTTCTGCCTGACGGACGCTGAAGTCAGCGAGCTGGCCAAACAGGCGATGATCATCGAGAAGCATTATGGCTGCCCGATGGACATCGAGTGGGCCAAGGACGGTGACGACGGCAAGCTGTACATCGTGCAGGCCCGTCCGGAAACCGTGAAAAGTCGCACCCAGGCCAACGTCATGGAGCGTTACCTGCTGAAAGAAACTGGCACCGTGCTGGTGGAAGGCCGTGCCATCGGCCAGCGCATCGGCGCCGGCAAGGTGCGGATCATCAAGGACGTCTCCGAGATGGACAAGGTCCAGCCGGGCGACGTGCTGGTCTCCGACATGACCGACCCGGACTGGGAGCCGGTCATGAAGCGCGCCAGCGCCATCGTCACCAACCGTGGTGGCCGTACCTGCCACGCGGCGATCATCGCCCGTGAGCTGGGAATTCCTGCGGTCGTGGGTTGCGGTAACGCCACCCAACTGCTGAAGGATGGCCAGGGCGTGACCGTGTCCTGTGCCGAAGGCGATACCGGTTACATCTTCGAAGGCGAGCTGGGCTTCGACATCAAGAAAAACTCCGTGGACGCCATGCCGGAGCTGCCGTTCAAGATCATGATGAACGTCGGCAACCCGGACCGCGCCTTTGACTTCGCGCAGCTGCCGAACGCCGGTGTGGGCCTGGCCCGTCTGGAGTTCATCATCAACCGCATGATCGGCGTGCACCCCAAAGCGCTGTTGAACTACGACGGTCTGCCGCAGGACATCAAGGAAAGCGTCGACAAGCGCATCGCCGGTTACGACGATCCGGTCGGTTTCTATGTCGAGAAACTGGTTGAAGGCATCAGCACCCTGGCCGCTGCGTTCGCACCGAAGAAGGTCATCGTGCGTCTGTCGGACTTCAAGTCCAACGAATACGCCAACCTGATCGGCGGCAAACTGTACGAGCCGGAAGAAGAAAACCCGATGCTGGGCTTCCGTGGCGCTTCGCGTTACATCAGCGAATCGTTCCGTGACTGCTTCGAACTCGAGTGCCGTGCGCTGAAACGCGTACGCAACGAGATGGGCCTGACCAACGTCGAAATCATGGTGCCGTTCGTCCGCACCCTCGGCGAAGCCAGCCAGGTGGTGGATCTGCTGGCCGAGAATGGCCTCAAGCGCGGCGACAACGGTCTGCGCGTAATCATGATGTGCGAACTGCCGTCCAACGCGATCCTGGCGGAAGAATTCCTCGAATTCTTCGACGGTTTCTCGATCGGCTCCAACGACCTGACTCAGCTGACACTGGGTCTGGACCGTGACTCCGGGATCATCGCGCACCTGTTCGACGAGCGTAATCCGGCGGTCAAGAAGCTGCTGGCCAACGCGATTGCCGCGTGCAACAAGGCCGGCAAGTACATCGGCATCTGCGGTCAGGGTCCTTCGGACCACCCGGACCTGGCCAAGTGGCTGATGGAGCAGGGCATCGAAAGCGTGTCGCTGAACCCGGACACCGTGCTGGAAACCTGGTTCTTCCTTGCCGAAGGCCAGGCGGCGGAATAAGCCGTGAATGAAGCCCCGGCCCGTTGAACCGGGTCGGGGCTTTAAGATTGAAGTAGGGCGAGCTCTCCGGATGCCGCCCTTTTTTGTGCAAGAGCATTATGCAAAGCAGCAGCAACCTATTTCCTGTCGCCCTGATCAGCGCCGAGCGACGCGGTGATCTGAGCGAAGACGTTTACCGTTTGAAACCGGGCAACAGCCCTGACTGGTCCGTGGAAATCGCGGTGACCCGTCTCGGCATGGCCGATGAGCCGGCGTCGCGCGGCGTGCCGGTGATCTTGCTGCACGGCAGTTTTTCCAACCGGCGCTTCTGGTTTTCGCCAAAAGGCCTGGGCCTGGGCGCCTATCTGACGCGACTGGGCTTCGATGTGTGGATCCCGGAAATGCGCGGTCACGGCTTGTCCCAGCGCAACGAGGACTACCGTCGCAACCGCGTCGCCGACTATGCCCGTTACGATCTGCCGGCCATCGCCGCGTTCGTCCGTGAGCAGAGCGGGCAGATTCCGCACTGGATCGGCCACTCGCTGGGTGGCATCACGCTGGCGGCCGCGCTGGGCGGCGAATACCTCGGCGAGCCGGCGGTGGCGTCGGCGGCATTTTTCGGCACCCAGGTCAGCCGTACGTACTGGCCGCTGAAGATTCCGCCGGTGGAATGGAGCGGGCGCTTCATTCTCAAGCGTTTTGCCCAGTTGTCCGGCTCGCGGCTCAAGCGCGGCCCCGAGGACGAGCCAATCGGTCTGGCGCTGGAAAGCATGCGCTGGTACGGGCTGTTCGGCCGTTTCGGCGACAAGGACAAGGATTGGTGGGCAGGTCTTGCCGATGTGCAGGTGCCGGTGCTGGCAGTGAGCGCGGCGGGGGATCATCAGGATCCGGCCTGGGCCTGCCGGAAGCTGTTCGAACAGATTGGCTCCGAGCACAAGCAGTTCATCAATCTGGGCCGAGAGCAGGGCTTCAACGATCAGTTCGGTCATGTCGAGATGCTGGTCAGCAAGGCGGCGCAGGCTGAGGTCTGGCCGCTGGTGGCGCGCTGGCTGGCAGATCAGCACACGCCATTGCTTGGCGAGAAGCCGGATCTGGCGGCAGCGGTCTGAACGCGGCGCCCTGAAAAGGGCATTTCGTTCGCGTCGGCTTGCGGCTAAGATATGACGCATTAGACGGTTCTGGTCATATTTAGTGACTGTTTCGCTATTACGTTTCAGCCTGTGTTCAGGTTCGTTCAGCGACCATGACATGGGCTAAGGTAAACAGCGACCGCCGGAACTCGTTTCAAAAGAGTGCGACATCCTTGATCGTCTTCCTTGTTACAGGAGTTTTTCGATGAACCATTACCTTACGCCTGACCTGTGCGACGCCTATCCGGAGCTGGTTCAGGTGCTGGAACCGATGTTCAGCAATTTCGGCGGCCGTGATTCGTTCGGTGGCGAAATCGTGACCATCAAATGCTTCGAAGACAACTCGCTGGTCAAGGAACAAGCCGAGCTCAAGGGCAACGGCAAGGTGCTGGTGGTCGATGGCGGTGGCTCGCTGCGCTGCGCACTGCTGGGCGACATGATCGCCGAGAAAGCCTCGAAAAACGGTTGGGAAGGGCTGGTCATCTACGGCTGCATCCGTGATGTGGACGTCATCGCCCAGACCGATCTTGGCGTGCAGGCCCTGGCCAGCCATCCGAAAAAGACTGAAAAACGCGGTCTCGGCGACCTCAATGTGCCGGTGACCTTCGCGGGTGTGACCTTCCATCCCGGTCAGTACATCTATGCGGACAACAATGGCGTGATCATCTCGCCAAGTCCGCTGAAAATGCCTGAATAAATCGCGGTAATCACAGGGGTGAGGATGTTCGAGGAAGAAAACGCGCAATGGGGGCTGGTGCATGCCCTGGTGCTGGACGGTAAAGGCGGTGCGCGTTCGATAGCCCGGACTGATCTCGACGATCTGCAGCTGCAGGCTCATGAAAGCCTGTGGCTGCACTGGGATCGCAGTCACCCGCAGACCCAGACCTGGCTGCGCAAATCCAGTGGGCTTAACGAGTTCACCTGTGATCTGCTGTTGGAAGAAAACACCCGCCCACGCCTGTTGCCGCTGCCGGATTCCGAGCTGCTGCTGTTTTTGCGCGGGGTCAATCTCAACCCCGGTGCCGAGCCGGAAGACATGGTGTCGGTGCGGATTTTTGCCTCCGCCCAGCGGGTGATTTCCTTGCGCTTGCGTCCCTTGCGCGCCACTGACGAGTTGCTGGTGATGCTGGGCGAGGGCAAGGGGCCGAAAACCTCGTCCGAATTGATGCTGTATCTGGCGCAATTCCTCACCAACAAGGTGCAGGATCTGGTGACTTGCCTCTCCGAAGTGGTCGATGAAGAGGAAGAAAAACTGGATGCCGACGAACGGTATACCCCCGAGCACGGCGCCATTTTGCACATCCGTCGCCGGGCCGCCGGACTGAAGCGTTTTCTGGCACCGCAGCGGGATATTTTCGGACAGCTGACGCGGATAAAACTGCCGTGGTTCGTTGATGACGATGCCGACTACTGGAACGAATTGAACAACAGCCTGACCCGTTATCTCGAAGAGCTCGAATTGACTCGAGAGCGCGTGGGCCTTGTGCTGGAGGCCGAGGACCGGCGCTTGAGCGTGCACATGAATCGCACGATGTATCGTTTCGGCATCATCACCTGCATCTTCTTGCCGATGAGTTTTATTACCGGTCTGCTGGGCATCAATGTCGGCGGCATTCCGTTCTCGAGCAGCCCTTATGGTTTCCTGATCGCTTGCCTGACGGTGCTCGCCCTGGCGTTCGGACAATGGTGGTTGTTCCGCCGATTGCGCTGGGTCTGACGATGCGCCATGTGACCCGACCAAATTTGCCCGCGTCTTTCACAGACATCACGAGAGGTGCGTATGCACGATCCGTTTGAACAGTCTTTGCGCGACATGCTCAACGCCTCGCCGTCCAGCCGCGACGACGATGCCTGTCTGGGCCGCGTACTCAAAACCGCCAACCGCCAGGTTGGCGCCGGCGATCTGTTCAGCCTGCTGGGCCGCTGGCTGCCCGCGCTGATGATCGCCCTGAATAACGGCTCGGCCCATGTCGCGCCGGTCTCCCGTCTCCGTAAACCTACCGCTCGCACTGCTGATAAGGCTGATTGAATATGGAACTTGATCTCTGGACTCAGAGCCTCGTCACTGCAATGACTGCGTTGTGGACCAAAGTCGCTAATTTCATTCCGAACCTGTTCGGCGCACTGGTTGTGCTGCTGTTGGGTTTTGTCGTGGCCAAGCTGCTGGACACCTTGCTGTCCAAATTGCTGGCCAAACTGGGGCTTGATCGCCTGATGGGCGGCACCGGCCTGACCAAATTGATGTCCCGCGCGGGGCTGCAAGTGCCGATCTCCACGTTGATCGGTAAAATCGTCTATTGGTTCGTTCTGCTGATTTTTCTGGTTTCGGCAGCAGAATCCCTTGGACTTGAGCGAGTTTCAGCTACGCTTGATATGCTCGCGCTGTATCTGCCGAAGGTATTCGGTGCGGCGCTTGTGTTACTGGTCGGTGTCCTGCTCGCGCAACTGGCCAATGGCCTGGTTCGCGGGGCGGCAGAAGGCGTAGGCCTGGACTACGCTTCTGGCCTTGGGCGAATTGCCCAGGGCCTGGTGATCATCATCAGCATTTCGGTCGCGATCAGTCAGCTGGAGGTCAAGACCGATCTGCTGAACCATGTGATCGTGATCGTATTGATTACCGTTGGTCTGGCGGTTGCGCTGGCCATGGGGTTGGGAAGCCGGGAAATTGCCGGTCAGATTCTTGCGGGAATCTATGTGCGTGAGTTGTATGAGGTTGGGCAACAAGTGCGTATTGGCGAGGTCGAAGGCCAGATTGAAGAGATCGGCACGGTTAAGACCACATTGCTGACCGATGAGGGTGAGCTAGTCTCTCTCTCCAATCGGATCCTGCTGGAGCAGCATGTGAGTAGCCGCTAACCCGGCAAACCCTGCTAATGTATGCCGCCGCAAAATGCCAGCTGTCGCTGGCTGCGGTGGACATTGACCTGACTGTCGGCACGACTTGTTTTGAATAAAGCCCAAACGCTATCCACGCGCTACGACCCCCGCGAGCTCTCTGATGAGGAGTTGGTCGCGCGCTCGCATACCGAGCTTTTTCACGTGACGCGTGCGTATGAAGAACTGATGCGGCGTTACCAGCGGACATTATTTAACGTGTGCGCACGATATCTTGGGAACGATCGCGATGCAGACGATGTCTGTCAGGAAGTGATGTTGAAGGTGCTGTACGGGCTGAAGAACTTCGAGGGGAAATCGAAGTTCAAGACATGGCTGTACAGCATCACCTACAACGAATGCATCACACAGTATCGGAAGGAACGGCGAAAGCGTCGCTTGATGGACGCACTGAGTCTTGACCCCCTTGAGGAAGCGTCCGAAGAAAAGGCGCCGAAACCCGAGGAGAAGGGCGGACTGGATCGCTGGCTGGTGTATGTGAACCCGATTGACCGGGAAATTCTGGTGCTACGATTTGTCGCAGAGCTGGAGTTCCAGGAGATCGCAGACATCATGCACATGGGTTTGAGTGCGACAAAAATGCGTTACAAACGCGCTCTTGATAAATTGCGTGAGAAATTTGCAGGCATTGCTGAAACTTAGTTCGGCGCAAATATCTCTTACGTGTAGGCAAGTTCTGATAGACTTGCCGCCGAGTTGTCCCCCGGTTTGCGGGACTGCTTCACAATCACCAGATGGGGATTTAACGGATGAAACTGAAAAACACCTTGGGCTTGGCCATTGGTTCTTTGATTGCCGCCACTTCTTTCGGCGCTCTGGCACAAGGCCAAGGCGCAGTTGAAATCGAAGGCTTCGCAAAGAAAGAACAATTCGACAGCGCTCGTAACTTCAAGAACAACGGCAACCTGTTCGGCGGTTCGATCGGTTACTTCCTGACCGACGACGTTGAACTGCGTCTGGGCTACGACGAAGTGCACAACGTGCGTGCCGACGATGGCAAGAACGTCAAGGGCGCCAACACCGCTCTGGACGCTCTGTACCACTTCAACAACCCAGGCGACATGCTGCGTCCATACGTTTCGGCCGGTTTCTCTGACCAGAGCATCGACCAGAACGGTTCGAACGGTCGCAACCGTTCCACCTTCGCCAACCTGGGCGCCGGTGCCAAGCTGTACTTCACCGACAACTTCTACGCCCGTGCTGGCGTTGAAGCTCAGTACAACATCGACCAGGGCGACACCGAGTGGGCTCCTAGCGTCGGTATCGGTGTGAACTTCGGTGGCGGCTCCAAGCCAGCTGCTGCTCCAGTTCCAGCACCAGCTGAAGTCTGCTCCGACAGCGACAACGACGGCGTGTGCGACAACGTTGACAAGTGCCCGGACACCCCAGCCAACGTAACTGTTGACGCTGATGGCTGCCCTGCAGTTGCTGAAGTTGTTCGTGTTGAGCTGGACGTCAAGTTCGACTTCGACAAGTCGGTTGTGAAGCCAAACAGCTACGGCGACATCAAAAACCTGGCTGACTTCATGAAGCAGTACCCATCCACCACCACTACTGTTGAAGGTCACACTGACTCCGTCGGTCCTGACGCTTACAACCAGAAACTGTCCGAGCGTCGTGCAAACGCCGTTAAGCAAGTTCTGACCAACCAGTACGGTGTTGAATCGTCCCGCGTTCAGTCGATCGGCTACGGCGAATCCCGCCCAGTTGCTGACAACAAAACTGAAGCTGGCCGTGCGGTTAACCGTCGCGTAGAAGCGCAGGTTGAAGCTCAAGCTAAGTAATTAGCTGCCGCTCCGAGAAAAGCCCGGCTTATGCCGGGCTTTTCTTTGCCTGCGATTTGGTGAAGCCGGAATTGTCAGGCCAGTCGATCGGCTGCCCAGCCAATCGAATCGACCTGGGTCGCAGCCGCTGCAACGGCGCCTATGACCAGAATCGCAGGGCTCTTGAGCTGGAAACCAAGGGCATCGTCTTCCATCGCTGTCAGATCACTGCGGCATTCGCGCTGCCCTGGCAACGAGGCATTCTCGATCATCGCCACTGGCGTATTCGCCGCCATACCGCCTGCCAGCAGTTGTTCGCGAATCTCGCCGAGCTTCGCCACTCCCATGTAAATCACCAGCGTCGTCCCGCCTTGCGCCAGCGCCCGCCAATTCAACTGGCTGTCGTCCTGGGTGTGGGCCGTGACCAGCGTCACGCCCCGGGCCACGCCGCGTAGCGTCAGCGGAATATCACACTGGGTCGCGCCAGCCAGTCCGGCGGTGATGCCATTGACCAGCTCCACCTCGACCCCGCGCTCACGCAACCACTGCGCTTCCTCACCCCCACGCCCGAAAATGCACGGATCGCCGCCCTTGAGCCGCACCACGCATTTGCCCTGACGGGCATAACGCAGCATCAGCCGATGGATGAACGCCTGGGGCGTCGAACGACAGCCACCGCGTTTGCCGACCGCGATGATCCGTGCAGCAGGGCAGTGCTCAAGTACCGCCTCATTGACCAGATCGTCGATCAGTACCACCTCGGCCTCGCGCAAGGCACGTACGGCTTTTAATGTCAGCAGTTCAGGATCACCGGGGCCCGCGCCCACCAGCCAGACTTTCGCGTTCATGGTGTTTTCCTCTTCAGATAACGGCGACCGGACGCACTTCGGCGGTCAGCAAACGCTTGATTTCCAGGACGCAGGAGCCGCATTGCGTGCCGCATCCCAATGTATTTTTCAAACCCTGCAGATCCAGCCCTTCACGAATACCGGCGCAGACCGCGCTGTGGCTGACGTTCTTGCAGTTGCACAGGGTTTTGTCCGCCACAACCTGCGCCCCGGCATTGCCCGGCGGTGCACTCATCGGCGCCAGCAGCCAGCGCCGCAGTTGTTCGTCGGCACGACCTTCCAGCCACAGGCCTTGCAACCAGTGCTGAGCGAGGGTTTCGCCAGCGAGGCGGATCGCAGTGATGCGCCCGTTTTCGATGCGCACCCGTTTACCGATGGCGCGACGAGGATCGTCATAAGCCAGCACCGGCCCGTCGATCAGGGCCAGGCACTGGTCGATTTCACGCAGCAATTGCGGCTCCGGCGCCACGGCGCTGGCTGCGCGTATCAGCAGCGCAGGCCGTTCACGTCCGACAAGGCTGAGACTTGCGTAGGAAAACGCCTCACAGAGCGGTCGAAGCGCCTCGAAATGCCGTTGAACATCGCCCTCGATCAGTGCGAACAGTTGCCATGGCAAACTCACCGGTTCCAGCCTTACACCGCTGTGCTTGAGTTCCGGCTGTTTCGACAAAGGATCGAAGGCGGGCAGGGTCAGGCTGTTCACGCCGCCCTTGAGGAAACGATCACCCCAGTGCATCGGCAGGAACGCCTGGCCCGGACGCACGCTGTCATCGCTGGCGACCGCCACAATCACTGCGCCCCGACGACTTTTCAGATTCACCAGATCCCCCGATTGCAAGCGGTGACGGCGCAATTCGTCAGGATGCAGGCTCAACACTGCTTCGCTGACATGGCCGAACAACTGCGCAGCCGTACCCGTGCGGCTCATACCGTGCCATTGATCTCGCAGGCGACCGGTGATCAGGGTCAGGGGAAAGCGCGCGTCGCGCTGTTCCTTGGCGGCGCGATAGGGATCGGCAACGAACTGCGCGCGCCCGTTCGCTGTAGGAAAGATACCGTCGCCATACAGCCGGGCTGTACCTTGGCGAGCACCGACGGGGAAGGGCCATTGCTGTGGCCCCAGTTCATCAATCAACCCATGGCTGATCCCGGACAAATCCAGATCGCGTCCCCGGGTCAGTTGTTTGTACTCGTCAAACAGCTGCGCCGGTTGTTCGAACGCAAACAGCCCCGGCTGCTGCGGGCGCAGACGCTTCTCCAGGCGTTGTGCGAAATCTACGGTGATCGCCCAGTCCGGTCGTGCTTCACCCGGTGCGGCAATGGCCTGGCGGACGTGGGAAATCCGCCGTTCGGAGTTGGTCACCGAACCTTCCTTCTCGCCCCAACTGGCCGCCGGCAACAGCAGATCGGCAAACGCTGCGGTTTCGGTGGTACGGAATGCCTCCTGCAAAACCACGAACGGACAAGCCTCCAGCGCGGCGCGCACAGCGGTCTGGTCCGGCATCGATTGCGCGGGATTTGTGCAGGCAATCCACAACGCCTTGATCTTGCCGCTGCGCACTTGTTCAAACAGTTCGATGGCGCTGAGCCCGGTGTTTTCCGGCAGCTTATCCACACCCCAATACGCCGCGACTTCTGCGCGATGCTCTGGATTGGCGACTTCACGATGGCCTGGTAACAGATTGGAAAGGCTGCCGGTTTCGCGCCCGCCCATGGCATTGGGCTGACCGGTCAGGGAGAAAGGTCCTGCACCCGGCCGGCCGATTTGCCCGGTGGCCAGATGCAGATTGATCAGCGCGCTGTTCTTCGCACTGCCGGCGGTGGACTGGTTCAGGCCCATGCACCACAGCGACAGGAAACTCGGCGCGGTGCCGATCCACTCGGCGCATTGCTGCAACTGCTCGACGCTGATCCCGCACAGCTGCGAAACCATCGCCGGGGTGTAATCGCGCACCAGGCTTTTCAGCTCGGCGAGGCCTTCGGTGTGGGCCTTGATGAAGTCGCGGTCGATCCAGTCTTCCCACAACAACAGATGCAAAATTCCATGGAACAACGCGACATCGGTGCCCGGCAGAATCGCCAGATGCAGGTCGGCCAAATCACAAGTGTCGGTGCGCCGTGGATCAATGACGACGACTTTCATCTGCGGGCGGCGGGATTTTGCTTCTTCGAGGCGGCGAAAAAGCACTGGATGCGCGTAGGCCATGTTACTGCCGACGATCACCACGCAATCGCTCAACTCCAGGTCTTCATAGCTGCATGGCGGTGCGTCGGCGCCGAGGCTGCGTTTGTAGCCGACCACTGCCGACGACATGCACAGCCGCGAATTACTGTCGATGTTATTGGTGCCGACCAGCGCTCGCGCCAGTTTGTTGAAGGCGTAGTAATCCTCGGTCAGCAATTGCCCGGAGATGTAGAACGCCACGCTGTCCGGGCCATGTTCGGCGATGGTTGCGGCGAATACGTTGGTGGCGTGATCCAGCGCGGTGTCCCAGTCGCAGCGACTGCGCGCCAGGCCTTTGCCCAGGCGCAATTCCGGGTACAGCGCTCGGGCCGCCAGGTCGCCGGTCAGGTGCAGGGTCGAGCCTTTACTGCATAGTTTGCCGAAGTTGGCCGGATGCGCCGGATCGCCGCTGACGCCGAGGATGCGCTCGCCGTCATGTTCGATCAGCACGCCGCAGCCGACCCCGCAATAGCAACAGGTCGAGGCGGTCGTCTGGCGGTTCATCAGACGGCGTCCCGCAGGGCCAGTTGCACGCGGCCGTTTTCCACTCGGGCCGGGTGATGGTGCGCGCAGCCGACGTCCGGCACCTGGGCTTCGCCGGATTGCAGGTCGATCTGCCAGTTGTGCAGCGGGCAGGCGACACGTTTGCCGTAGATCAGGCCTTGGGACAGCGGGCCGCCCTTGTGCGGGCAGCGGTCATCGAGTGCGAAAACTTCGTCGTCGCTTGTGCGAAAGATCGCGATGTCGCCTTTGGGCCCGGCGATGATCCGCGAACCGAGGGCATTGATCTCTTCCAGGGCACAGATATCGAGCCAGTTCATGCCGGCACCTCCAGGTTTTTCACGGGGATCACGTCGAATTCTTTCTTCAGTTGCGGCTGCGCGAGGCGCTCTTTCCACGGGTCCTGTTCGAACGACAGGGAGAATTGCAGGCGCTCGTTCAGAGCCTTGCGGCGCTCGGGGTCTTCCAGTACGGCTTTCTTGATGTGCTCCATGCCGACCCGTTGCAGGTAATGCACGGTGCGTTCGAGGTAGAAGGCTTCTTCGCGGTACAACTGCAGGAACGCGCCGTTGTATTCGCGCACTTCCTCGGCAGTCTTGAGCTTGACGAAGAACTCGGCGACTTCGGTCTTGATCCCGCCGTTGCCACCGATATACATCTCCCAGCCGGAATCGACGCCGATGATTCCTACGTCCTTGATTCCTGCTTCCGAGCAGTTGCGTGGGCATCCGGAGACCGCCAACTTCACTTTGTGCGGCGACCACATGTTGAACAGGTCATGTTCGAGGTCGATGCCCAACTGGGTCGAGTTCTGCGTGCCGAAGCGGCAGAACTCGCTGCCGACGCAGGTTTTCACGGTGCGGATCGATTTGCCGTAGGCGTGGCCGGATGGCATGTCGAGGTCTTTCCACACACCGGGCAGATCCTGTTTCTTGATCCCCAGCAAGTCGATGCGCTGGCCGCCGGTGACCTTGACCATTGGCACCTGATACTTGTCCGCCACGTCGGCGATCCGCCGCAGTTCCGACGGGTTGGTCACGCCGCCCCACATCCGTGGCACCACCGAATAGGTACCGTCCTTCTGGATGTTGGCGTGGGCCCGCTCGTTGATCAGGCGCGACTGCGGATCGTCCTTGGCTTCGCCGGGCCAGGTGGAAATCAAGTAGTAGTTGAGGGCCGGGCGGCAGGTAG
Organism: Pseudomonas sp. 22085; assembly: GCF_052045815.1. Taxonomy (NCBI): domain Bacteria; kingdom Pseudomonadati; phylum Pseudomonadota; class Gammaproteobacteria; order Pseudomonadales; family Pseudomonadaceae; genus Pseudomonas; species Pseudomonas sp. 22085. The sequence goes on from NZ_JBQEQA010000002.1 coordinate 39,045, forward strand.
CGCAGCCGTTCGGAGTGCGCCAGTTGAGGTAGCTCATGGTGCCGGCAATGGTCAGCAGGTGCTGCTCGCGAATGGCCTGGCGAATCTGGCCATGGTTGAGATCGCTGCAACCGCAGATGGCTTTTTCGCTTTTCGGTTTGACGTCCGCCGCGCCGCCGACGGTGTTGATCAGGATCTGTTCGACCAGCCCGGCGCAGGAGCCGCAGGAGCTGGCAGCCTTGGTGTGTTTCTTCACTTCGTCGACGCTGAACAGGCCATGTTCCTGAATCGCCTTGACGATGGTGCCCTTGCACACGCCGTTGCAGCCGCAGACTTCGGCGTTGTCGGCCATGCTCATGGCTTTGTCCTGGCCCTGATGTCCTACGTCGCCAAGTGCGTTTTCTCCGAACATGAGGTGATCGCGGATCTCGCCGATGGCGTGATTCTCACGAATCTGCCGGAAATACCAACCACCATCTGCCGTATCGCCGTACAGACAGGCGCCGACCAGCACGTCATCCTTGATCACCAGTTTTTTGTACACCCCGCCGATCGGGTCGGAGAGGGTGATGGTTTCGGTGCCTTCGCCGCCCATGAAGTCGCCAGCGGAAAACAGATCGATGCCGGTAACCTTCAGTTTGGTCGACGTCACCGAGCCCTGATAACGGGCGAAACCCAGTTGCGCCAGGTGGTTGGCGCAGACCTTGGCCTGTTCAAACAGCGGCGCCACCAGGCCGTAGGCGATGCCACGGTGGCTGGCGCATTCGCCGATCGCATAGATGCGTGGGTCGTAGGTTTGCAGGGTGTCGTTGACCAGAATCCCGCGGTTGCACGGGATACCGGCCTTTTCTGCCAGTTCAGTGTTGGGGCGGATGCCGGCGGCCATGACCACCAGATCGGCGGGGATGATGTCGCCGTTCTTGAACTGCACCGAGCCGACCCGACCATTGCCGGCGTCGTGCAGGGCCTGGGTCTGTTCGCACAGGCGAAAGTGCAGGCCGCGGGATTCGAGGGCGGTTTGCAGGAGTTGGCCGCTTGTCTTGTCCAGTTGCCGCTCCAGCAGCCATTCACCGAGGTGCACCACGGTGACGTGCATGCCGCGCAGCATCAGGCCGTTGGCCGCTTCGAGACCGAGCAGGCCGCCGCCGATCACCACGGCGTGCTTGTGGGTCTTGGCAGTGTCGATCATCGCCTGGGTGTCGGCGATGTCGCGGTAGCCGATCACGCCCTGCAAGGTGTTGCCGGGGATCGGCAGGATGAACGGGGTCGAACCTGTGGCGATCAGCAGGCGATCGTATTCGGCCTCGGTGCCGTCCTCGGCGATCACTCGGCGTTTGACCCGGTCGATCTCCACCACTTTGCGGTTGAGCAGCAGTTTGATGCCGTTTTCCAGATACCAGTCGAGGTCGTTGAGCACGATTTCTTCGAAGGTCTGTTCGCCGGCCAATACCGGCGACAACAGGATGCGGTTGTAGTTGGTGTGCGGTTCGGCCCCGAAGACCGTGATGTCGTACAGCTCGTTGCTCAGCTTGAGCAGTTCTTCCAGGGTACGAACCCCGGCCATGCCATTGCCGATCATCACCAGTTTGAGTTTTTTCATCAGGTTCTCCGGGAGCATCGGGCTTGCCTCTTGTGGGCAGTCAGGCCTTGCTCGACAAAAATGGCGCAAACAAAAAAGGCGTCCCGCCAGTTACCTAGCGAGGACGCCTTTGTCCTTGTCCCGTTCTCTCGGGAAGCCTGGCCTTCGTCGTTGAAGGTCGGGCTTTATGTCAGTTGAAAACGTTAATGCAGTGGTTGTGCCAAGTCGCGGCGGGCCGCGAATTTACTGGGGTAGTGCTGGAACTGGCCAGATGTTCGTTGTGGTTTTTGCACTGAATGGAAGCGGCACGCCCGTTAATGGAGCGCCGCATCAGCCATGAAACAGCAGGAACAGCAGCACCAGATTGCCCAGCAGCGCCAGTAATGCCAGTGTCCGCCAGACCTTCAGCGGCTCACGCTCCAGCAAGGGGCGAGGGCGCACATTCAGGCTGCGGCGCTCACCTTGCTCCAGAATCAGCAGCCATTCCTCGGCGGTTTCATAGCGTTGCAAAGGATCGGCCGCCACACCGCGCTCCAGGCACTGCGCCAGCCATTCCGGCAGATCCGGGCGATAGCGACCGGCACTCACCGGCACCCCGAAACGCGGGCGCTGGAAGGCTTCGATCTCGCCGTAGGGAAAATGTCCGGTGAGCAGGAAATACAAGGTCACGCCCACCGCATACAGATCCTGGTGTGTGCTGGGCGCCGCGCCTTGAAAGGCTTCTGGCGCGATGAAGCTCGGGGTTCCGGGCAAGGTCGATGGTGCGTCCTGCGACAGACCGGGGCAATACGCCAGACCGAAATCCAGCAGGCGCAACTCGCCGTCGTCCCCCAGGTGCAGGTTTTCCGGTTTGATGTCGCGGTGCAGAATCTGCCGTCGGTGTAACAGGCCGACTGCCCGCAGCAGACGTTCGGCCAGATCCTGCCACTGAGCCAGTGGCAGCGGGCCGCTTTGTGCGAACAACTGCGCCAGGGTCGTCCCTGAATATTCACGCATCACGTAGTACAAATGCTGACGCTGACCGGCGCTATGGACTTCAGGGAAGTGCCGCCCGGCGACGCGTTTGAGAAACCATTCCTCTGCCAGCAAGGCCTGACTGGCCTGGGCATCGTCTGCCAGTTGTGCAGGCAACGTCTTCAAAAGCCACGCCTGGCCCTGACCATCGAGCACGCGATACAGCAGTGATTGCTGGCTCTGACCGACAATCCCTTGCACCTGCCAGCCTTCGAATGCCTGACCCGGTTTCAACGACGTGGGCAGCGGCCATTGCTGCAAATGAATCAGCGCATCGCCAAGACTGGCCTCGCCAACAGCATCAACCCGCACCAACAGCGCACTGGCATTGTCCTGACTGCCGGCCAAGTGCGCAGCGTTGACCAGCGTTTGCGCGGCACTGTGCAGATCCGGCTGATCGCGCAGAATTCCGGCGATGGTGGTATCGCCGAGCACCGCCCACACGCCATCGCTGAGCAGCACGAAACATTCGCCGTCACGCAGTTCGCCATCGAGAAAGTCCAGCACCAGATGCTGATCCAGTCCCAATGCCCGCTTGAGCACGTGCTGCATGCCCGGTTGATCCCAGACGTGATCCTCGCTGATCCGTTGCAAGGTCTCGGCGTGCCAGCGATAGACTCGGCAATCGCCTACGTGGGCCAAGGTAAATCGCCGGCCGCGCAGTACCAGCACACTGACCGTGGTGAGCAGCGGCTGACCGCCACCGTTGGCCTGCAACCAACGGTTTTGCGCGAGCAGCAGACGATCGAGGGCCTGGGCCACGCTCCAGGTTTCCGGAGTGGCGTAATAGTCCAGTGCCAGCGCCTGCAAGGTCGAACGTGCGGCCAGCCCGCCATCGGCGCACTGGCTCACGCCGTCGGCAATGGCGAACAGAAAGCCTTTGCTGGCAGCCAGCGCCGGGGCCGGCGTGACCAGGCGCAAGGCGTCCTGATTTTCCGCGCGGGGGCCGGTGGCGCTGGCTTCGGCGAAGCTCAGTTGCAGAGCCATTCGGGCCTCAGACCCGAGCAGCGGTCACGGCCGCCGAACCCCAGGTGGTTCTCCAGCGACGTTTGACCCCGTGCAGGCCGAACCACGCCAGCACGCCAAGGCTGGCGAACAACCACAGCGCCAGTTGATAGCTGCCGGTGCTCTGTTTGATCGCGCCCATGCCTGCCGCCAGGGCAAAACCGCCGATGCCGCCGGCCATGCCGATCAGCCCGGTCATCACGCCGATTTCGCGCCGGAAACGTTGCGGCACCAGTTGGAACACCGCGCCATTACCTGCGCCGAGACCGAGCATGGTGCAGACGAAAAGTGCCAGCGCCGCGTAGGAACTTGGCAGGTTGAAACCGACCGCCGCGATACAAACTGCGGCGACCGTGTACATCGCCAAAAGCGTGCGAATACCACCGAATCGGTCAGCCAGTGCGCCACCGAGGGGACGCATCAGGCTGCCGCCGAAGACGCAGGCGGCGGTGTAGTAACCGGCGGTCACCGGGCTCAGGCCGTATTGATCGTTGAAGTAGCCGGGCAGGGCGCTGGCCAGGCCGATGAAGCCGCCGAAGGTGACGCTGTAGAAAAACATGAACCACCAGCTGTCGCGATCACCCAAAGCCTTGAAGTAGTCGGCCATGGCTTTGGCTTTTGGTCGCTCCGGCGCGTTTTTCGCCAGCCAGGCGAACAGCACCAGGGTCAGGATCAACGGGATCAGGGCGAACCCGAATACATTGCTCCAGCCAAACGCCGCCGCCAGCACCGGGGCGATCAGTGCCGCGAATACGGTGCCAGAGTTGCCGGCACCGGCGATGCCCATCGCCTTGCCCTGATGCTCCGGCGGATACCACTGCGAGGCCAGCGGCAGGGCCACGGCGAACGAGGCGCCGGCCATACCGAGGAACAAACCGAGCAGCAGGGCCTGTTCATAACTGTGGATGCCCAGTTTCCAGGCACCGAACAGCGCACAGATCACGATCACCTGGCCAATCAGCCCGGCGGTTTTCGGCGACAGGCGATCGGCGAGCATGCCCATCGCAAAACGCAGTACCGCGCCGGCCAGAATCGGCGTGGCGACCACAAGACCGCGCTGCTGGGTAGTCAGGTGCAGATCGCCAGCAATCTGCACCGCCAGCGGGCCGAGCAGGTACCAGACCATGAAGCTCAGGTCGAAATACAGGAAGGCCGCGAACAGGGTCGGGGTGTGGCCGGATTTCCAGAAGCTTTTATTCATCGCGCACCTCAGCGGTAGAGAATCTCGAGAAGGAGTCAGAACCAGCACAGTGGGGCGCCGCCACGGCCGCACCACCGGCCCCGTTCGATGGGGCCAAAACGCAAAAACGCCGCTACCCGGATCGCCGAAAGGGGCGAAGAAGGTGAGCGACGTCTTTGTCGTAGGTGGGGCAACCGCCGTTGGTTACCTGTAGGGATTACTTAGCGAGATTTGTGCCAATAGTCTGAAACCGCGTTGCGGCCAATCGCGGGCAAGCCCGCTCCCACAGGTTCTGCATTAATCACAGACACTGTGTACGACAAGGAAACCTGTGGGAGCTGGCTTGCCAGCGATGGGGCCTTCAGAGGCTCCACGAAACTTCAGCCGAGCAACTCGCTCATCGCGATGATCTGCTCCGCCACCTGAATCAGTTTCTGCTGGCGGCTCATGGCCTGGCGGCGCATCAGGGTGTAGGCCTCTTCTTCGGTGCAGTCCTTCATTTTCATCAGCAGTCCTTTGGCCAGTTCGATGCGCTTGCGCTCGGCCAGTTGCTGGTCGCGGGCCTGAAGCTGGGCGCGCAAGGCCTGGTCGCTTTCGAAGCGGGCCATGGCCACATCGAGAATCGGCTGCAAGCGTTGTGCGTGAATGCCCTCGACGATGTAGGCACTGACCCCGGACTTGATCGCCTGACGCATCACGCCGGGGTCATGTTCGTCGGTGAACATCACGATCGGCCGGGGCTGGTCGCGGCTGACCAGCACCACTTGCTCCATCACATCGCGGCTCGGTGACTCGGTATCGATCAGGATCACGTCCGGACGCACCGTTTCGACGCGCGCCGGCAAGTCGATGGTCAGGCCCGACTCGTCGATCACCTCGAAACCGGCCTCGGTCAGCGCGGCTTTCAGGCGCCCGACTTTTTTCGCGGTGTCGTTGATCAGCAGAATGCGCAGCATGTTCGCGGTCTCCTGTCAGCGCTGGGCGAGAAGGGGGGCGCTGTCGCTCAGCGCATGGAGCTTGAAGCTTCGGGCGTAGGCGGCAGGATCGCTGCCGTCCCAGATTTTGCCGTCGATCAACTGGCTGCTGCGCATGTCCTTGCCCCAGGCTGCGACGCCCACAGCAATCGCCGCGTCGCGATAGATCTCCAGTTGTTGCACCTGCCGGGCGACGGCGAGGTAATCCGGGTCATCGCGCAGCAAACCCCAACGGCGGAACTGGGTCATGAACCACATGCCATCCGAGAGGTACGGCAGATTCACCGCGCCATCGCCGTGAAAGCGCAGGGCGTGCGGGTCCTGCCAGCGATTGCCCAGGCCATCGTCGTAGTCGCCGAGAAAGCGTGGTTCGATGCAGGACACCGGAGCGTCGAGGTATTCCGGGGCGCTCAGCAACTGCGCAGTGCTGCGGCGGTTTTCCGGGCTTTCTTCGATGAAACGGCTGGCTTCGAGGATCGCCATCACCAGCGCGCGGGCGGTGTTGGGGTATTGCTCGACGAAGGCGCGGGTGCAGCCGAGAACTTTCTCCGGATGATCGGGCCAGATGGTCTGGCTGGTCGCCAGCGTGAAACCGAGATCCTGCTGCACGGCGCTGGCCGCCCACGGTTCGCCCACGCAGAGGCCATCAATGCGTCCGGCCTGCAAGTGCGCGACCATTTGCGGCGGCGGCACCACCACGCTGTCGACATCCTGCAACGGATGAATGCCCTGGCTCGCCAGCCAGTAATACAGCCACATGGCATGGGTGCCGGTCGGGAAAGTCTGGGCGAAGGTCAGTTTTGCGCGGGTTTGGTGCACATGGTGGTGCAGCGCTTCAGGACCGGTCACGCCCAGGCCCTGCAAGCCGTGGGACAGGTTGAGGCTCTGGCCGTTCTGGTTCAGACCCATCAACACCGCCATGTCGGTCGACGCGATGCCGCCGATGCCCAGATGCACTGCGTAGATCAGGCCGTAAAGGCTGTGGGCGGCATCGAGTTCACCGCTGACCAGATTGTCCCGCAGGTTGGCCCAGGAACTCTGGCGTTTGAGATTCAGGGTCAACCCGTAAGGCTGAGCAAAGCCCTGGGTGGCGGCGACCACCAGCGAGGCGCAGTCGCTCAGGGCCATGAAGCCCAGGTTGATCGCACTTTTTTCCGGGGCATCGCTGCCGTTGACCCAGGCCAGCGGCCCGGCGGAGGTTTGAGTCATGAAAGCCACCCTCAAAAAAAACGCCGTCCCAGGCTTTGCCCGCGCAAAACCGAGAGACGACGCCATTGTCCTTGCTTGCACGCCACCATTGGCCTGCAGGCTGATGCCGAGGAAGGTGCAAGGCATATGCCATGCGCACCGATTTACCCGTGCGCCTCGCGCGGTGGGGCGATGCCCGGCTATAATCGCCGCCTCTTTTCGCCGCCCGAGTCATAGCCGCCCATGTACACCCTGGCCCGTCAGCTGTTGTTCAAACTTTCCCCGGAAACCTCCCACGATCTGTCGCTGGATCTGATCGGCGCGGGCGGGCGTTTGGGCCTCAACGGTTTGCTGTGCAAGGCCCCGGCGTCGCTGCCGGTGAATGTCATGGGCTTGCAATTCCCAAATCCTGTGGGGCTGGCGGCCGGTCTGGACAAGAACGGCGCGGCCATCGACGGCTTCGCGCAACTGGGTTTCGGTTTTGTCGAAATCGGCACCGTGACTCCGCGCCCGCAGCCGGGCAACCCGAAACCACGGATTTTCCGTCTGCCGGAAGCCGAGGCGATCATCAACCGCATGGGGTTCAACAACCTCGGTGTGGATAACCTGCTGGCGCGGGTGGCGGCGGCCAAATACAAGGGCGTGCTGGGGATCAACATCGGCAAGAACTTCGACACCCCGGTCGAGCGCGCTGTAGACGACTACCTGATCTGCCTGGACAAGGTCTACGCCCACGCCAGTTACGTCACGGTCAACGTCAGCTCGCCGAACACTCCGGGCCTGCGCAGCCTGCAATTTGGTGACTCGCTCAAGCAATTGCTGGCGGACCTGGCCACGCGCCGCGCCGAACTGGCCCTGCGCCACGGCAAGCATGTACCGCTGGCGATCAAGATCGCGCCGGACATGACCGACGAAGAAACCGCGCAAGTCGCCCAGGCGCTGATCGAAACCGGGATGGACGCGGTAATCGCCACCAACACCACCCTCAGCCGCGTGGGCGTCGAAGGCATGGAACATGGTGACGAGGCGGGCGGTCTGTCCGGCGCGCCAGTGCGTGAAAAGAGTACCCATACCGTGAAAGTGCTGGCATCCGAGCTGGGCGGCAAGCTGCCGATCATCGCGGCGGGCGGTATCACCGAAGGCAAGCATGCGGCCGAGAAGATCGCTGCCGGCGCGAGCCTGGTGCAGATCTACTCCGGCTTCATCTACAAGGGCCCGGCGCTGATCCGCGAGTCCGTGGACGCGATCGCCGCCAAGCGCTGATTTGCGGATTTAAAAGGCAGGCATAAAAAAGGGCTCCTCGAAGGAGCCCCTGGGCCGTAGCCCGCCGTCCGGGAAGGACGTGCATGGTGATCAGGTCGTTACGAAATCAGATTGTCGTGTCGCAATAAGTGCCCTGTGTCAGCCGACGGCGTGAAGTTCGTTGAGTCTGTGGATTCCCGCAGTGCCGGTCATACCGTCCCAGTTGTCGCCGCGTCCTTCTCGCCAGCCGTTGATCCAGGCTTGACGTACCGACGGTAGAGTAAATGGGCAAAGCTCACGGGATTTGCCACCAACGCCATATTGATATCCGCGCAAAAATGCTCTTTCCAACGGATCACGCTTAAGTCTTCTCATAGGGTGTTTCCCTCACTTGTTGACTGTTTTTGTCGCGTCGACCTCAACTGAGGTCTGGCAGAAAAACTCTGCCGTTGGCGGCTCGCTGCCGGCGTGGCGAGCCAAGGTGTTGACGCCGTTGCGACGTCAACCTGTGTCCAGTTCTAACCAATGAGTCACATCGATGGAATGACCGTTTTGTCATAAGGACGTAACGAAAAAGATGCTATGGCCATAAGTAACCGCGTATTTATCCAGCGTCTGTTGGCCAAACCCCGGTATGATCGGCCCCGCGCTGGATGATGAGGTTAATCCTTTAGTGAGAATGACCCACGTTTACGCTGGGGTACTATTCGACGAAGGGTTGCTTTGAGTCATTTTGTTGCTTCAACTTTTTTATCTGTCCCGGCATCTAAGCTCTTTTAACCCGAGCAGCGGGGATGGAACGGCACACCTTCGTGCCACGCGGGCGCTCTTGTAGAAAAGCGCCTGATTGAAAACCGGATCGGCAATGCGTTGCCGGTTCATCAGCCAAAGGCTCTGGAAAAACCATGTCCGACCGTTTCGAACTCTTCCTCACTTGCCCCAAAGGCCTTGAAGGCCTGCTCATCGAGGAAGCCGTCGGGCTTGGCCTTGAAGAGGCCCGCGAACACACTTCCGCCGTGCGTGGCATGGCGACCATGGAAACCGCTTATCGCCTGTGCCTCTGGTCGCGTCTGGCCAACCGGGTGCTGTTGGTGCTCAAGCGCTTCCCGATGAAAAACGCTGAAGACCTGTACCACGGCGTACTCGACGTCGACTGGCAGGATCACATGCTGGCCGACGGCACCCTGGCCGTGGAGTTCAGCGGTCATGGTTCGGGCATCGACAACACTCACTTCGGCGCCCTGAAGGTCAAGGACGCCATCGTCGACAAACTGCGCACCCCGCAGGGCGACCGCCCGAGCATCGACAAGCTCAATCCGGACCTGCGCATTCACCTGCGCCTGGATCGCGGCGAAGCGATTCTGTCCCTCGACCTCTCCGGCCACAGCCTGCACCAGCGCGGTTACCGCTTGCAGCAGGGCGCTGCGCCGCTGAAGGAGAACCTTGCAGCCGCGATCCTGATCCGTTCCGGCTGGCCGCGCATTGCCGCCGAAGGTGGCGCGCTGGCTGACCCGATGTGCGGTGTCGGTACGTTCCTGGTCGAAGCCGGCATGATCGCCGCCGACATGGCGCCGAACCTGCGTCGCGAACAGTGGGGCTTCACCGCCTGGCTCGGTCACGTACCGGCGCTGTGGAAAAAGCTCCATGAAGAAGCCGTCGAGCGTGCTGCTGCCGGTCTGGCCAAGCCGCCGCTGTGGATTCGTGGTTATGAAGCCGACCCACGGCTGATCCAGCCGGGCCGCAACAACGTCGAACGCGCCGGCCTGAGCGAGTGGATCAAGATCTATCAGGGCGAAGTGGCGACCTTCGAGCCGCGTCCGGACCAGAACCAGAAAGGCTTGGTCATCTGCAACCCGCCGTACGGCGAGCGTCTGGGTGATGAAGCCAGCCTGTTGTACCTCTACCAGAACCTTGGCGAGCGTCTGCGTCAGGCCTGCCTGAACTGGGAAGCGGCGGTGTTCACCGGCGCGCCGGACCTGGGCAAGCGCATGGGCATCCGCAGCCACAAGCAGTATTCGTTCTGGAACGGTGCGTTGCCGTGCAAGCTGCTGTTGATCAAAGTCCTGCCGGATCAGTTCGTCACCGGCGAGCGCCGCACCCCGGAACAACGTCAGGCCGAGCGCGAGCAAGCCGCTTACGACCAGACGCCGAACGAGCCGCAGGAGCGCAAGTTCAACAAGAACGGCAACCCGATCAAACCGACGCCGGCCCCGGCGCCAGTGATCGAGCAACCGCGCCTGAGCGAAGGCGGGCAGATGTTTGCCAACCGCCTGCAAAAGAACCTCAAGGCCATGAGCAAGTGGGTCAAGCGTGAAGGCATCGATTGCTACCGCGTCTACGATGCGGACATGCCGGAATACGCCATGGCCATCGATCTGTACCACGACTGGGTGCACGTTCAGGAATACGCCGCGCCGAAGTCGATCGACCCGGAAAAGGCCTCGATCCGCATGTTCGACGCCCTGGCGGCCATTCCGCAGGCGCTGAACATCGACAAGAGCCGCGTGGTGGTCAAGCGCCGGGAGCGTCAGAGCGGCACCAAACAGTACGAGCGTCAGGCCGCCCAGGGCAAGTTCAATGAAGTGACCGAGGGCGGCGTGAAGTTGCTGGTCAACCTCACCGACTATCTCGACACCGGGCTGTTCCTCGATCACCGGCCGATGCGTATGCGGATCCAGAAAGAGGCCGCCGGCAAGCGCTTCCTCAACCTGTTCTGCTACACCGCGACCGCCAGCGTGCACGCAGCCAAGGGCGGCGCGCGCAGCACCACCAGTGTCGACCTGTCGAAAACCTACCTCGACTGGGCGCGCCGCAACCTGTCGCTCAACGGTTTCTCCGACAAGAACCGTCTGGAGCAGGGCGACGTGATGGCGTGGCTGGAAAACTGCCGCGAAGAGTACGACCTGATCTTCATCGATCCGCCGACCTTCTCCAACTCCAAGCGCATGGAAGGCATCTTCGACGTGCAGCGAGATCAGGTGCAGTTGATCGACCTGGCCATGGCCCGACTGGCGAGCGGTGGGGTGTTGTATTTCTCCAACAACTTCCGCAAGTTCCAGCTTGAAGACAACCTGGCCGAGCGCTACGCGGTCGAGGAAATCACCGCCAGCACCATCGACCCGGATTTCGCCCGTAACGGCAAGATCCACCGCGCCTGGAAAATCACGGCTCGTTGACACTTTGCAAAATTGGATCCACAGAGCCTTGATTTTTAAAGGCTCTTGGATCCGTTCAGAGCTAGCCAAATTAGTGGCTAATAGCTATAACTCACACACGGCCGATGGGGTTTTTCCCGCAGATGCTGACGTAGTGAGTGGCTTTTATGTCGTTGCACCCCGTGCGCCCGAAGATATTGGGTTTTATCAGCGAAGACGTCTCGGCCTGGCTGGTCGGGGTGCTGGTATTGCTCGCCGGCGGAATTCTTACGGGGCTGCTCGCCTGGGGCACCCTCAATCAGTTTCACAGCCAGTTGCGCCAACGCTTTCAGCTGCTGGCCAACGAACGCTATAGCCGCATCGAAGAACGTTTTCAGGATCAGGAGCAGCGTCTCGATGGCCTGCGCCGGTTCTTCGCCAACTCCGAATCGGTGTCCCGCGCCGAATTCGACGGTTACACCCATCCTCTATTGCTGCGCACCCAGGCTTATTCGTTTGCCTTGAGGGTGAGCGGTGCCGAACGTGCCGCCTTCGAGCAGCGCGTGCGAGATGAGGGCCTGAGCACCTTCAGCGTGCGCGAACTCAATGCGCGCGGCGAACTGCAACTGGCCTCGGCCCGCGATGAGTACGTCGTCGTGGTGTACAGCCAGACCCAGAGCCGGCTCGGTTCTCCGCTGGGTTACGACTTGCTGGCTCAGCCGTTGCGCCGCTCGACCCTGGAGCGCGCCGACCAGCTTCGCAGTCTGGCAGTGTCGCAGCCGATGCATCTGGTCGGTATCGAGCCGGCATACGCACGCGGCGTATTGCTGGTGGCACCTGTGTTACGCGAAGGCGAGCCCAGATCATACGGCTACGTGATGGCTGTCATCAGCATGCGTCAGCTGCTGGCAGACGGCTTGCCGGATGCATTTCATGACTATCTGTCGGTGCGCATCCTCGATCTGTCCACCACTGATCAGCATGAAGTGCTGTTCGAATCGACCAATGAACCGGCGCAGAGTGATCTGTCGGCGACCCGGCTGGTGCGCATGGCCGATCACGACTATCAGGTAGATATCCTGCCCAGCGAAGCGTTCATGCAGGCCAACCATTCGTCGGTGGGCAGCGTAGTGGTGCTGGGCGGGTTGCTCAGTCTGCTGCTGAGCGCGCTGCTTTATGTGCTGGTCAGCCAGCGCCAGCGTGCGTTGCGCATGGTCGAGTTGCGCACTCAGGAACTGCATGAGCGCGAGCAGGAACTGCGCGGCACCCACGGTCAGTTGCGCGGGGTGCTCAACGCGGCGACCCAGGTTGCAATCATCGCCACCGACCTGCGCGGAGTGATCAACACTTTCAACCCCGGTGCCGAGCAGATGCTCGGTTATCACAGCAACGAAGTGGTCGGCCACATGACCCTGGAAAACCTGCACTTTCCCCGGGAACTGGTGGCCCGCGCGGCGGAACTCAGCGCCCGTTATGGCAAGGCCATTCCGACCTGTCAGGCGATGCTGGTGGAGGGCGGCGAAGTCGGCGGGCACGAAGCGCGGGAATGGACGCTGGTGCGCAAGGATGGCAGCCACCTGCCGGTGAACATGTTGGCCACCCCGGTGCTGGACGAACAAGGGCTGTGGGTCGGCCATCTGGCGATCTGCATCGACATCACCGAGCGCAAGCGCGTGCATGAAGCCCTGGCCGCGCGGGACGTGCTGTTGAAGAAGCTCAGTGCCCACGTTCCCGGCGGGATCTATCAATTCAAAATGGAGTTCGACGGACGCTTCAGCGTGATCTACGCCAGCGACGGTATCCGCGAGATCTATGAGCTGGAGCCGGACGTGCTGCTGCTCAACGCCGAAGCGATCTTCACCCGCATCCACCCGCAGGATGTCAGCCGCGTGCGCAAGTCGATCCGTGCTTCGGCGGACAATCTCAGCCCATGGCGTGAGGAGTATCGTGTGCAATTGCCCGAGCGTGGCCTGCGCTGGGTTCGCGGCGAGGCGACGCCGGAGGAACTGCCGGGCGGCGGGGTGCTGTGGCATGGCTATATTTCGGATATTTCCGACCTGAAACGGGTGGAAGAAGAGCTGCGCGCGCTGTCGGTGACCGATTCCCTGACCGGCATTCACAACCGGCGCTATTTCCAGGAGCGCCTGACCACCGAAATGGCCCGGGTCGAGCGCGGCGGAGGCGAGTTGTCGGTGATCATGCTCGACATCGACCACTTCAAGCGGATCAACGATCAGTACGGTCATGCGGTGGGCGACCGCGTGTTGCAGGCGGTCTGCGAGCGCATCGGTCACCGGCTGCGGCGTACCGACGTGTTCTGCCGCTTGGGTGGCGAAGAGTTCATGGTGTTGTGCCCGGACATCGACGGCGATCACGCCCACATGCTGGCCGAGGAGTTATGGCACAGCCTGCGCAGTGCACCGATCGACGTGGTGGGGGTGGTGACGGCCAGTTTCGGGATTGCCAGCTGGCGACCGGGTGAGGGCGCGGACGCGCTGTTGCTGCGGGCGGATTCCGGGGTGTATGCGGCGAAGCAGGGCGGACGGGATCGGGTCGAGCGGCAGATGAACTGAGCCCCTCTGCCACCTGATCGTTCCCACGCTCTGCGTGGGAATGCCTCCGGGGACGCTCCGCGTCCAGTGACGCAGAGCGTCACGGGCTGTATTCCCACGCGGACGGTTCGACGCCTCGACGTGGGAACAATCATTTAATGGGTTACAGAACCGAAGCAGTCTGCGGCGTCCGCGGCTGTTTATAGAGATCCAGCAGTACCTGATCCAGCACCGACGACGCGCCGAACGGGGCCTTGTCGTTGAGGATCGCCACCACCGCCCAGGTGTTGCCGTTGACGTCGCGGCTGAAGCCGGCGATTGCCCGTACCGTGTTCAGGGTGCCGGTCTTGACGTGAGCTTCGCCGCGCATCGCGGTGGTCTTCAGGCGTTTGCGCATGGTGCCGTCAGTGCCCGCGATCGGCAGCGAGCTGATGTACTCGGCAGCATATGGGCTGTGCCAGGCCGCTTGCAGCATGTTGGCCATTTCCCGGGCGCTGACCCGCTCGGAACGCGACAGACCGGAACCGTTCTCCATCACCAGATGCGGCGCGGTGATGCCTTTCTTCGCCAGCCACTGACGCACCACGCGTTGCGCGGCTTTGGCGTCATCGCCGTCGGCGTCGTTGCGGAATTTCTGGCCCAGGCTCAGGAACAGCTGCTGAGCCATGGTGTTGTTACTGTATTTGTTGATGTCGCGGATGATTTCCGCCAGATCCGGCGAGAACGCACGGGCCAGCACTTTCGCGCTGCTCGGGGTCGGGGCCAGACGATCCTTGCCCTGGATGCTGCCGCCCAACTCTTTCCAGATCGCCCGCACGGCGCCGGCGGTGTAGGTCGCATGGTCGAGCAGCGACAGGTAAGTCTGCGAGCTGCAGCCTTCGCCCAACTGGCCGGCCACGGTCACGGTCACGCTGCCATCGGCCTGCGGCACAGGGTTGTAGCGCACGCCGCCGGTGCATTGTTTGGAGTTGAGCGCTTTGACAGTGTTTTCGATGTTGATGCTGGCAATCGGCGGTTCGACCGAGATCAGCACCCGGCCATTGTCGTTGCGGGCCACGAAACGCAGGGCCTTGAGGTTGACCAGCAGCGAATCCGGCTTGACCAGGAACGGCTTGTTCTCGTCGTTGCCGTCATCGTTGAATTCCGGCAGTTGCGGCTGCACGAAGAAGCTGCGGTCGAGCACCAGATCACCGGTGACCTGGGTCACGCCGTTGGCACGCAGGTCGCGCATCAGCAGCCAGAGTTTTTCCATGTTCAGCTTCGGATCGCCGCCGCCCTTGAGGTAGAGGTTGCCGTTGAGGATCCCGCCGTTCAGGTCGCCGTCGGTGTAGAACTCGGTTTTCCACTGATGATTGGGGCCGAGCATTTCCAGCGCTGCGTAGGTGGTGACCAGTTTCATGGTCGAGGCCGGGTTGACCGACACGTCGGCGTTGTACACGGTCGGCGTGCCCGGGCCGTCCAGCGGCACCATCACCAGCGACAGGGCAGTGGGCTGCAGCTTGCTGGCCTTGAGGGCTTTTTCGACGTTGGGGGTCAGGGCGGTGTTGATGGTGGCAGCGGAGACGGGCAAGGCCAGCGGCAGAAGAAGACCGGCCAGGAGCAGAGGACGCAACGATTTGATCATATGAAATAAAACCCTACAGCCGAGGGGAAAAAAGACGAGGACATGGATAAAAAGGCCCTCAGTGGTCATGAAAGTGTCGGCATTATGCCCCAAGGTGCAACAGCTTGGGCCTTTCGCAAGGGCGCCAATTCGTTATTTTTTTACAGGCGGTCGCACGCACGTCCCGGATAGGCGGGCAATCGCCGGCTTAAACTGGTAAAGTGCCGGCCGTAATTACTTAAGAGGATTGTTCCAATGGCGACTAACCGTTCCCAGCGTCTGCGCAAAAAACTGTGCGTCGATGAATTTCAAGAGCTGGGTTTCGAACTGAACCTGGGCTTCAAAGAAGACCTGTCCGAAGAAGCCATTGACGCTTTCCTCGAAGCATTCATCAAAGAAGCCATGGAAGCCAACGGTCTGGGCTATGTCGGCGGCGACGACTTCGGTCTGGTTTGCCTGCAGAAGCGTGGCTCGGTCACCGAAGAGCAGCGCGCTGCTGTGGAAGCCTGGCTGAAAACCCGCTCCGAGCTGACCAGCACTGAAATCAGCCCGCTGCTGGACGTCTGGTATCCGGAAAAGCCGATCAACGCGGCCAAGTGATACTGAAAAAAAACGGCGACCCGAGGGTCGCCGTTTTTTTATGCCTGCTTTTTAACCAGGCCTCAGGCCTTGCGCCAGTTGAGGATCAGCAAGGTCAGCACCCCCGCGACAATCCCCCAGAACGCCGAACCGATGGAAAACAGCGTCAGCCCCGACGCCGTGACCATGAAGGTGATCAGCGCCGCTTCCCGTTCCTTCACCTCGGTCATGGCGATGCTCAAGCCGTTGATGATCGAGCCGAAAAGCGCCAGTGCTGCAATCGACAGCACCAGTTCCTTGGGCAGCGCGGCGAACAGTGCCGCCAGCGTGGCGCCGAACACCCCGGCAATCCCGTAGAAAATCCCGCACCACACCGCAGCGGTGTAGCGTTTGTTGCGATCCTCATGGGCATGGGGCCCGGTGCAGATCGCCGCGCTGATGGCCGCCAGGTTGATGCCGTGGGAACCGAACGGCGCCAGCAACAGAGAAGCGATGCCGGTGGAGGTGATCAGCGGCGAGGCCGGGACGTTGTAGCCATCGGCGCGCAACACGGCGATGCCGGGCATGTTTTGCGAGGTCATGGCTACAACAAACAGCGGGATGCCGATGCTGATGGTCGCAGCCAGAGAAAAGTGCGGCGTGGTCCAGACCGGTGTCGCCACTTCCAGATGAAAGCCGCTGAAGTCCAGCAGCCCCATGAAGCCCGACAGCGCGGTGCCGATCAGCAGCGCGGCGAGCACCGCATAGCGTGGCGACAGGCGTTTGACGATGAGATAAGTGAAGAACATCCCCAACACCAGGCCGGTACGGTGTTGTGCGGCGACGAAGATTTCGCTGCCGATCTTGAACAGAATCCCCGCCAGCAGCGCGGCGGCGAGGGAGGCCGGGATCTTTTTCACCAGCCGTTCGAAGCTGCCGGTCAGGCCGCAAATGGTCACCAGCACCGCGCAGGTGATGTAGGCGCCGATGGCTTCGCCGTAGGTAACGCCGCCGAGGCTGGTGATCAGCAGCGCCGCGCCGGGTGTCGACCAGGCAATCGTGATTGGCGTGCGATAGCGCAGCGACAGGCCGATCGAACACACCGCCATGCCGATGGAGATCGCCCAGATCCACGACGAAATCTGCCCGGTGGTCAGGCCGGCCGCCTGTCCGGCCTGGAACATCAGCACCAGCGAACTGGTGTAGCCGGTCATCATCGCGATGAACCCGGCAACAATGGCGGAGGGCGATGTGTCCGCCAGCGGGCGCAGTCGGGTGTGGGTGATTTCGTTCATGACAGGGGTATTCCTTGTACCAATGAAGATATTTGCTGCTACGCGAAACCCTTGTGGGAGCGGGCTTGCTCGCGATGACGGCGGAACAGTCGACATTGGAGTTGAATGTCCAACCGCTATCGCGAGCAAGCTCGCTCCCACAGGGATCGCGGATTCTGCGATCAAGCCTAAACTCAAACGTAACGGAGCGTTGCAATACAGCCGTAGCCACAAACAGCCGTACAGTCGTGTTGCCACCTTCCATTGTGTACAATCGCGCTGTTTTTTACGCGATACTTGCCAGCGACCTACTGTGCCGTATTACAGTCACGGTCAATTCGCCGCGTTCTTCCCGACTCGAGTGCCCATGAACGAACAGTTGCAACCCCTCAAGAAACAACCGCGAGCAGGCAAAGCCGGCCGCAGCGGAACCCAGGACGATATTGTCTATGCGCATATCTTCGAGGCCATCCTCGAACAACGCCTGGCGCCCGGCACCAAGTTGAGCGAAGAAGCGCTGGGGGAAATTTTCGGGGTCAGCCGCACCATCATTCGCCGCGCGCTCTCGCGTCTGGCCCATGAAGGCGTGGTGCTGTTGCGGCCGAACCGTGGCGCGGTCGTCGCCAGCCCGAGCGTCGAAGAAGCGCGTCAGGTGTTCCTCGCCCGGCGTCTGGTGGAACGCGCGATCACTGAACTGGCGGTGCAGCACGCCACGGCCGAGCAGATCGCCGAACTGCGCCAGATGGTCAACGACGAGCGCGACAGCTTCTCCCGTGGCGATCGCGGTGCCGGCATCCGTCTCTCGGGTGAATTCCACCTGAAACTGGCCGAAGCGGCGAAGAACGCGCCGTTGATCAGTTTCCAGCGCAGCCTGGTTTCGCAGACCTCGCTGATCATTGCCCAATATGAAAGCGGCAACCGTTCGCACTGTTCCTACGATGAGCACACTCAGTTGATCGACGCCATCGAAGCGCGCAACGGCGAGCTGGCAGTGGACTTGATGATGCATCACATGGATCACATCGACAGCAAGCTCAACCTCGACGAGGAAAGCGCTTCGGACGATCTGCATGCAGTGTTCTCACATCTGTTGCAGACCAAGAAGCCGGGGCGGCCGGCGGCCAAGCTCTAAGTCAGACCGCGTCGACCCCAATCGCTGGCAAGCCAGCTCCCACAGGATTTGCGGTGTGACGCAATTCTGGTGAACACCATAAAACCCTGTGGGAGCTGGCTCGCCAGCGATAGCAATCTGACAGGCAATAAAAATCCCCCGGACTGCAAAGTACCGGGGGATTTTTTTGCTCTCCTGATCGTTCCCACGCTCCGCGTGGGAATGCAGCCCGTGACGCTCTGCGTCACTGGACGCGGAGCGTCCCCAGAGGCATTCCCACGCAGAGCGTGGGAACGATCGAGCAATCAGTTAGCGCTGGTGCACCAGCGCACCCGCCGCATAGGTCTGAGCCACAGTGCGGTCATCGCCCAGGGTCATCAGCACGAACAGCGTTTCGGCAATGTTGTTGGCCTGCTTCAAGCGGTAGCTCAGCAGCGGCGTGGCGTTGTAGTCCAGCACCAGGAAGTCGGCGTCGGAGCCCGGTTGCAGGTTGCCGATCTTGTCTTCCAGGCGCAGTGCCCGCGCGCCGCCGAGGGTGGCGAGGTACAGCGACTTGAACGGACTCAGGCGTGCGCCTTGCAACTGCATCACCTTGTAGGCTTCGTTCAGGGTTTGCAGCAGCGAGAAACTGGTGCCGCCGCCGACGTCAGTCCCGAGGCCGACATTCAATTTGTGCTTCTCGGCCATTGGCAGGTTGAACAGGCCGCTGCCGAGGAAGAAGTTCGAGGTCGGGCAGAACGCGACCGCCGAACCGGTCTGCGCCAGGCGTGCGCATTCGTCGTCGCACAGGTGCACGCCGTGGGCGAACACCGAGCGCTCGCCGAGCAATTGATAGTGATCGTAGACGTCGAGGTAGCCTTTGCGCTCCGGGAACAGCGCCTTGACCCATTCGACTTCCTTGAGGTTTTCGCTGATGTGGGTCTGCATGTACAGATCCGGGTATTCGCTGAGCAACTGGCCGGCGAGCATCAGCTGTTCCGGGGTGCTGGTCGGGGCGAAACGCGGGGTGACTGCATAGTGCAGACGACCCTTGCCGTGCCAGCGCTCGATCAGCGCCTTGCTGTCGACGTAGCTCGATTCCGGGGTGTCGGTCAGGTAGTCCGGCGCGTTGCGGTCCATCATCACCTTGCCGGCGATCATTCGCAGGTCGAGCTTCTCGGCCGCTTCAAAGAACGAGTTCACCGACTGCGGGTGCACGCTGCCGAACACCAGCGCGGTGGTGGTGCCGTTGCGCAGCAGTTCCTTGATGAAAATGTCCGCCACTTCATCGGCGTGGGCCTTGTCGGCAAACTGGCTTTCGCACGGGAAGGTGTAGGTGTTCAGCCAGTCCAGCAGTTGCTCGCCATAGGCGCCGACCATGCCGGTCTGCGGCAGGTGGATGTGGGTGTCGATGAAGCCCGGGGTGATCAGCGCATCCTTGTGATGGGTGATCTCGATGTCCGCCGGCAGCGTCGGGAGCAGTTCGCTGGCGTGGCCGAGGGCACTGATCTTGCCGTCATCGACCACCAGCAGGCCGTCCTCGAAATACTCGTAGGAGGCTTCGATGCCGACCTCGGCAGGATCGGCGATGCTGTGCAGGATGGCGGCGCGGTAGGCTTTGCGAGTCAGAGGCATGAGGGTTCTCTAATCAGTTTGAGGCTTTGAGTGTGGCGGCCTGACTGCGGCGCGAAACCGGCAGCAGTTTGGCAATCGGTTCGGCGCTGGCGGTGTGCTGGCCGAAATTGGCGTTATAGGTGGCGATGATTTCGCCGGCGATGGAGATGGCGATTTCCACAGGCAACTTGCCTTTGACTTCGCCGATGCCCATCGGGCAGCGCATGCGTTGCACGACGCTGGCGTCGAAACCACGGTCACGCAGGCGATGTTCGAACTTGGCCCGTTTGGTCTTCGAGCCGATCAGGCCAAACCAGGTGAAGTCGTTGCGCTTGAGGATCGCGGCGGTGAGTTCCAGATCCAGTTGATGATTGTGGGTCATGACGATGCAGTAGCTGCCGGCGGGCAGGTCGTCGATTTCATCCACCGGTTCCTCGGCGACGATCTTGCGCACGCCGTGGGGAATCTGTTCGGGGAATTCCTCTTCCCGGGAATCGATCCAGCGCACCCGGCAGGGCAGGCTGGCGAGCAAGGGTACCAGCGCGCGGCCGACATGACCGGCGCCGAACACCGCGATTTGCGCCTGCACCTGGCCCATCGGTTCGAACAGCAGCACCGTGGCGCCGCCGCAGCACTGGCCCAGGCTGGCGCCGAGGCTGAAGCGCTCCAGATGGGTGTCCTGCCTGCCGCTGGCGAGCATGTCGCGGGCGATCTGCATGGCTTTGTACTCCAGGTGCCCGCCACCGATGGTGTCGAACGTCTGGCGGGCGCTGACGACCATTTTCGAGCCGGCATTGCGCGGCGTCGAGCCGAGCTCTTCGATGATCGTCACCAGAACGCAGGGTTCGCCCTGGTTCTGCAGGTCGGCGAGGGCGTCGATCCAGTTGTACATATCTCACCTCTCAGAGCGTGGGAACGATCATCAAACAACCTCGGTTTCAGCTTCGACGGCTTTCACCGCCTTGAGCTGGCGCATCTGCTCGCAGCCCCACAACACCCGCTCCGGGGTCGCCGGCGCGTCGATCTTTGGCTGATGTTTGTAATCGCCAAGGCTGGCCACCGCATCCTTGATCGCACACCACGCGGCGATGCCGAGCATGAACGGCGGTTCACCCACAGCCTTGGAGTGGAACACCGTGTCTTCCGGGTTCTTGCGGTTTTCCACCAGCTTCACCCGCAGGTCCAGCGGCATGTCCGCCACGGCCGGGATCTTGTAGCTGGCCGGGCCGTTGGTCATCAGCTTGCCCTTGTTGTTCCAGACCAGTTCTTCCATGGTCAGCCAGCCCATGCCCTGAACGAAACCACCCTCGACCTGGCCGATATCGATGGCCGGGTTCAGCGAGGCGCCGACGTCGTGGAGGATGTCGGTACGCAGCATCTTGTACTCGCCGGTCAGGGTGTCGACGATCACCTCGCAACACGCCGCGCCGAAGGCGAAGTAGTAGAACGGCCGGCCACGGGCCTGGCTGCGGTCGTAGTAGATTTTCGGGGTCTTGTAGAACCCGGTGCTCGACAGCGAAACCTGATTGAAATACGCCAGCTGGATCAGCGCTTCGAAGGTCAGGATGTGGTCACGCACCCGTACGTGGCCGTTGTGGAATTCCACGTCTTCTTCGCTGACCTTGTAGTGGCGGGCTGCGAATTCGACCAGACGCTGCTTGATTGTCTCGGCAGCGTTCTGCGCCGCTTTGCCGTTGAGGTCGGCGCCGCTGGAGGCCGCGGTCGGCGAGGTGTTCGGCACCTTGTCGGTATTGGTCGCAGTGATCTGCACGCGGTCCATTTCCACCTGGAACACTTCGGCCACGACCTGGGCGACTTTGGTGTTCAGGCCCTGGCCCATTTCCGTGCCGCCGTGGTTCAGGTGGATGCTGCCGTCGGTGTAGACGTGCACCAAGGCACCTGCCTGGTTGAGGAAGCTGGCAGTGAAGGAAATGCCGAATTTCACCGGGGTCAGCGCCAGGCCTTTTTTCAGGATCGGGCTGTTGGCGTTGTAGCGACGGATCGCTTCGCGGCGCTCGGCGTACTGGCTGCTTTCTTCCAGCTCGGCGGTCATCTCTTCGAGCATGTTGTGCTCGACGGTCTGGTAGTAATGGGTGACGTTGCGCTCGGTCTTGCCGTAATAGTTGGCCTTGCGCACGGCCAGCGGATCGAGGTTCAGGTGACGGGCAATGGCGTCCATCACTTCTTCGATCGCGACCATTCCTTGCGGGCCGCCGAAACCACGGTATGCGGTGTTCGACGCGGTGTTGGTCTTGCAGCGGTGACCGTTGATGGTCGCATCGCCCAGGTAGTACGAGTTGTCCGAGTGGAACATCGCCCGGTCGACAATCGAGGCCGACAGGTCAGGCGAGCAGCCGCAGTTACCGGCCAGATCCATCGCGATGCCGTGCAGGCGCCCGGTGCTGTCGAAACCGACGTCGTACTCGACGTAGAAAGGGTGACGCTTGCCGGTCATCAGCATGTCTTCGACACGCGGCAGGCGCATCTTGGTCGGCTGGCCGGTGAGGTGCGCGATCACCGCGCAAAGGCACGCCGGGCTCGCGGCCTGGGTTTCCTTGCCGCCGAAACCACCGCCCATGCGGCGCATGTCGACCACGATCTTGTTCATCGACACGTCGAGGACTTCAGCCACCAGTTTCTGCACTTCGGTGGGGTTCTGGGTCGAGCAGTAGACGATCATGCCGCCGTCTTCGGTTGGCATCACCGAGGAGATCTGGGTCTCCAGATAGAAGTGTTCCTGGCCGCCGATGTGCAGCGTGCCTTGAATGCGATGTTCGGCCGTGGCCAGAGCCGTGGTCGAATCGCCGCGCTGATGGGTGTGGCTGTCGAGCACGAAATGGCGCTTGCGCAGGGCTTCGACCACGTCCAGCACCGGCTCCAGATCTTCGTATTCGATGATCGCGGCCATGGCGGCCTTGCGTGCGGTTTCCAGATCCTTGGCGGCCACGGCCAGCACCGGTTGACCGACGAACTGCACGTCATCGATGGCCAGCAGCGGATCGCCCGGCAGCAGCGGGCCGATGTCTTTCAGGCCCGGTACGTCTTCGTGGGTAATGGCGATGCGCACACCTTCGAAGGCGTAGCAAGGCTGGGTGTCGATGCTGATGATTTTCGCGTGCGCGCGATCCGACAACCGCGCGTAAACGTGCAACTGGTTGGGGAATTCCAGGCGGTCATCGATGTACTGCGCTTCACCGGACACATGCTTGGCGGCGCTGTCGTGCTTGACGCTGCGGCCGACACCGGTGGTCAGGTCCTTGGCGAACAGTTCAGCCAGTTCAGCTTGCGTTTTCTCTACGCCGTGATGGTTAGACATAAGCGGTCACCCGAGTCTCGATGTGCGGTGTTTGCAGTTCGATGAAGTATTTGCGCAGCAGGTTCTGCGCGCTGAGCAGGCGATATTCCTTGCTGGCGCGGAAGTCCGAAAGCGGGGTGAAATCCTCGCCCAGCGCGGTGCAGGCACGTTCGATCACAGCGTTGTTGAACGGCTGACCGAGTAGCACGGCTTCACAGTGAGCGGCGCGTTTCGGGATCGCGGCCATGCCGCCGAAGGCGACGCGGGCGTCGGTGATTACGCCGTTCTCGACCCGCAGGTTGAACGCGGCGCAGACGGCAGAGATGTCGTCGTCCAGACGCTTGGAGACTTTGTAGGCGCGGAAATGCTGCTCGGCCGTGGCGCGAGGCACGATGATCTTTTCGATGAACTCGCTTTCCTGACGCGCAGTGACCCGGTAATCGATGAAGTAATCCTCGAGCGCCAGCGTGCGGCGGGTCTCGCCCTTGCACAGCACAATCTGCGCGCCGAGGGCGATCAGCAGCGGTGGCGAATCACCGATCGGCGAGGCGTTGCCGATGTTGCCGCCCAAAGTGCCCTGGTTGCGGATCTGCAGGGAGGCGAAGCGGTGCAGCAGTTCGCCGAAGTCCGGGTACTCGGCGTTCAGCGCTTCATAGCAGTCGGAGAGGGCGGTGGCAGCGCCGATTTCAATACGATCCTCGAAGTGCTCGATGCGCTTCATCTCGGCGACGTTGCCGACGTAGATCATCACCGGCAGGGTGCGGTGGAACTGCGTGACTTCCAGCGCCAGATCGGTGCCGCCGGCCAGCAGGCGGGCCTGTGGATAAGCGTCGTAGAGATCGGCCAGGTCGGCCACGGTCAGCGGCACCAGGCAGCGTTTGTCGCCGCTGTTGAGTTCGCCGATCGACGTCGGGGCAATGGCTTTGAGGCGGGCGATGGTTTCCGCTTCCCGGGCGTCGAACTGGTCCGGTTGCTTGGCGCAGCAGGATTGTTCGGCGGCGGCGAGGATCGGCCGGTAGCCGGTACAGCGGCAGAGGTTGCCGGCCAGCGCTTCGTGGGCCTTGGCCTGATCCGGTGCATCGCTGTTCTTTTGCAGGGCGAACAGCGACATCACGAAACCAGGGGTGCAGAAACCGCACTGCGAACCGTGGCACTCGACCATGGCTTTCTGCACGCTGTGCAGTTCGCCCTTGTGCTTGAGGTCTTCGACGCTGATCAATTGCTTGCCGTGCAGCGACGAAACGAACGTCAGGCACGAGTTGAGGCTGCGATAGCGAATGTGCTCGCGGCCATCGTCATCCGTCTGCAACTCGCCGACCACCACCGTACAGGCGCCGCAGTCTCCGCTGGCGCAGCCTTCTTTGGTGCCGGATTTACCCACGTGTTCGCGCAGGTAGTTGAGCACAGTCAGGTTCGGGTCCAGGGCGTGCTCGCTACGGAGTTCCTGGTTAAGTAAAAACTGGATCACGGAAGGCCTCGCAGACTCATTATTGTTGTTGAGCGACTTGAGCCGAATTTAGCAGGTCTGACTTTTCGGTCAATGGTTTTCTGACTTAAAGGTCAGGAAAAACCGTTTTGTCGCTCAACCTCGTGTCTCTTCAGTATTGACCCTCATTGGATCAAGCGCTTTTTTGCGGGATTCGTGCCAAAAACCGCTGTGCGGGCACTCCGCCATGACCGCGCATTGCGCTACACTGCGCCGCTTGTGCAGATCGAAGAGTTTGAAGGACAACCATGACGTTCAAGGCGCCGGACAGCCTCGCCGAGCAAATCGCTCACCACCTCGCCGAACGGATCATTCGCGGCGAAATGAAGCCGGGAGAGCGCATCCAGGAACAAAAGGTCACGCTGGCGCTGAACGTCAGCCGCGGCTCTGTCCGCGAAGCTTTGCTGATCCTCGAGCGCCGTCACCTGATCGCGATCCTGCCGCGCCGCGGCGCCCACGTCACCGAACTGACGGCGCACAAGGTGCAGAGCCTGTGCACGTTGATGAGCGAGTTGTACATCCTGCTCGGCAACGCCGTGGCCAATGGCTGGCAGACGCATGCTGACATGGCGCCGTTCGTGCAGATCCAGCAACGCCTGA
The DNA here is from genome assembly GCF_052045815.1 of Pseudomonas sp. 22085. NCBI lineage: Bacteria > Pseudomonadati > Pseudomonadota > Gammaproteobacteria > Pseudomonadales > Pseudomonadaceae > Pseudomonas > Pseudomonas sp. 22085. The sequence goes on from NZ_JBQEQA010000002.1 coordinate 64,412, forward strand.
CCGCCAGCTACGAGCGTCAGGACATCCGCACCTTCGTCGACGACAGTTTCAACGTGATGCGCGCCGCGTATCCGTTCGCCAACAACCCGTACCTGCAGGAAACCGTCGAGAACCTGCAACCGGCCATGAGCCGTGCGTATTTCCTCGCGCTGGAACAGCGCAAGGCCGAGATGAGCGAATTCCTCGAACTGTTCGAACGCCTGCTCGCCGCCGTCCTCGCCCGTGACCTGCCGCAGATCCGCATCGTGCTGACGGCATACGCCCAGCGCAGCTGCGATCTGGTGGTGTCCGCCCTGACGGTTGCCTGACCTTGCGGCTCAAGTGCATCAAGCTGGCGGGGTTCAAATCCTTCGTCGATCCGACCACGGTGAACTTCCCCAGCAACATGGCGGCGGTCGTCGGGCCGAACGGTTGCGGCAAGTCGAACATCATCGACGCCGTGCGCTGGGTAATGGGCGAAAGCTCGGCCAAGAACCTGCGCGGCGAGTCGATGACCGACGTCATCTTCAACGGCTCGACCAGCCGCAAACCGGTGAGCCAGGCGAGCATCGAACTGGTGTTCGACAACTCCGACGGCACGCTGCTGGGCGAGTGGGCCGCTTATGCGGAAATTTCGATCCGCCGCAAAGTGACCCGCGACAGCCAGACGACTTATTACCTCAACGGCGCCAAATGCCGTCGTCGCGACATCACCGACATCTTCCTCGGCACCGGCCTCGGTCCGCGCAGCTACTCGATCATCGAGCAGGGGATGATCTCCAAGCTGATCGAGTCCAAACCGGAAGACCTGCGTAATTTCATCGAAGAAGCCGCCGGCATCTCCAAGTACAAGGAGCGCCGGCGCGAGACTGAAAACCGCATCCGTCGCACCCACGAAAACCTTGCCCGTCTGACCGACCTTCGCGAAGAGCTCGAACGCCAGCTCGAACGCCTGCACCGTCAGGCCGAGGCTGCCAAGAAGTATCAGGAATACAAGGCCGAAGAACGCCAGCTCAAGGCGCAACTGTCGGCCCTGCGCTGGCAGGATCTGAACGATCAGGTCAGCCAGCGTGAATCGATCATCGGCAACCAGGAAATCAGCTTCGAAGCGCTGGTCGCCGAGCAGCGCAACGCCGACGCCGCCATTGAACGCCTGCGCGACGGTCACCATGACCTGTCCGAGCGCTTCAATCTGGTGCAGGGGCGCTTCTATTCGGTCGGCGGCGACATCGCCCGGGTCGAGCAGAGCATCCAGCATGGTCAGCAACGCTTGCGCCAATTGCAGGACGATCTGAAAGAAGCCGAACGCGCACGCCTGGAAACCGAATCGCACCTGGGCCACGACCGCACCTTGCTGCTGACCCTCGGCGAAGAACTCGATCAACTGACCCCTGAGCAGGAAATCACCAACGCCGCCGCTGAAGAAGCCGCCGCGGCGCTGGAAGATTCCGAAACCGTCATGCACGGCTGGCAGGAGCAGTGGGACGCCTTCAACCTGACCGCCGCCGAACCCCGTCGTCAGGCCGAAGTGCAGCAGTCGCGCATCCAGCAGCTGGAAACCAGCATGGAGCGTCTGGCCGATCGGCAAAAGCGCCTGAGTGAAGAGCGGGCGCTGCTGTCGGCCGATCCCGAGGATGCGGCGATCATGGAACTCAGCGAGCAGCTCGCCGAGTCCGAAGCCACCCTTGAAGATTTGCAGACCAGCGAAGCAGCCCAGGTCGAAAAACTTGAGCAACTGCGCCAGGAATTGCAGCAGGCGCTGACCGCGCAGCAACAGGCGCAGGGCGATTTGCAGCGCCTCAATGGCCGACTCGCATCCCTCGAAGCCTTGCAGCAGGCTGCGCTCGATCCGGGCACCGGCACTGCCGAATGGCTGAAAGAACACAACCTCGCCGAACGCCCGCGCCTGGCCGAAGGCCTGAAGGTCGAGGCCGGTTGGGAGCTGGCGGTGGAAACCGTACTCGGCGCCGACCTGCAAGCGGTGCTGGTGGATGATTTCGACGGCTTCGATCTGTCCGGTTTTGCCCAGGGCGATCTGCGTTTGCTCAGCCCCGGCAATGACGGCGTGCGCGTGGCCGGCAGCCTGCTGGACAAGGTCGAGGCACAGGTGGATTTGTCGCCTTGGCTCGCTCAGGTCAAACCGGTCGACAGCCTTGAACAGGCGCTGGCCCTGCGCGGCCAACTGGCTGCCGGGCAGAGCCTGATCAGTCGTGACGGTTACTGGGTTGGCCGGCACTTTCTGCGGGTGCGCCGCGCCAGCGAAGCCGAAAGCGGCATGCTCGCGCGCGGCCAGGAAATCGAATCGCTGCATGCCGAACGCGAAGAGCGCGAAGCCACGGTCGAGGCCATGGAAGCCCGTTTGCAAACCCTGCGCGCGCAACAGCGTCAGCAGGAAAACGGTCGCGAACATCTACGTCGTTTGCTGCAAGACGAAGCCCGTCAGCAAGGCGAGTTGAAAGCTCAACTGTCCGCCGGCAAGGCCAAGGCCGAGCAGTTGAACCTGCGTCGCACCCGCCTCGACGAAGAGCTGGTCGAGCTCGCCGAGCAGCGCGAACTGGAACACGAAAACATCGGCGAAGCGCGGATCCAGTTGCAGGACGCTCTCGACGCCATGGCCCTCGACACCGAGCAGCGCGAATTGCTGCTGGCCCAGCGCGACAGCCTGCGCGAACGGCTGGATCGGGTACGTCAGGAAGCCCGTCAGCACAAGGATCACGCCCATCAATTGGCCGTGCGTCTTGGCTCGCTGCGGGCCCAGCATGATTCGACTCGCCAGGCCCTTGAGCGTCTGGAAATGCAGGCCGAGCGCCTCACCGAAAAACGTGAACAGCTCAGCCTGAATCTGGAGGAGGGCGAGGCGCCGCTGGAAGAGCTGCGCCTCAAGCTTGAAGAATTGCTCGACAAGCGCATGAGCGTCGACGACGAACTCAAGACCGCCCAGATCGCCCTCGAAGATGCCGATCGCGAACTGCGCGACGCGGAAAAACGCCGGACTCAGGCCGAACAGCAATCGCAATTGATCCGTGGCCAGCTCGAACAGCAACGCATGGAATGGCAGGCCCTGACCGTGCGCCGCAAGGCCCTGCAGGATCAACTGCTGGAAGACGGCTACGATCTGCACGGGGTGCTCAACACCTTGACTGCCGAGGCCAGCGAGAGGGCTGCCGAGGAAGAGCTTGAACGCATCGCCGCGCGGATTCAGCGCCTGGGCGCGATCAACCTCGCGGCGATCGACGAATACCAGCAACAATCCGAGCGTAAACGTTATCTGGACGCCCAGGACGCCGATCTGGTCGAGGCACTGGAGACCCTGGAAAACGTCATCCGCAAGATCGACAAGGAAACCCGTAACCGTTTCAAAGATACCTTTGATCAGATCAATGGCGGTTTACAGGCACTTTTCCCGAAAGTTTTCGGTGGCGGGCGGGCGTATTTGGAACTGACGGGCGAAGATCTACTCGATACAGGGGTGACGATCATGGCGCAACCGCCCGGGAAGAAGAACAGCACCATCCATTTGCTCTCCGGCGGCGAGAAAGCCCTGACCGCACTGGCACTGGTGTTTGCGATCTTCAAGTTGAATCCGGCGCCGTTCTGCATGCTCGATGAGGTTGACGCACCACTGGATGACGCTAACGTTGGACGCTACGCACGATTGGTCAAAGAGATGTCGCAGACCGTGCAGTTCATCTATATCACCCACAACAAGATCGCCATGGAAATGGCTGACCAGTTGATGGGCGTGACGATGCACGAGCCGGGTTGTTCGCGACTGGTAGCCGTGGATGTCGAGGAGGCGATGGCGATGGTGGATGCCTGAGCCGGCGCTGTCGGAAAAGGTATTTGTAGTCTGTAGGACATATTTACCGGCTTCGACTTGCTGGCCAATCGACATAATCGCGCAAGCCAATGAGACAGACGGTGTAAAGTTGTCTTTGGTCGTGCTAGTTTAATGTCAATTTTTCGTATACGTGGGCAAAACGCCTGTCAGAACATAGAGTTGGCGCCACGTTTTAAAGCGGTTTGCACAGTGTAAACCCCTTATTTTTCAGCATTTTTTATAGAGGCACGGGATTACATGGAAATCGGTCTGCGCGAGTGGCTGATCGTCATCGGCATCATTGTGATAGCCGGTATTCTTTTCGATGGCTGGCGCCGTATGCGCGGCGGCAAGGGAAAACTGAAATTCCGTCTTGACCGAAGTCTGTCCAACCTGCCGGACGAGGACACCAGCGCCGAGCTGTTGGGCCCGGCCCGCGTGCTGGATACCCACAAAGAGCCGCAACTGGACGAACACGATCTGCCATCGGTGAGCATGCCGGCCCGCGAAGCACGCGAGCCTCGCGAATCCGGTTCCAAGCGCGGCAAGCGTGGCAGCAACGGTCCGGCCCAGGGCGACCTGAACCTCGATCTGGACCTGGACGGCGGCCCGAGTTTCAGCAGCCGCGACGATGATTTCGTCGAGCCTGCCGCCAAGTCGTCGCCTGCAGTTGCCGATAAAGATCAGCCGCAAGCCGAAGAAGTGCTGGTGATCAGCGTGATCTGCCGCGATCCGGCCGGCTTCAAGGGCCCGGCACTGCTGCAGAACATTCTGGAAAGCGGCCTGCGTTTCGGCGAGATGGATATCTTCCACCGTCACGAAAGCATGGCCGGCAACGGTGAAGTGCTGTTCTCCATGGCCAACGCGGTCAAGCCGGGCATCTTCGATCTGGACGACATCGACCATTTCAGCACCCCGGCGGTGAGCTTCTTCCTCGGCCTGCCAGGCCCGCGTCATCCGAAGCAGGCCTTCGACGTGATGGTGGCGGCAGCCCGTAAGCTGTCCCAGGAACTGAACGGTGAATTGAAAGATGACCAGCGCAGCGTCCTGACCGCGCAGACCATCGAGCACTACCGTCAGCGCATCGTCGAATTCGAACGTCGCGCCCTGACCCAGAAGCGTTGATTGAAAAGGTTGCCTCGCAATAAAGGGGCAATCGGCAAAATAGATTGAGCAGCCTCGGCTGCTCTTTTGCTTTATGAGAGAACACCCATGACTGCCGCCAAAGACCGCATTCTAGAGCTGCGCGCTGAACTCGATCAGCACAACTACCGTTACCACGTCCTCGATGAGCCGAGCATTCCGGATGCCGAGTACGACCGGTTGTTCCACGAGCTCAAGGCGCTGGAAGCGGCCAACCCGGAACTGATCACCAGCGACTCGCCGACCCAGCGCGTCGGCAGCGTGGCGCTGACCGCGTTCACCCAGGTGCGTCACGAAGTGCCGATGCTCAGCCTCGGCAACGCCTTCGAAGAAACCGACATGCGCGAGTTCGACCGCCGGGTGACCGAAGGTCTGGATCTGCCGGCCGGCGATCTGTTCGGCGGAGGCGCGGCGGTAGAATACAGCTGCGAGCCGAAACTCGATGGTCTGGCGGTCAGCCTGCTGTATCAGGACGGCGTGCTGGTGCGCGGTGCCACGCGCGGCGACGGTACCACCGGCGAAGACATCAGCGTCAACGTGCGCACCGTGCGCAACATTCCGCTGAAGCTGCACGGCACGGGCTGGCCGGCGACGCTGGAAGTGCGTGGCGAAGTGTTCATGTCCAAGGCCGGTTTCGAACGCCTCAACGCCTCGCAACTGGAAGTCGGCGGCAAGACTTTCGCCAACCCGCGCAACGCCGCCGCCGGCAGCCTGCGTCAGCTGGATTCGAAGATCACCGCCAACCGGCCGCTGGAATTCTGCTGCTACGGCATCGGCCAGGTGTCCCACGATATTTCCGACACTCACATCGGCAACCTCAAGCAACTGCAAGCCTGGGGCATGCCGATCAGCCACGAATTGAAACTGGCCAAGGGCATCGGCGAATGCCTGGATTATTACCGCGATATCGGTGAGCGCCGTAATTCGCTGGCCTATGAAATCGACGGTGTGGTGTTCAAGGTCAACAGCATTGCCGATCAGCGCGAACTGGGCTTCCGCGCCCGTGAACCACGCTGGGCCATCGCCCACAAATTCCCGGCCATGGAAGAGCTCACCGAGCTGCTCGACGTGGAATTCCAGGTCGGCCGCACCGGCGCCGTCACCCCGGTGGCGCGCTTGAAACCGGTCAAGGTCGCTGGCGTCACGGTGGCCAATGCCACGCTGCACAACATGGATGAAGTCGCACGATTGGGCCTGATGATCGGCGACACGGTGATCATTCGTCGCGCCGGTGACGTGATCCCGCAAGTGGTGCAAGTGGTCATGGAGCGCCGCCCGGAAGATGCGCGGCCGGTGCAGATTCCCGAGAGCTGCCCGGTGTGCGGATCCCACGTCGAGCGCACGCAACTGGTCAAGCGCAGCAAGGGCAAGGAAACCATCAGCGAAGGTGCGGTGTATCGCTGCGTCGGCCGACTGGCCTGCGGTGCGCAGCTCAAACAGGCGATCATTCACTTTGTCTCCCGTCGGGCGATGGACATCGAAGGCCTCGGCGACAAGAGTGTCGAGCAATTGGTCGATGAGGGGCTGGTCAGTTCGCCGGCTGATCTTTATGCGCTGAAGTTCGAGGACATTGTCGATCTGGAAGGCTTTGCCGAAGTGTCGAGCAACAAGTTGCTGACCGCTATCGAAGACAGCAAGAAGCCTGGTCTGGCGCGCTTCATCTATGCGCTGGGCATTCCGGATGTCGGCGAAGAGACGGCCAAGGTGCTGGCCCGCTCGCTGGGGTCGCTGGAGCGCGTCCAGCAAGCCTTGCCTCAGGTGCTGACCTACCTGCCGGACATCGGCCTGGAAGTGGCGCACGAGATTCACAGTTTCTTTGAGGATGCGCACAACCGGCAGGTGATCACCGAGCTGCTGGGTCATGGTTTGCAGATTCAGGATCAGGGCGAGCTGGGCGCCGAGTTTGCCGCCAGCACCACGCTGGGCGGCTTCCTCGACAAGCTGCACATTCCTTCGGTCGGGCCGGGCGGGGCGCAGAAGCTGGCGGACAAGTTCGAATCGCTGGAAGGGGTGATGAACGCGGACTGGCTGGACATGCGCCAGGCATTGCCGGAGAAGCAGGCCAACTCGGTTCGCGAGTTCTTTGCCTTGCCCGAGCATCGTCAGCTGGCTGAAGACGCTGAAAAACAACTGCGCGATTTCGGCATGCACTGGCAGAGCGAAAAGAAAGTCGTCGAAGGCCTGCCGCTGGCCGGGGAAACCTGGGTACTGACCGGCAAGGTCGAGCTGATGAGCCGCGACGTGGCCAAGGAACACCTGGAAAGCCTCGGCGCCAAGGTCGCCGGCTCCGTGTCGGCCAAGACTCATTGCGTGGTCGCCGGGCCGGGCGCCGGGTCGAAACTGACCAAGGCCAACGAACTGGGCGTGAAGGTCATGGATGAGGAGGCGTTCATCGCGTTCCTGAAAGGACACGGTATCAGCGCCTGATGATCGTTCCCACGCTCCGCGTGGGAATGCCGCCCCGGACGCTCCGCGTCCGCTGTGACGCAGAGCGTCACGGTATGCATTCCCACGCAGAGCGTGGGAACGATCTTTGGGCGGGAATGATCTAGTCTTGGCAAGCCCAAGGGAGAGATCGCCATGTACCGCTTTTTCGAGCAGCTCAGTTCCCGCATCGTCGCGCCGTTCATGGGCGAATCCTCGCGCAACAGCAAAATCTGGCCGTGCCGTTGCGGCCAGTCGCTGTTCTTTCGCAACAGTCAGTGCCTGGCCTGCAACGCGGCGCTGGGCTATCAACCGGAATACAGTCGGCTGACCTCGCTGCAACCGGGCCCGCAGGAGGGCACGTGGACGCTGGATGTCGATCCCGAAGCCGGGTTGTTCCGGCGCTGTGCCAACCTCGATACTCCTGCGGCCTGCAACTGGCTGCTGCCCGCCAACGATCACGCCAGCCTGTGCGCGGCGTGCGCTCTGAACCGCACCATCCCCGATCTGTCCGTCCCGGAAAACCCCGAACGCTGGCGCAAGGTGGAAATCGCCAAGCGGCGGCTGGTGGCGCAACTGATCAGCCTCGGCCTGCCGGTCGTCCCGAAAACCGTCGACGAAGTCACCGGCCTGGCCTTCGATTTCATCGGCGTTGATCTGCAAGGCAATGCGCCGATGACCGGTCACGCCAACGGCCTGATCACCCTCGACATCGAAGAAGCCGACGACGCCCACCGCGAGCGGGTCCGGGCGCAGATGCACGAGCCTTATCGCACGCTGCTCGGGCACTTTCGTCATGAGGTCGGGCATTATTACTGGGATCGCCTGATCGATAACGGTCCGTGGCTCGGTTCATTCCGCAATCTGTTCGGCGACGAGCGCGCCAGTTATGCCGAGGCGCTGGAACGGCATTATCAACAGGGCGCGCCGGCGGACTGGTCGCAGCACTACGTCAGCGCCTACGCCACCATGCACCCCTGGGAAGACTGGGCGGAAACCTGGGCGCATTACCTGCACATGATGGACGCGGTGGACACGGCGCTGGGTTTCGGTATGAGCGCCCGTGAAATGGATCTGGATTACCAGCCGTTTCCGCCGAGCACGCTGTACGACCCCGAGCACCCCGGCGGCGCGGCGTTCCTGTCGTTCGTCAATGCGTGGATCGAACTGGCTGGCATGCTCAACGAACTGTCGCGCAGCATGGGCCAGCCGGATTTCTATCCGTTCGTCCTGCCGCCGGCGGCGATCGCCAAGCTGCACTTCATTCATCTGGTGATCCAGCAAGAGGGCGGCCGCGCGGACGAGGTGCTGCAAGCGCAATAGCAAGTGCTTGAAGCCCTTCATATTTTTAATCTGCAACCAGCGGTTGTAACTTCGTCTCAGATAGGTACAATGGCGCGGCTCGCCGACAGGCGAGCGTCGTTATGGTGACCCTATCGGTCCCCCCGCAACGATTACCCGTGAACCTGGTCAGAGCCGGAAGGCAGCAGCCACAGCGGGAACATTGTGTGCCGGGGTGTGGCTGGTAGGGTTACCACCTTAACGACCCTCGAACGAATCAGACCGAACTGCATGGGTTTCGCCCACTGCGGTTTTTTTATGCCCGCGATTTGTCGTTCGAGTCAGCACACCCTGTGGGAGCGAGCCTGCTCGCGGTGGCGTCGACACGGGGTAATCATTTGCTCTTCAATCCCGCATACTCGCCATCACCGAAATAAATGAAGAGTCTGGCCAGGATCGACCTTGCAAGGTCTGCGCCCTGGCCGCGAGGTTTTATGCTCCCGGAACATTCCGATTTATCCATCCCTGTGTTCTTGCCCGTCACGGATGAAACCTGCGCGAACCTGTTGCAGGCGAGTGGCGCCAAAGCCCTCGAAGCCCTCACTGATCCCGAGTTGGCGGCAGTGTTGGTTATCCAGAATCTGGTGCAGACGAAAGAGCAGGATCTCGGCGCCGTGGCGGCTGAGAAAATTCTGGCCAAACTCTTGTCTTGGGCTGCCGAAAACCGACAGTCAGCGACTGCGAGCCTGCTGTCCGAAGCGCAGCGATTGTTCGACCCGCGCAAACTGTATTTCGGTCTGAAGGTCCTGAACCCTCTGAACCTGCGTTTTCTGTTGGCCGAAGAAATATCGGCCCGCGACTACTTGTTGCCCGATGGCCAGTGGGATTTTGAATACAAAGTCCGGCGCCATCGCAGCCATGACCCGTTCAGCCAGCCGATCGTGACGCCCCGTTACCGCGAGCGCTGGTTAAGCCCGGCACAGGACAAACTGGTCAGAACCTTCCGCGCCAACCTGGACGAAGACCTGCACGTTCAAGGCTACGCGGGGATCGGCAAAAGCCATCTGCTGGTCGCTTTGCTGGAGCACTTGCGCCCGGAAAAGACCTTATTGTTGGCGCGCACCCCGGCCAAGCTGGAGGTCCTTCGCCAGCGCATGACAGGACCGAGCGAGAAGAAGGCCGGCAAGACCTTCCTGGCGTTTGCACAGTCACTGATGCTCGGGCGCAGGCCTCAGGCTGAAGGGGCGACTCGGATTCTGAGTCGACAGGCGCTGGCGCAGGAACTGAACATCTACGGTTTCCACCACCACGATGGACAGGCGACCCTTGAACTCTGCCTCAAAGTGATCGAGCGCTATTGCCGCTTCCGCGATCACACCTTTTCGGCGAAGCATCTGCCGCATTTCAACCAGCCGCTCTCCAGCGTCGACGCTCAAGTGTTGCTTGAGTATTCGAGCCGGGTGTGGGGCTATCTCGAACTCAACCCGGCGTGGGGCAGCCAGACCGGGTTCGAAGCGCTACTGATGATCAAGCGCGCCTGCATCGCCGGTTGCGTGGTGCCGGCGCGCTACACGCACGTGTTGATCGATGAGAGCCAGGACATTCCCGGCTCGCTGTTGCAGATCATCGAGCGCGGTCGTCAGGTGCTGATTACCCTCGGTGACGAGTACCAGCAGGCCAGCGGCGTACCGGTCAAGCGGCACCGCGAGGTTCGCCAAAGCGATATCAGCTATTCCGTGCGCTCGGGCCGCAACGTCGAGCGGCTGGTCAATCCGCTGATCGCCCGGCATTCGCAGAAGGGCAAGATACCATTCGAGGGCGCCAGTGATGCTGATGTCATCATCAAGGAATATCCGGAAGGTTTCGTGCCGCCCGAGGGCTGCGTGGTCCTGACGGCATCGCTGTGGGACACGATGATCTGGGCCATCCACCTGCACGACTCCAACTGCAAATTCAGATTTCCGGACAAGCGAACCCAGGAAGACCTCAAGCATTTCATGGCCACCGCCATCGAACTGTTCAAACCTGACTTCTACCGTTCCGAATTCAGCGAAAACGGCGTGCATCCGTACTTCAGCGACCTGCCAGACTGGCAGGCCGTGTGCGACGCCAACCGGTTCGACGAGTCCTTTCTGCGGGTCAGGGCCAAGCTGGAAAACGGCTTCATGATTGCCGACCTGACGCGCCTGAACCGAATGATCGACAACGCCGGCAACGGCTGCCTGCTGATGCTCGCGGAAGAGGCGGGGGGCATGGAGTTCGATAAGGTGCTACTGACACCGGGGTTGTTGACCAACGAGAAATTCAAGGACGCCTACGCGTTCGATCAGCGGATCTGCGCCGTGTACATCGCCATCTCCCGCGCCAGGCTGAAGCTTTATGTGCCGTACGATGTGGTTGAGTGGGTCGAGTATCACGAGTACCAGCAGTTTCGTGATACGGCTGGGCATTGATTGTGTCAGGTCGTTGAGATCCATCGGTCATGGACAGAGTGGTGGCGCATTAGTAGCATTCGCGCGCTTCAGCCCTGCCGTAGGCGGGTTGAGCTCTTTTTTTTATCGAAAGTCATGGAGACACTGTGTTCAAGCGTTCAATCATCGTTTTATCTGTCCTGCTGTCAGGCTGTTCCGCCAAGTACGTTCAGCAGGATTTGACGACAAGCCCTGAAAAGTTGATCCAGGGTCAGTCTGTCTCTATCGCAACCCCAGTCGACGGTCGTTACGAGACCACTGTTTATAAAGCGTCGGGTGCCATGACGGCGGGCGCGGTCCGGTCGGCATTTGCCCGCTATGCCAGTAAGGTGAAAGTGTCCGAATCCTGTGCCGATCTTGCCTGTATCAGGCAGCAGGGGAATGCCGGGTACTACGTTGTGCCGGAAATCCTGCATTGGGAAGACCGGGCTACAGAGTGGTCAGGTATTCCGGACCGGATCGAAGTGAAATTGGCGATTTACGGCGCGAAGGGCGACGAGCCCCTGGCGTCGACTGTGGTGTCAGGCAAGAGCAAGTGGCTGACTTTCGGCGGCGATCATCCACAGGATCTCCTGGAGAAACCGATCGAAAGTTATGTAAAGGCACAATATTGAAGGAGCTTCTTCAATAACAAAGGGCTCAATCCTCTGAGCCCTCCTTTGTGAATGCTTTCTGAACAGGGTTATTTTTTAGGTCACCGGCTTGATACAGATTTACTTCGTCAATCTGGTCGTCATTTAGATTTTCGTGACTGAAAGCGGTCGTCGGTGCATCTGGGTGTTCAACACGAGTGACTGCTATCCTCAAGAGCCCCTCCACATAAAATCACAAGGAAGTGCGCAATGGAGCCAGTTCTGGATTCCCTAAAACCGACTGGCAAATGGATGATCATAGATTGTGTGCAAAGCGCAGGTATCGATGTTCGAGCGTGGAGCTTCAGAAAAAAAGGTGGACAGCCAGTAGCCCTGCCTCAATCAAATGGTGGGTACTGCTATGAATGGTCTTTTCGAAGTGAAAGTAGTGACGTATTACTTTTATGCGTTTGGTTTGAAGAAATGGAGGTCGATAGTCGTGGTCGAATCTGTTTTGTTGGAAACCTGAGGGGCTATGCCGACACGCTAATACGGCAACTTGAAAAAGACATAAGGAATAGAAACCGTACGATCAAGGATCCGCGTATCACGCGGGCACAGCATTTCAGTTCTACCGTTGAACTTGCGTACGTGAATGAAAAAAATGTTCGGGTAGTTATTGTCTCTGGACCTGTTCGCGAAAAAGAAGAAGGCGAAGCAGGGCATGATCGTGCAGTCGGGCGGGAGCTGGATGATCAAGCATGGTTCGTAGAGTCGTTTGACAGTGCTACAGGAGCCTTCGTTTTGGTTCGTGGCGTGCGAGATCAGCCAAACATTATCTGTAGAAATACTGGAGCTGAAGAAATTCTTGATGGGGCTGATATATCTGCTGATGGAAGAGTCGTCGATCAGTTTCTCGTTGAGGTGCGCGTTGATAGCTATGTTTATGGAGGAGTGAAGCGTCTTCGTGATCCGAGCGTTCGCCGTAGAGTATTAGCACGATCTGGAGGCATCTGTGAGCTAACGAAAGTTGCCGGCTTTAAGATGGCAAATGGTGGTGTTTATTTAGAAACTCATCACATTATCCCGCTTTCAGAGGGTGGTCCTGATACGGTTGATAACGTGATAGCAATAACTGCGGATGCCCATCGCCAGCTCCATTACGGTGTTCAAAGGGATGAGCTGAAGGCGCGCTGTTTGGAAATCGTTGCAAATTGGAGCAGCCGTTAGTGCAGGCAGTTTTAAGACGCTGCAACCTCCGCGAAAGCTCACACTCTCCAAAATGTTATGGGCTGATCTCGGAGCTCCCGGTATACAACCGGATAATGTCATCAATCTCCCCTGACATTTTCATCCGCACCAACGTCCTCAATATCCGCTGCACCGGCACGTTCGGATCATTGCGTACATAGCAGCCGACCTTCTGCTCCTGCAACACCGCCACCGCCTGCAGTTGCTGCCCGGGGAGCAGGCGCTGGTTGAACCAGTCCAGGGCCCATTGATTGCTCACGGCGTAGCGATAGCGGCCGGCCAGCAGTTTTTCGAGCACCTGCTCCTGATTGCGCGCGTCTTCGCGCCAGAGTCGATCGGCGTCGAATATCGGTTGCAGCGTGGGGTAACTGTAGCCGAGCACGGTGCCGATCGACTGGCGGGGCAGGCGGGCCGGATCGGCGCTGGGTGGTTGATCCTGACGGCTGATCAGCATGTCGCGCTGGAAGAACAGCGGCAGACTCCAGATGTAGTCCCCGGACTGGTTCGGCAGCCACGATTGTGCGGCATAGCAGCGCACGTCGACTTCGCCGTGTTCCATGGCGTTCTGTACCCGGGCGCGGGGCAGGACGTGAAATTGTGCTGGCACGCCGACTTGGGTCGCCAGGCTGAGCATCATGTCGTAGAGGATGCCCTGGGTCGGACGGCCGCGTTCGATCTGCACCATCGGCATCGCCCAGCTGTCGGCAACGGCGAAGCGTAGCGGCGGTTGCGACGCCATCGCGCTCAGGCTGATTCCCAGTATTGCCCCCACGGCCCACCGCATAAACGCTCCGGTAATTCCCGATCCCGAACGGATAAAAGCCCCTGCCCATGCAGCTTAGCCAGAATAGACGAGCACACCGGATGCAATTTTGCCCTTGCTCCGCTAGCATTAGCCGCTTCTGCTTCCTTTGCCGCGACGGTTTTCGATGAGTTATCAGGTTCTTGCACGTAAATGGCGTCCGCGCTCGTTCCGCGAAATGGTCGGCCAGACCCATGTGCTCAAGGCTCTGATCAATGCCTTGGACAGCCAGCGCCTGCACCACGCCTACCTCTTCACGGGTACGCGGGGCGTCGGCAAGACCACGATTGCGCGGATCATCGCCAAATGCCTGAACTGTGAAACAGGTATCACTTCAAGCCCGTGCGGCGAGTGTTCGGTGTGCCGCGAGATCGATGAAGGCCGCTTCGTCGACCTGATCGAGATCGACGCCGCGAGCCGGACCAAGGTCGAGGACACCCGCGAGCTGCTCGACAACGTGCAGTACGCCCCGAGCCGCGGGCGCTTCAAGGTCTACCTGATCGACGAAGTGCACATGCTTTCCAGCCATTCCTTCAATGCGCTCCTCAAAACCCTCGAAGAGCCGCCGCCCTACGTCAAGTTCATCCTGGCGACCACCGACCCGCAGAAACTTCCGGCAACGATTTTGTCGCGATGCCTGCAGTTTTCCCTGAAGAACATGACGCCTGAGCGGGTCGTCGAGCATCTGACCCACGTTCTGGGCGCCGAAAACGTCCCGTTCGAAGACGACGCCCTGTGGCTGCTCGGCCGTGCGGCCGACGGTTCGATGCGTGACGCCATGAGCCTGACCGACCAGGCCATCGCCTTCGGTGAGGGCAAGGTGCTGGCCGCCGATGTGCGGGCGATGCTCGGTACGCTGGATCACGGCCAGGTTTACGACGTGCTGCACGCGCTGATCGAAGGTGACGCCAAGGCATTGCTTGAAGCGGTGCGTCATCTGGCCGAACAGGGACCGGACTGGAACGGCGTGCTCTCGGAAATTCTCAACGTGCTGCACCGTGTCGCCATCGCCCAGGCCTTGCCGGAAGGTGTCGACAACGGCCACGGCGACCGTGACCGGGTGTTGGCACTGGCCCAGGCCTTGCCGGCCGAAGACGTGCAGTTCTATTACCAGATGGGCCTGATCGGTCGCCGCGACTTGCCGCTGGCGCCGGACCCGCGAGGCGGTTTCGAAATGGTGCTGCTGCGGATGCTGGCCTTCCGGCCGGCAGACACGGCGGACGCCCCGAGGCAACCGCTAAAGCCAGTGGGGATCAGCCAGGCCACAGTTGATTCCGCAAACTCAGTGGCTGCCGCGCCGAAACCTGCGCCGGTAGTTGCTGCGGCTGTTGCGCCGGCGCCAGCGCCAGCGCCGGTGGTTGCACCTGCGCCGGCTCCTGAGCCTGCACCGGTTGCCCCGGTGCTTGCGCCTGAACCCGTTCCTGAGCCCGAGCCCGAGCCGGTCGCCGTCGAAGAAGTCGTCGATCTGCCGTGGAATGACCCGGTAGAGCCGGCGCCTGTGCAGCAGCCAGCGGTCGAGCCGATGCTGGAAACCACCGCCGAGCAGCCGGACCTGCCGCCAATGCCGCTGCCGACCCCGGACAGCGTCGTGCCGGACGCACCGGAGTGGGCCGCCGCGCCGATCCCCGAGCCATCGGTAGCCGACGTCGATGCCGCCACACCGGGCATGGACATGGACGACGAGCCGCCGCTCGACGAGGATTACATCGAGCCGGACATGGATTCGGCCTACAGTTACCTCGACGATCTGGCCAGCGAGCACGCCGCAGAGCCAGCCCCCGAACCCGAGCCGGAACCCGCCGCCGCGCCGGCCACCGGCCTGGCCCTGCAATGGCTGGAGCTGTTCCCGCAACTGCCGATCTCCGGCATGACCGGCAGCATCGCCGCCAACTGCACGCTGATCGCGGTCGATGGCGACAACTGGCTGATGCACCTGGACCCGGCCCACAGCGCGTTGTTCAACGCCACCCAGCAGCGTCGTCTGAACGATGCGCTGAACCAGTTCCACGGGCGCACGCTGACCCTGACCATCGAGCTGATCAAGCCCGAGCAGGAAACCCCGGCCCAGGCCGCGTCCCGGCGCCGTGCCAACCGTCAGCGCGAGGCGGAGGAGTCGATCCACGGCGATCCGTTCATCCAGCAGATGGTGCAGCAGTTCGGTGCGGTCGTGCGACACGATACTATTGAACCTGTCGACGCCCTGGTCAGTCAGGGCTAATAACTGAGGGCGTCCGGCCTGTATGGCCGGGCGCTGTTTTGATCCAAGTACTTTTGAGGTGATTCCCATGATGAAAGGTGGCATGGCCGGCCTGATGAAGCAGGCGCAGCAGATGCAGGAAAAAATGGCCAAGATGCAGGAAGAGCTGGCCAACGCCGAAGTCACCGGCAAAGCCGGTGGCGATCTGGTCACCGTGGTGATGACCGGTCGTCATGACGTGAAGAAAGTCAGCATCGACCCGAGCGTACTGCCGGGCCTGGACGAAGATGACCGCGAAGTGGTCGAGGATCTGGTGGCCGCTGCCGTCAACGCCGCTGTGCGTCAGATCGAAGCCAACAGCCAGGCGAAAATGGGCAGCATGACCGCGGGCATGAACCTGCCGGCCGGTATGAAACTGCCGTTCTGATTCGCCTTTGCGGGTTGGATGAGCTACAAAAAATGCCAGGCATCGCGCCTGGCATTTTTGTTTCCGCCCGATCGTTCCCACGTCGAGGCGTCGAACCGTCTGCGTGGGAATGCAGCCGGGGACGCTCCGCGTCCCAAATCCAACGCCGTACACGGAGCGTCCGTTAAGCTATTCCCGCGTGGGCAGATCGAGACCTCGAACGGGCAACGATTATCAAGCGGAACGCACCATGCCCACCAAGGTCTGCTCCCTATACCGCCGAATTCATCATTCACAGGAGACGCTGACATGTCCGACCCTCTGACCCTCAATCAACGCTTCGTCCTGGCCTCGCGTCCGGTGGGCGCGCCAACGCCCGAGAACTTTCGTCTGGAGCGCGAGGCGCTGCCGGACCTTGAAGATGGCCAGGTGTTGCTCAAGACCCTGTACCTGTCGCTCGATCCCTACATGCGCGGGCGCATGAGTGACGCGCCGTCCTACGCGGCGCCGGTACAAATCGGCGAGGTGATGACCGGCGGGGCTGTCAGCCGGGTCGAGCAGTCGCGTCATCCGAAATTCCACCCCGGCGATCTGGTGGTCGGTGCCACCGGTTGGCAAAGCCACAGCATCAGCGATGGTCGCAATATCATCCCGATCCCGTCCGGCCTGCCGAGTCCGTCGATGGCCCTCGGCGTGCTGGGCATGCCCGGCATGACCGCGTACATGGGGCTGATGGACATCGGCCAGCCAAAAGAAGGGGAGACTCTGGTAGTTGCCGCTGCTTCCGGCGCAGTGGGCTCGGTGGTCGGTCAGGTGGCGAAGATCAAAGGCCTGCGCGCCGTCGGCGTGGCCGGTGGAGCCGAGAAGTGCAAATACGTGGTCGAGGAACTGGGCTTCGACGCCTGCATCGATCACAAGGCGCCAGACTTCGCCGAGCAACTGGCCAAGGCCTGCCCCAATGGCATCGACATCTATTATGAAAACGTCGGCGGCCACGTTTTTGATGCCGTCGTGCCGCTGCTCAATCCCAAGGCGCGGATCCCGCTGTGCGGCCTGATTGCCGGCTACAACGCCTCGGAAGCGCCGAAAGGCCCGGATCGCTTGCCCGCCTTGCAACGCACCTTGCTGACCAAACGCGTACGGATTCAGGGTTTCATCGTGTTCGACGACTACGGCGACCGTCAGCCGGAATTCATCAGCGCCATGGTGCCGTGGGTACGCGATGGCAAGGTGAAATTCCGCGAGGACGTGGTCGAGGGCCTGGAGCAGGCGCCTGAGGCGTTTATCGGGCTGTTGGAGGGGCGCAACTTCGGCAAACTGGTGGTGAAGGTCGCCCAGGACTGAGGATTTGACGCTGGCCGGAGGCGCGGGTATAAACCGCGTCTCGTTGTTTTGTCGGACTTTTTCCCATGAGCTTCAGCCCTTTGATTCGCCAACTGATCGACGCCCTGCGAACTCTGCCGGGCGTGGGTCAGAAAACTGCCCAGCGTATGGCGTTGCAGTTGCTCGAACGTGACCGCAGCGGCGGTACGCGCCTGGCCCAGGCCTTGAGCCAGGCCATGGAAGGGGTCGGACACTGCCGCCAGTGCCGCACGCTGACCGAAGACGATCTGTGCCCGCAATGCGCCGACACCCGCCGCGACGACACGCTGCTGTGCGTGGTGGAAGGGCCGATGGACGTCTACGCGGTCGAGCAGACCGGATTCCGCGGTCGCTATTTCGTGCTCAAGGGGCACCTGTCGCCGCTGGACGGGCTTGGCCCGGAGGCCATCGGCATTCCGCAATTGATGGCGCGGATCGAAGAGGCGGGCACCTTCACCGAAGTCATCCTCGCCACCAACCCGACGGTAGAAGGCGAAGCAACCGCCCACTACATCGCCCAGTTGCTGCAGAACAAAGGCCTGATCGCCTCGCGCATCGCCCACGGCGTACCGTTGGGTGGCGAACTGGAGTTGGTGGACGGCGGCACGCTGGCTCACTCGTTTGCCGGGCGCAAGCCGATTTCCCTCTGAGCCACACAATACTGTTGAAAACCAAGCAAGCGCTCGGTTAAGTTCGGCGAACCCTTCCATGGAGTTCGCCGATGCCCGCCTTCCAGGAATACTTCGACCCCAGCCACCAATTGGTCCGCGACAGCGTCAGACGTTTCGTAGAGCGCGAGATCCTGCCGGACATCGATGCGTGGGAAGAAGCCGAAAACTTTCCCCGTGAGCTGTACCTCAAGGCCGGTGCGGCTGGCATCCTCGGCATCGGTTACCCCGAAGCGCTGGGCGGCAGTCATGAAGGTGACCTGTTCGCCAAGATCGCCGCCAGCGAAGAACTGATGCGTTGCGGCTCCGGCGGGCTGGTGGCCGGGCTCGGTTCGCTCGACATCGGTTTGCCGCCGATCGTCAAATGGGCCCGGCCGGAAGTCCGCGACCGCGTCGTCCCCCAGGTGCTCAGCGGCGAGAAGATCAGCGCCTTGGCCGTCACCGAGCCGGGCGGCGGTTCCGACGTCGCCAACCTGCAGACCCGCGCCGTACGCGACGGTGATCATTACCGGGTCAGCGGCAGCAAAACCTTTATCACCAGTGGCGTGCGCGCCGACTACTACACCGTCGCGGTGCGCACCGGTGCGCCTGGATTTGGCGGCATCAGCCTGCTGCTGATCGAGAAGGGCACGCCAGGTTTCACTGTCGGCCGGCAATTGAAGAAAATGGGCTGGTGGGCGTCAGACACCGCTGAATTGTTCTTCGACGATTGCCGGGTGCCTGTAGGAAACCTGATTGGCGCGCAGAACATGGGCTTTGCCTGCATCATGGGCAACTTTCAGAGCGAGCGTCTGGCGCTGGCGCTGATGGCCAATATGACCGCGCAACTGGCGCTGGAAGAGAGCGTGAAGTGGGCGAAGGAGCGGCAAGCGTTCGGCAAACCCATCGGCAAGTTCCAGGTGATCAAGCATCGCCTCGCGGAAATGGCCACGGCGCTGGAAGTCTCGCGGGAGTTCACCTACCGGCAGGCGGCGAAGATGGCGGCGGGGCAGAGCGTGATCAAGGAGATTTCCATGGCCAAGAACTTTGCCACGGACACTTCGGACCGCATCACCAATGAAGCGGTGCAGATTCTCGGTGGGCTGGGTTATATGCGCGAAAGCCTGGTGGAGCGGCTGTATCGGGATAACCGCATCCTGTCGATTGGCGGCGGTACGCGGGAAGTGATGAACGAAATCATCAGCAAGCAGATGGGACTCTGACTGATCGTCCCTACACGGAGGACTGATCGTTCCCACGCTCTGCGTGGGAATGCCTCAACGGACGCTCCGCGTTCGGCTTTGGAAGGGACGCGGAGCGTCCCGGGCTGCATTCCCACGCAGAGCGTGGGAACGATCGAGGTGCGGGGCTGATTACTTGTCGGTCAACGCAAACTGCGTCAGGCAGAACGTCGGAATCCCCATGTCCTCAAGACGCTGCGAACCACCCAACTCTGGCAGATCAATGATCGCTGCTGCTTCATGAACCCGGGCGCCCATGCGGCGGATCAGGTTGGCCGCTGCGATCAGCGTGCCACCGGTGGCGATCAGGTCATCGAACATCACCACCGAGTCGCCTTCACACAGGCTGTCGGCGTGCACTTCCAGAAACGCTTCGCCGTACTCGGTCGCGTAACCTTCAGCCAGCACGTCCGCCGGCAGTTTGCCCTGCTTGCGGAACAACACCAGCGGCTTGTTCAACTGATAGGCCAGCACCGAACCGATCAGGAAACCACGCGCATCCATTGCGCCGATGTGGGTGAAGTCGGCTTCCACGTAGCGATGGGCGAAGCTGTCCATCACCAGGCGCAAGGCCTTGGGCGACTGGAACAGCGGGGTGATGTCGCGAAAGATCACGCCCGGTTTCGGGAAGTCGATCACAGGGCGGATCAGGGATTTGATGTCGAAGGAGTCGAAGACCATCGTCGAGGTGTCCTGGCAGGGCTGCAAACGGCGCAGTATACCCGCGGCTGAAACGATTCGCTCGGCCGCGGGTCGAGATCAGACTTCGAGCGAGCCGCCGGCCAGGGCGCAGAGCTGGATCGGGTCGAGGATGTGGATTTCCTTGCCCTCGGCGGCGATCAGTTCGTTCTGCTGGAAGCGGGTGAAGACCCGGGACACGGTTTCCACCGCCAGCCCCAGATAGTTGCCGATTTCATTGCGCGACATGCTCAGGCGGAACTGGTTGGCCGAGAAACCGCGAGCGCGGAAACGCGCCGACAGGTTGACCAGGAAGGTGGCGATGCGTTCGTCGGCGGTTTTCTTCGACAGCAGCAACATCATTTGCTGGTCGTCGCGGATTTCGCGGCTCATCACGCGCATCAACTGACGGCGCAGCTGCGGCAATTGCAGGGCCAGTTCGTCGAGGCGTTCGAACGGAATCTCGCAGACCGAAGTGGTTTCCAGGGCCTGGGCGGAAACCGGGTGTTTCTCGGTGTCCATGCCAGATAGCCCGACCAGTTCGCTCGGCAGGTGGAAGCCGGTCAGTTGTTCTTCGCCGGTATCGCTCAGGCTGAAGGTCTTAAGGGCGCCGGAGCGTACTGCATAAACGGAATCGAAGGTGTCGCCCTGGCGGAACAGGAACTCACCTTTTTTCAACGGGCGGCCACGTTTAACGATTTCGTCCAGCGCTTCCATGTCTTCCAGATTCAGCGAAAGTGGCAGGCAGAGAGGGGCCAGGCTGCAATCCTTGCAATTAGCCTGGTTGTGAGCGCGCAGTTTAACTGGCTCGGACATTTCTTGGATCCTTGTGGGAAAACACACATAAGGCGTAAGGGTAACCCACTCGAAGACATTCAGGCCAGCCTGTGGCGAGATTGCCCCACCGGCAAAACGCCGCAGGGATGACGGCCGATAAACAGGTCTCGGACGGCGTGCAAGGCGCCGTTTCGATGACCGTTATGGATACGCAGTCCTGCGTTGTGATTGAAAAAGTCAAATCACCCGCGAAAAACGCTGGCGGTTCTGTTGTTCCAGATACGCGTCGAACACCATGCACACCGAACGCACCAGCAGGCGCCCGGCCGGCAGCACGGTGATGCGCTCGCGATCCAGTTCGATCAGCCCGTCCTGCGCCATGCTCTGCAATTGCGGCCAGAGCCCGCCGAAGTAGCCCTGAAAATCGATGTTGAAGCTGCGCTCGATCTCGGCGAAATCCAGGCTGAAGTTGCAGATCAGTTGCTGAATTACCGCGCGGCGCAGGCGATCGTCAGCGTTGCACACCAGGCCCCGGCTGGTTGCCAGTTGCGCGCCGGCCAGAGTGTTCTGGTAGTGATTGAGGTCGCTGCTGTTCTGGCAATACAGGTCGCCGATCTGGCTGATGGCCGACACGCCCAGGCCGATCAAGTCGCAATGGCCGTGGGTGGTGTAGCCCTGGAAATTGCGTTGCAGGGTCGACTCTTCCTGAGCAATCGCCAGTTCATCGTCGGGCAGGGCGAAGTGGTCCATACCGATGTAGCGATAGCCGGCGGCGGTCAGTTGTTCGATGGTGCGTTGCAGCATCTCCAGTTTCTGCGCCGGGCTCGGCAGTTCGTTGCCGTTGATCCGCCGCTGCGGCATGAAGCGTTCCGGCAGGTGCGCATAGTTGAACACCGAGAGCCGGTCCGGTTGCAGGCTGATGACTTCCTCGACGGTGCGGGCGAAGTTGTCAGGGGTCTGTTTGGGCAAGCCGTAGATCAAATCGATGTTGATCGAGCGAAATTGCAGGGTGCGCGCCGCGTCGATCACGGCGCGGGTTTCTTCCAGGCTTTGCAGGCGATTGATCGCCCGCTGCACCGCCGGGTCGAGATCCTGCAGGCCGATGCTGACCCGGTTGAAGCCCAGTTCCCGCAGCAGGCCCATGGTCGACCAGTCGGCTTCGCGCGGGTCGATTTCGATGCCGTAGTCGCCGGAATCGTCATCCAGCAGATTGAAATGCTTGCGCAGGTGCGCCATCAACTGGCGCAACTCATCGTGGCTGAGAAAGGTCGGCGTGCCGCCGCCGAAGTGCAGTTGCTCGACTTTCTGTGCCGGGTCGAGGTGGCAGGCGATCAGCTGGATTTCCTGCTCGAGCCGTTGCAGATACGGCAACGCGCGGCCGCGATCCTTGGTGATGACCTTGTTGCAGGCGCAGTAGTAGCAGATGTTCGCGCAGAACGGCACGTGCACGTACAGCGACAACGGGCGCAGGGCCTTGCGGCTGTCGCGCAGGGCGTGGAACAGGTCGAAGGTGCCGACCTGACTGTGAAATTGCACGGCCGTCGGGTACGAGGTGTAGCGCGGCCC
The DNA here is from genome assembly GCF_052045815.1 of Pseudomonas sp. 22085. Taxonomy (NCBI): domain Bacteria; kingdom Pseudomonadati; phylum Pseudomonadota; class Gammaproteobacteria; order Pseudomonadales; family Pseudomonadaceae; genus Pseudomonas; species Pseudomonas sp. 22085. The sequence goes on from NZ_JBQEQA010000002.1 coordinate 87,029, forward strand.
CGCCAGGTCGTAGCGGCGGATCAAATCGGTGTCCCAACGAATGGCGTCGAGCATGCGGGCATTCCCCCGGTTAGGCTGGCAGTGTGCCGAGTCTAGGGGAGGGCACAAAAAGGCATCTTGATTTGCATCAACGGGATCAGTGGCCCATCAGCCAGTGCTGGTGCGGCCCCGGCAGGGTCCAGATGCCGAACAGGATCACCAAAAGACCGCCGGCCATGCGCACGCTGCGTTTGCGCAACAGTACAGTCACTCGTTCCGCCGCGAGTCCGGTCGCCAGCAACACTGGCCAGGTGCCGAGCCCGAAGGCGAGCATCAGCAACGCGCTGTCCAGCGCATTACCCTGACTGGCCGACCACAGCAGCGTGCTGTAAACCAGCCCGCACGGCAGCCAGCCCCACAGCGCGCCGAGCAGCAAAGCGCGGGGCAGGCTCGACACCGGCAACAGCCGATTGGCGACGGGTTGAATGTAGCGCCACAGACCACGGCCCAGGCTTTCAATGCGTGTCAGGCCGCTCCACCAGCCTGCCAGATACAGGCCCATGGCGATCAGCAGCAAACCCGCGATCACGCGCATGAACAGCGCCGCAGGACTGTTGGCCACCGCCCATCCCGCCAACCCGATCAGCAACCCGGCCGTGGCATAGCTGAGAATTCGCCCGAGGTTATAAGCCAGCAGCAATCGAAAGCGGCGGCTGCGTTGTTCCTTGGGAATCGCCAGGGTCAGCGCGCCCATCAGACCACCGCACATGCCCAGGCAATGCCCGCCGCCGAGCAGGCCGAGAATCAACGCAGACACCAGCAGTGGCGCCAGTTCAAGCATGGGGTGGCGCCTTGTCGTCCGGTTTGCTCGGGTTGGCTTCGTCCACTGCGGCGGTGTGGTTCGGGTCCTGATCGTCGAACAGGATGCTGTGGGCCGGGCCGTCGAGGTCGTCGTACTGGCCGCTGTCCACCGCCCAGAAGAAGATGTAGACGGCGATGGCCACGATCAGCAGCGCGGCCGGAATCATCACGTAGAGAGCTGGCATCTGTACTCCATGCCCGCGCGGCTCAAGCCGGCAGCGGGCGGGTTTCTGACGTGGCGCTGACGGCCGGCGCGCTCGGCAGGCGAGTCAGGCGCAGGGCGTTGAGCACCACGGTCAGCGAACTGATCGACATGCCGACGGCGGCCCACACCGGAGTGATCCAGCCGAGGGCGGCGAACGGCAACATGAGGCCATTGTACAGCGCGGCCCACAACAGGTTCTCGATGATCACCCGACGGGTGCGGCGGGCCAGCGTGAAGGCCTGCACCAAAGCGTCGAGGCGGTTGGACAGCAACACCGCGTCGGCACTGGTTTTTGCCAGATCGGTGGCCGAGCCCATGGCCACGCTGATGTCCGCAGCGGCCAGCACCGGCACGTCGTTGACCCCGTCGCCGAGCATCAACACCTTGCGGCCGTCCCTGTGCAGTTGTTGCAGCACTTGCAGCTTGTCGTCCGGACGCAGACCGCCCCGGGCTTCGTCGATGCCCAGTTCGGCGGCGACACTGGCGACCATTGGCGAACTGTCGCCCGACAGCAGCAGCGTGCGCCAGCCGCGCGCCTTGCACGCCGCGAGCAGGGCCGGGGCGTCATCGCGCAGACGGTCGTCGAGGGCGAACCAGGCCAGCGGTCCGTTACTGTCACCGAGCAGCAACCATTGCCCCGGTTCCTTCGGCATCGACGGCACAGGCGCGCCGCTGAGATCACAGACAAAATCCGCCTGGCCGATGCGCAAGCGCTGTTCGCCGACCAAGCCTTCAAGCCCCAGGCCCGGCGTGCTGTAGACATCTTCGGCAGCCAGCGGCGCGCGGCCGAAGGCGCGGGCGATCGGGTGTTCGGAACGGTTTTCCAGGGCGGCGGCGAGGCTCAGGCATTGATCGCTGTCGAGGGCGCCGAGCGGGCGGATCGAGCGCAGTACCAGTCGGCCTTCGGTGAGGGTGCCGGTCTTGTCGAAAATCACCGTGTCGATCTGGTTCAGACCTTCCAGCACATGGCCGCGGGTCAGCAGCAGGCCGAGTTTGTGCAGGGTGCCGGTGGCGGCGGTGAGGGCGGTCGGTGTCGCCAGCGACAGCGCGCACGGGCAGGTCGCCACCAGCATGGCGAGGACGATCCAGAACGCCCGTGACGAATCCAGTTCCCACCACAACAGGCCGATGGCGGCCGCCGCGATCAACGACAGCAACAGGAACCATTGCGCGGCGCGGTCGGCGATTTCCGCCAGCCGTGGTTTTTCCGCCTGGGCGCGATCCAGCAGGCGGACGATCGCCGAGAGTCGCGTGTCCTGACCCAGCGCCTGCACCTCGACGGTCAGCGCGCCTTCCACGTTCAGCGTGCCGGCGGTGACCGCATCGCCCTTGGCACGCGGTTGCGGCAGGTATTCGCCGGTCAGCACCGATTCGTCGATGCTCGACTGGCCATCAAGGATCTTGCCGTCCGCCGGCAGCACCGATCCGGGTTGCACCAGCACCCGATCACCGAGGCGCAGTTCGCTGAGCAGGATCCGCTCGCTCTGGCCGGCGTCGTCGAGGCGCAGGCACGAGGCGGGAAGCAGATTGACCAGTTGCGCAGTGGCAGCGGCGGTGCGCTCGCGGGCGCGGCGTTCCAGATAGCGCCCGGTCAATAGGAACAGCGCGAACATGCCCACCGCATCGAAATACAGCTCGCCGACCCCGGTGATCGAGGTCCAGATCCCGGCGACGTAAGCCGCACCGATCGCCAGCGACACCGAAACGTCCATGGTCAGGTGACGGGTGCGCAGGTCGCGCATGGCGCCTTTGAAAAACGGCGCGCAGCTGTAGAACACGATCGGCGTGGTCAGGAACAGCGCGACCCAGCGCAGGATCGTATGCAGCTCCGGGCTGAGGTCGATGTTGAATTCCGGCCAGGTCGCCATGGTCGCCATCATCGCCTGGAACCACAGCAGCCCGGCGACCCCGAGCTGGCGCAGGGCCAGGCGGTTTTCACTGGCCAGTTGTTCGCTGGCGCGGTCGGCCTGATACGGGTGCGCGGCGTAGCCGATGTGGCGCAGTTCGCCGAGTATCTGGCTCAGCGGCAACTGAGCGTCAGCCCAGCGCACATGCAGGCGATGATTGGACAGGTTCAGCCGCGCCTCGGCCACGGCGGGCAGGGTGCGCAGGTGTTTCTCGATCAGCCAGCCGCAGGCGGCGCAACTGATGCCTTCCATCAACAGCGTGGTCTCAGCCAGTTCACCTTCGTGGCGCACAAACGGTTGCTGCACATCGGCGCGGTCGTACAGCTCAAGCTCATCGACCAGTTGCACCGGCAGCGCTTCGGGATTGGCCGAGGCTTCGCTGCGATGCTGGTAATAGCTTTCCAGACCACCGGCGACGATGGCTTCGGCCACGGCCTGGCAGCCTGGGCAGCAGAACTCGCGGGACTCCCCGAGCACGACGGCGGTGAAGCGGCTGCCGGACGGGACGGGCAGGGCGCAGTGGTAGCAGGGGATTGGAATGGTCATGAGGCGTTCCGATGATCGTTCCCACGCTCCGCGTGGGAATGCCTCCCTGGACGCTCCGCGTCCGCTTCGGCTGGGACGCGTAGCGTCCCTGGCTGCGTGCCCACGCAGAGCGTGGGAACGATCAGAGTAAGGCTTATTTCTTCAGGTCTTCTGCACCCTGCAACGGCTCATCACCCAGCAACAGATCCTTGTCATGGCTGACCAGCTCTTCCTCGAACATCCGCCACACGTGATCGTCCTGAGTGCCCAGCAACTCCACAAAACGCCGGCCTTCGATCTTGTCGCTCAACTGGCCGACGTAGCGGCCGGTTTCAGTCTCGCTGCGGGCCAGGACGATCTTGCGATCCTTCTCCGGCTGGGTCGGCGAGATCAGGTTCAGTTCCAGGGTCTTAGGCTGGCTGTCGCCGCTCAGGCGCAGGTCGACCTCGCCAGTGACGTCATCCAGATGCACGGCCGCGCGCATCTTCAGGGTCTGCGCCAGCAGCTCGCGATCCAGCGAACGGTTGATGCCCTTGCCGGCCTCGTAGTAGTTGTCGTTGACCAGATTGTCCGGGTTGTTCACCGCGATGGTCACCATGGACAGCGTCAGGGTCACCGAACAGGCCAGAATCCCGATGATGATCCATGGCCAAAGGTGCTTGTACCAGGGACTTGCGGCGTTTACTGCGGGCATGTTCAGTTCTCTCAACGATTCTGTGGGCCGATGAACCGGCTCTTGGCTTCTACGTGGACGCTGTCGTCATCGGCATCCTTGAGGATGAATTTCACCTCGTTGGTGCTCGATGGCAATTGTTCGGGCGCGCTCGACAGCTCGACCGGCATGCTGAAGATTTCCCCGGCCGGGACCTTGATCTCGCGCTTGCCTTGCAGGCGCAGATCCGGCAAACCGGCGGCTTCCAGGACGTAGGTGTGGTCGCGCTGATCCTTGTTCATGATCTTCAGGCTGTAGACGTTTTCGATCCGGCCTTCGGCGTTTTCACGGTACAGCACGCGGTCCTTGCTGACGTCGAAACCCACCAGCGAACGCATGAAGAAGGCTGTCACCAGCAGGCTGATCATCGTCAGCAGCACCACGGCATAACCGATCAGGCGTGGCCGCAGTTTATGGGTTTTCTGCCCGGACAAGTTGTGTTCGGTGGTGTAGCTGATCAGCCCGCGCGGGTAATCCATTTTGTCCATGATGCTGTCGCAGGCATCGATGCAGGCAGCGCAACCAATGCACTCGATCTGCAGGCCGTCGCGGATGTCGATGCCGGTCGGGCAGACCTGGACGCACATGGTGCAATCAATGCAGTCGCCCAGGCCCTGGGCCTTGTAGTCGACGCCTTTCTTGCGCGGGCCACGGCTTTCACCGCGACGCGGGTCGTAGGAAACGATCAGGGTGTCCTTGTCGAACATCACGCTTTGAAAGCGCGCATACGGACACATGTAGATGCACACCTGCTCGCGCAGCCAGCCGGCGTTGCCGTACGTGGCGAGGGTGAAGAAACCGACCCAGAAATACGACCAGCCATCGGCCTGGCCGGTGAAGAATTCGATTACCAGTTCGCGGATCGGCGAAAAGTAGCCGACGAAGGTCATGCCGGTGACGAAACCGATCAACAGCCACAACGCATGCTTGGCGAATTTGCGCAGGAACTTGTTGGCGCTCATCGGCGCCTTGTCGAGCTTGATGCGCTGGTTGCGGTCGCCTTCGGTGACCTTCTCGCACCACATGAAAATCCACGTCCACACGCTTTGCGGGCAGGTGTACCCGCACCAGACCCGGCCGGCATACACGGTGATGAAGAACAGGCCGAAGGCGGCAATGATCAGCAGCCCGGAAAGCAGAATGAAATCCTGCGGCCAGAAGGTGGCACCGAAAATGAAGAACTTGCGCTCCGGCAGGTTCCACCACACCGCCTGATGGCCGCCCCAGTTCAACCACACCGTACCGAAATACAGCAGGAACAGCGCCGCGCCGCCCATCATCCGCAGGTTGCGGAACAGACCGGTGAAAGCACGGGTGTAGATTTTTTCTCGAGAGGCGTAAAGGTCGACGCTGTTGTTCGCGTTCTTGCTGGGTGGCGTGACGTCATGTACCGGAATCTGGTTGCTCATCATTGCATCCCACGGCAGTGGAAAAATGCCTCGGTCGATACGTGCCGGCCGGGGTCAGAAAGGGTGTTGCAGTGGCCCAATGATACGCCTGTACTACCGACGAACGGGTGCGACCTTTGGTCGCGTTGGGCAAAATCAATTGATGGTGTAATGACTTGAATCAATTGACTTGTGCGGGATCACCATTTTTTGCTCGGTCGATGAATGAGTCTAGGCGATTCGTTGCCGTTGCGCTGCCGGGTGATCCGCATGGCCGAAAACCGGCCCTTCGTCGTCCGGTTTCCGTAATTGAACTTAGAGGGGTCCTTACTTGAAGTTAGGGGCTCTGTTTTCTGCTGTTCTTGTATTTGAAACAAGTTTATTTAATTGCTCATGTTGTCGGCTTTGAAAGTTTCCGTTTGATCGAATATGTTTGCGTCTGGCGAAATTCAGTTGCCAGTCATTATTCAAGTTAAATGGAGTTTCAATGTTATGGATTTAAATGGAGTTGTAAAGTTTCTGCTGGGTATCTGTTTATTATCTTCTGTCACGCTGGCTCATGCCGTCGAGGGCACGCCACGGCATATGGTGTTCGCATCCGATACGCAGTATCCCTGGACTGACAATACCGATAGTGGAGCGCCGGAATCCGATGCGGACTTTGAGAAACGTGCCAAGTGGCTGGTGGACAGCCAACTGGGCAGTATCGCCGAATTTCGAAATGCCCACGGTGGGCAGGCGGCAATCCCGTTGATGATCAATGGCGACATTACTGCTTTTGGCCATGGTTGGCAGCGCTCGTATATGAAGTCGGCCCTTGAGAAATACTTCAAGGGTGATTACCTGTATGGCTTGGGTAATCATGACTACGAAAATAATGTTGATGACTGTTTCAGTAATAGTTGTGCGGCGGGCAGTATTACCGAGTTCAACGAACATCATAAGAGCAAGGTGGATAACTTTGATCTCAAGGTCACTGGTGCTTTTCTGAATGTCCTTTATTCAGGCAGTCTCGCTTACTCGAAAAATGTCGGAGAAGTTCATCTGGTGCAGCTCAACAATGAACCCACCTACGCCACAAAGATTGCTCATGCGTTGAATCCGACAACCTTCAATATCACCAGTGCCCTGGACTGGCTGGAGAACGATTTGAGGGTGGCGAGGGCGCAGGGTTACGCCATCATCCTCAACATGCACAAGTGGGATGACTGGCAGGGAGACTGGCAACAGGAGCAGCGCTTTCTGGACATGATCGAGAAATATGAAGTCACGGCCATTTTTGCGGGTCATTACCATGCGCGAGGTGGAGCCAAGCGCTGGATGGGTAAGGTGCCGATGTTTCTCAGCGGCGCAACGTCCCAGCAAACGTACCTGACGGCCAGTTTTTCGGATGATCGCAGGCAGCTGCACGTCAATCTGGTCGAGAACAATGAATGGCAAAAGCCGCGATTCGTGCATACGGTTCCGGTGAAGTCCATCTGGGCCAATCGTCCATAAAAAATGGCTCGGGCATCGCTTTTACAGATCTGACTCTTTCAAGGATGAAAATGTATGAATAAAGGCACTCTCAAAGCACTCGGCATTACTCAGAAAGAAATTGATGCATTGGACGTCATTCTGAATAGCGCCAGCGCGGTAGCTCCCTTGGCCGTCGTGTACCTGCAAACGGCTCTGCGAGCGCTTGAGCCGGTCGAAGCTGCGCAGGGGACGAAGGATCTGGCCAGTCAGAAAGGCAACCAGCCGGGCGATGCCGGCAAGCAGCGCAGACCTTCGGGCCTGGACAGTCTCGGTGGAGGCAATATTCTTTGAATCAGTAGAGAGGGAAACAAAACGGCCCCGCCAATTCTCATTGGCGGGGCCGTTTTGTTTGCTTCAGGCGTTGGTCTTACTGAGCCTCGGCTTCCGCTGGTTTTTCACCGTGGGACAGGCTGTAAACGTAAGCCGCCAGCAGGTGAACCTTGTCGTTGCCTTGCAGTTGTTCCTGGGCAGGCATCTGGCCCTGACGGCCGTAACGGATGGTCTGCTGCAGTTGCGCGAAGCTCGAACCGTAGATGAACGCGGCCGGGTGGGTCAGGTTCGGGGCGCCCATTGCCGGGGTGCCTTTGCCTTCCGGACCGTGGCAGGCCACGCAGTTGGCGGCGAACAGTTTCTGGCCGTTGGCCGGATCTGCCTTGGTGCCTTCCGGCAGCTTGCGGCCATCCAGATTGGTCAGCACGAACGCGGCCACGTCGGCCACGCCTTGCTCGCCGATCACTTCAGCCCAGGCCGGCATCACGGCGTGACGACCGCCCATGATGGTGGTCTTGATGGTTTCCGGCTCGCCGCCCCAGCGCCAGTCGGCGTCGGTCAGGTTCGGGAAGCCATAAGCGCCCTTGGCGTCGGAACCGTGGCAGACCGAGCAGTTGGAGGCGAACAGACGGCCCCCCATCTTCAGGGCTTGCGGATCCTTGGCCACTTCTTCGATCGGCATGGCGGCGAACTTGGCGAAGATCGGACCGAACTTGGCGTCCGAACGCGCCATTTCCTTTTCCCACTCGTGAACGCCGGTCCAGCCGGTCTGGCCGTTGGCGAACGCGGTCTGCTTCTCGGTATCGAGGTAGTTGTAGCCCGGCAGCAGGCCTTTCCAGTTGCCCAGGCCCGGGTACAGCACCAGATAACCCAGAGCGAACACGATGGTGCCCACGAACAGCATGAACCACCATTTCGGCAGCGGGTTGTCGTACTCCTCGATCCCGTCGAAGGAGTGGCCCACTGTCTCGTCCGTCTGTTCGCTGCGCTGGCCCTTGCGGGTCGACAGCAACAGCCAGGTCAGGGAAAAGATCGTACCGAGACTGAGGACTGTGACGTACAGACTCCAGAATGTAGTCATTCTTTGTTACTCCTAGAAGCTTGCTCGACGTGCTTGATGGCTTCGGGATCATCCGCGAAGGGCAGCAAGGTCGCGTCTTCAAACTCCGACTTGCGCTTGGGGCTGAACACCCACAACGCCAGGCCGATGAAGGCAACCATCACGACAACGGTGCCCAGGCCTCGAATCATCCCGATATCCATCAGAATCACCGTTTGCTTTTGATGATGGTGCCCAGGCCTTGCAGATAGGCCACCAGCGCGTCCATTTCGGTTTTGCCCTTCACGGCATCTCTTGCACCGGCGATGTCTTCGTCGGTGTAAGGGACGCCGAGCGTGCGCAACACTTCCATTTTCTTGGCCGTGTCTTTGCCATCGAGCTTGTTTTCTACGAGGAACGGGTAGGCCGGCATTTTCGACTCGGGGACGACGTTGCGCGGGTTGTACAAGTGCGCACGCTGCCAGTCATCGGAGTAACGACCGCCGACGCGGGCCAAGTCCGGGCCGGTACGTTTGGAACCCCACAGGAACGGGTGATCCCAGACGCTTTCACCGGCTACCGAGTAGTGGCCATAGCGTTCGGTTTCGGCACGGAACGGTCGGATCATCTGCGAGTGGCAGCCGACACAGCCGTTGGCGATGTAAACGTCGCGGCCTTCCAGTTCAAGGGCGGTGCGCGGCTTCATGCCTTCGACCGGCTTGTTGGTGACGTCCTGGAAAAACAGCGGAACGATTTGGGTCAGGCCACCGACGCTGACGGCGATGACCATGAAGAAGGCCAGCAGGCCAATATTCTTCTCGACAGCTTCATGCTTCATCAGTGAGCTCCAACTACGGCGATCTTGGCGGCGGCTTCAGCTTCAGCCGGGTCCGAGGCGCGAACGGTGCGCCACACGTTGTAGGCCATCAGGAACATGCCGCTGGCGAAGAACGCACCGCCCAGGGCGCGAACGATGTAGCCAGGGTGGCTGGCCTGCAGGGCTTCCACGAACGAGTAGGTGAGGGTGCCGTCGTCGTTGATTGCACGCCACATCAGGCCTTGAGTGATGCCGTTGACCCACATCGAAGCGATGTACAGCACGGTACCGATGGTCGCGAGCCAGAAGTGCGCGTTGATCAGGCCGGTGCTGTGCATCTGCGCACGGCCGAACAGTTTCGGGATCATGTGGTAGATCGCGCCGATCGAGATCATCGCTACCCAGCCGAGTGCGCCAGCGTGTACGTGGCCGATGGTCCAGTCGGTGTAGTGCGAGAGCGAGTTGACGGTCTTGATCGCCATCATCGGACCTTCAAAGGTCGACATGCCGTAGAACGCCAGCGATACCACGAGGAAGCGCAGGATCGGGTCGGTGCGCAGCTTATGCCAGGCGCCCGACAGGGTCATCATGCCGTTGATCATGCCGCCCCAGCTTGGCGCCAGCAGGATGATCGACATCGCCATGCCCAGCGATTGGGCCCAGTCCGGCAGTGCGGTGTAGTGCAGGTGGTGCGGGCCGGCCCAGATGTACAGGGTGATCAGCGCCCAGAAGTGCACGATCGACAGACGATAGGAGTAGATCGGACGTTCGGCCTGTTTCGGCACGAAGTAGTACATCATCCCCAGGAAGCCGGTGGTCAGGAAGAAGCCCACGGCGTTGTGGCCGTACCACCACTGGATCATCGCGTCGGTGGCGCCCGAGTAGGCCGAGTAGGACTTGAACAGGCTGACCGGCAGCGACATGTGGTTGACGATGTGCAGCATCGCGGTCACCACGATGAACGCACCGTAGAACCAGTTGCCGACATAGATGTGCTTGGTCTTGCGCTTGGTGATGGTGCCGAAGAACACCAGACCGTAGGTGACCCAGACAATGGCCAGCAGAATGGCGAGGGGCCATTCCAGTTCCGCGTATTCCTTGGTGGTGGTGTAACCCAGCGGCAAGGTAATGATCGCGCCGACGATTACCGCTTGCCATCCCCAGAAGGTGAAGGCCGCGAGGCTGTCGGAAATCAGTCGCGTCTGGCAGGTTCGCTGCACGACATAGTAGGAAGTGGCAAACAGTGCACAACCACCGAAGGCGAAAATCACCAGGTTTGTGTGCAACGGGCGCAGGCGTCCAAAGCTCGTCCACGGCAGACCGAAATTCAACTCCGGCCAGACCAGTTGCGAGGCGATGAAGACACCGAGCCCCATGCCAAGGATCCCCCAGACCACCGTCATGATGGCGAACTGGCGGACTACCTTATAGTTATAAGCAGTCGGACTGATTGCTGTGCTCATTCTAAGGTTCCACGGTTTGGGTGTTTTATTAGGATTAAAATCGGCCGCAAGTATGTAGAAAGCAGGGGGTCAATGCAACGCGCCATGACCTGGGTCAATGCTTTCCAACGCTGATTCTGCGGCCTTTCCATGCGCCGCGTAAGGACAAAATTGCCCTCGGGCAAAATGTCGCAGCGAACAAAAAAAGTGAGGGGTCCCGGTCGGATGTAACGGGGTGTGTTCGAACGCTCGGTTCGGGTGACGGACGGTAATCGGCACGACAGCCGGTATCTACCGGCCTTTGCGGCCATGTCAGTCAGCCGATTCGTTCAACGCCTCGCTCAGGGTCGACCTGGAACCGGCACGGGCCAGTCCGCATCGAGCAAGCGTAGACCCGAATCCGGGTAATCGAAAGGAGAGGGGGTAACGGGGTGCGACAAAAGGAAGCAGCTGCAAGCTGCAAGCTGCAAGCGACAAGACGAATCATGTCGCCTGCAGGATTGTATACATGCTTGTGATTTTACTTGGAGCTTTCAGCTTGAAGCTTGTCGCTCAACTGCTCAGTATTTTTTGACAGACTGTATACGTAAGCGGCGAGCAGTTGCACTTTATCGTTGCCCAGCAGCTCGTTCTGAGCTGGCATGTGGCCTTGACGGCCATGGCGGATGGTCTGCTCGAGCTGGGTCAGGCTGGTGCCGTAGATGAAACCGGCCGGATGCGTCAGATTCGGCGCGCCCATGGCTTCGGTGCCTTGGCCGTTTGCCCCGTGACAAGCCACGCACATGGTGCTGAACGTTTGCTGCCCCGCTTGCAGGTCGGCCTTGTTGTCTGCCGGCAGTGGCAGCCCGGCGAGTTCGTGGCGCACGTATGCCGCGACGTTTTTCACACCTGCCTCACCGAGCGACTCGCCCCACGCCGGCATCGCCGCCATCCGGCCACCCATGATGGTGGTTTTGATGGTTTCGGCACTGCCGCCCCAACGCCAGTCCTTGTCGGCGAGGTTAGGGAAACCGAACGCGCCCTTGGCGTCCGAACCGTGGCACACCGAGCAATTGGAGGCGAACAGACGGCCACCCATTTTCAGCGCCTGCGGATCCTTCGCCACTTCTTCCACCGGCATGGCGGCGAACTTGGCGAAGATCGGCCCGAACCTGGCGTCAGCCTTGCTCATTTCCTTTTCCCACTCGTGGACGCCGGTCCAGCCGTCCTCGTAGCCGGGCAGGATGCCTTTCCAGTTGCCCAGGCCCGGATAAAGGATCAGATAACCCACGGAAAACACCAGCGTGCCGGCGAACAGCATGAACCACCACTGCGGCAGCGGGTTGTCGTACTCCTCGATGCCGTCGAAGCTGTGGCCCATGGTCTGGTCGACGCTGCCCTTGGTCTCGCCCCGGCGGGTGCCGATCAGCAGCCAGGTCAGGCCGATCAGGCTGCCGATGGTCAGTACGCAGATCCACGTACTCCAGAAGGTGGTCATGGCCGGGTACTCCTTGTTTCATTAACTTGGGTAGTGTCGGGTTGCGGCTCGTCGGCAAACGGCAGCAGGCGCGCTTCGGCGAATTCCGGCGTGCGCTTGCGGTTGAACACCCACAGGGTCAGGCCGACGAAGGCCACGAACACCACGACCGTGCCGAGGCCGCGAATCAGCCCCGCGCTCATTTCAAAGGCCATCTCGATCACCTCTTGCTTTTGATCGCAGTGCCGAGCACTTGCAGGTAGGAGACGAGGGCGTCCATTTCGGTCTTGCCCTTTAGACTGGCCACCGCGCCGCTGATGTCGTCATCGGTGTACGGCACGCCGAGGGTGCGCATGGTCTTGAGCTTGGTTTCGGTGTGGCTGCTGTCGACCGCTTGCGTGACCAGCCATGGATAGGCCGGCATTTTCGATTCCGGTACAACGTTGCGCGGGTTGTACAAGTGCGCGCGGTGCCAGTCATCCGAGTAACGCGCGCCAACCCGGGCCAGGTCCGGACCGGTACGCTTGGAACCCCACAGGAACGGGTGATCCCACACGCTTTCGCCAGCCACCGAGTAGTGGCCGTAGCGTTCGGTTTCGGCGCGGAACGGACGGATCATCTGCGAGTGGCAGCCGACGCAGCCTTCGCGGATGTAGATGTCGCGGCCTTCCAGTTGCAGCGCGGTGTAGGGTTTCATGCCTTCCACCGGTTTGTTGGTCACGTCCTGGAAGAACAGCGGGACGATCTGGGTCAGGCCGCCGATGCTCACGGCGAACACCATCAGCAGCATCAGCAGGCCGACGTTCTTTTCAATCGTTTCGTGTTTCATGGCGGACTCCTCAGGCCATCTGCGCGGCAGCAACGACGTCAGCAGGCTGCGAGGCCCGCACGGTGCGCCAGGTGTTGTAAGCCATCAGGAACATGCCGCTGAGGAAGATCGCCCCACCAATCAGCCGCACGACAAAGCCTGGGTGGCTGGCCACCAGGGTCTCGACGAAGGAGTAGGTCAGCGTGCCGTCCTCGTTCACCGCACGCCACATCAGGCCCTGGGCGATGCCGTTGACCCACATCGAGGCGATGTAGAGCACGGTGCCGATGGTCGCGAGCCAGAAGTGCGCATTGATCAGGCCGATGCTGTGCATCTGCTCTTTGCCGAAGACTTTCGGGATCATGTGATACAGCGCGCCTATGGAAATCATCGCCACCCAGCCGAGTGCGCCGGCGTGTACGTGGCCGATGGTCCAGTCGGTGTAGTGGGAGAGGGCGTTGACAGTCTTGATCGCCATCATCGGACCTTCGAAGGTCGACATGCCGTAGAACGCCAGCGACACCACCAGGAAGCGCAGGATCGGGTCGCTGCGCAACTTATGCCAGGCGCCCGAGAGGGTCATCATGCCGTTGATCATGCCGCCCCAGCTCGGCGCCAGCAGAATCAGCGACATCACCATGCCCAGCGACTGCGCCCAGTCCGGCAGCGCGGTGTAGTGCAAATGGTGCGGGCCGGCCCAGATGTACAGGGTGATCAGCGCCCAGAAGTGCACGATCGACAGGCGATACGAATACACCGGACGTTCGGCCTGCTTCGGCACGAAGTAGTACATCATCCCGAGGAAACCGGCGGTGAGGAAAAAGCCTACGGCGTTGTGGCCGTACCACCATTGCACCATCGCGTCGGTCGCACCGGCGTACACCGAGTAGGACTTGGTGAAACTCACCGGCAACTCAAGGTTGTTGACGATGTGCAGGATCGCCACGGTGATGATGAACGCGCCGAAGAACCAGTTGCCCACATAAATGTGTTTGCTCTTGCGCTGCATGATCGTGCCGAAGAACACGATGGCGTAGGCGACCCAGACGATGGTGATCAGAATGTCGATCGGCCATTCCAGTTCGGCGTATTCCTTGGAGCTGGTGTAACCCAGTGGCAGGCTGATGGCCGCCAATAGAATCACAAGCTGCCAGCCCCAGAAGCAGAACGCGGCGATTTTCGGCGCAAACAATTGCGTCTGGCAGGTGCGCTGCACCGAGTAGAACGAACTGGCGAACAAGGCACAGCCGCCGAACGCGAAGATCACCGCGTTGGTGTGCAGCGGGCGCAGGCGTCCGAAGCTGGTCCACGGCAGGTTGAAGTTGAGTTCGGGCCAGACCAATTGAGCCGCGAGAAAAACCCCGAGCCCCATGCCGACGATGCCCCACACCACCGTCATAATGGCGAATTGGCGGACCACCTTGTAGTTGTAGGCGGTACTGATAGAAGTGTTCATGGTTCCCCATCCACGGTTCAGCCGAAGTGAGCGCCAACAGCGCGTCCTTCGCCTGGAGTTATAGGCAGACTAAAAGCGAGGCAAGCATGGACAAACAGCACAAGGCCAGTATTGACGGGGATCAATGGGCGCAGTGCCTGCGGGATCACGGGTGGCTTTGGGATGCGGCTGTTGGTGAGGCTTCGGCGACGCTGATCCTGGCGCATGGGGCGGGGGCGCCGATGGATAGCGACTGGATGAACGATATGGCTGGGCGCCTTGCCGGGCTTGGTATCAACGTGTTGCGGTTTGAGTTTCCTTATATGGCGCAGCGGCGGGTTGATGGGGTCAAGCGACCGCCGAATCCTGCGGGGAAATTGCAGGAGTGCTGGCGTGAGGTTTATGGCCTGGTGCGACTTCATGTCGCTGGTCCGCTTGCGATTGGCGGGAAGTCCATGGGTGGGCGGATGGCGAGTTTGTTGGCTGATGAGCTTGGCGCTGATGCTTTGGTTTGTCTGGGGTATCCGTTTTATGCGGTTGGGAAACCGGAGAAGCCTCGGGTTGAGCATTTGGCTGGGTTGAAGACTCGGACGTTGATTGTTCAGGGGGAGCGGGATGCGTTGGGGAATCGGGGCGCTGTCGAGGCTTACGATCTATCGCCGAGTATTGAGGTGTTTTGGCTGGCCTCTGGGGATCATGATTTGAAGCCGCTCAAGGTGTCCGGATTTACGCATGAGGAGCATTTGGCTGCCGCTGCGCAGAGGCTGGTCGAGTTTCTCAAGCACTGATCGAGGTTTTGAACCGCGTAAAAATTGAATTGGTCAACAATTCTGTGTCCGGGAATTGTTGACCAATACATAAATAGCGTCGCCGGTGCCGTGTGAGTCAGCAAAAAGCCGCTAGTTTTTCACCGAATCTGAAAGTCTTTTTCAGAGATTCCTTAGGTGATGACATAGGTTTGCGTGGCACTGGTGGCAACGACTCGTAGAGGGGTCTGAGGGCCTGTTGGGGCTGGAGAAGGGGCAGTTGGCGTAAGTCTACTATAGTGGACGCACATGAAGTCCCATGTTCCAGGTAAAACTCCTAATTTAGTTAAATCAGTTGTGGGTATCTCACCCCTTATAAACACGCCCGCGTTTCTGCGTAGTGCCGAGAAAATATCAGAATCCGTAAGTGTGTAGGTTTTAACCAGTATGGCAACACTGTTGGAGTCTATAAGATAAAACTCAACCTCATCATCTACTCTCAATGCACGCGGCAAAAGATAGCGGATAGTTAAGAAGTTCGGGCCGTTAGGCTGGTCTATCTGTGGGGCAACACTAGTGCCAGGCACTCCGGGCGGGATGAGAACAGCGGCCGTGGCTGTAAAGGCGTTCGACATGGTTGTTGCCGCAGGTGCAAGCGTTATGGGGGTTGGCACAGGAGTAAAGATCATGTTTGCATCCTCTGTTTTTCTCGTGCCAGTAATTTATATGGTCGAGATTGTTTGGGTGAATTGATTCTGCCGGGCACTGGCGTGTCACGCACCTGTTAGAAGTTGCAGCTTTTTATATTTTTTGGCAGTTAAGCACGGGTTGATTATTTCGTTTTTTAAATGTGCAATCCCTGATCGGTGTGCGAGGTTTGGTTTACCGCAGGGCAGATATAGCCCGGACCGGTGAAGTCCGGGCACATCCTTGATGTCGCAAAAGCGTGGACGCTATTCGCTGATCACCAGGTTAAAGTGTCCGATGGGCTGTGTCCGAAAGCCATGACTCTTGAACTTCGCTTCAAAAGTGCCCACTGCAGTTCCCTTGGCAGGATCGAGATCTATGGTCAGGGTGGCTTCATCGGCCTTGACCACTCTCCAGCCCTCAAAGCCCTCCGGCGCGGGAATTGAACTACCGTGACTGAAGCTCAATTTGTCCTTAAGCGTGTAGGTGGCTTTGAGAGGGGCGCCATCGATGTACGGGAAACTCATGTTGTAGGCGAAGTAGTTTCCGCTGGAAATTGATCCGATCGCCCCTAAGATTGACCAGAACTGCTCACCCGTTGGCAGATACGTAAATAGATAAAACAGGGATCTTTCAGCTGTCACTTCGGGATTGCTCCCAAATGTCCAGTAGAACTCATTTGCGGGGATCGCAGTGCTGTTGGATTTAGGGACAAAGATAGTATGACTGCTCATCTGGAATTCCTTTTTCATGAAGGGTGATCGGCGTTCTTTTAATAGATCGCCAGACACTTGATATGCCTTTTTCAAGATGAGCGTCTACTGTCATACCTGACAGCTAGGCGACGAGTATCAAATGTGTTTGTTTCCGGTCTGGTGATTAAAGAACCTAGACGGTGGGCATATCCGATGCTGCGGGTATGGCTGCTTAGGGTTCCGCCCTGACGGCGGGTCACTTTTTACAAACGCCCGGAATGCCGGCCCAGAAAAAAGTAACCAAAAACGCTTGCTCCTGCGTTCGGCCCGCTCGCTGAGGCTCGGGGTTCCTTCGCTCCGGGATTCATCCGGGGGGCATCGCCTACGGTTTGCTTCGCTGCACCTCCTCTCGATGTGTTTGGCTTCGCCAAACGGTCGCTGCGGGAGCTGGCTTGCCAGCGATGGCGGCCTACGAGGCGACCAGTTTTTGACAGGTGCATTCGATCCAATGCGGGCTTGCTCGCGAAAGCGGTCTGCCAGAACACAGCAAAGGAACAGGACTGAATGCCCCGCCCATCGGAGCGGGAAGGGCACTGGCGACTAGGTTGCTTGGGGGCGTATATCGTTCAACTCTATAGCCACCCCGTATTTTTTCTTTAAGTTTTCATCATGAGTGACAATTATCAAGCACGGGATATTGACGGCAAGCCACTCTATGATTGTGTGTGCCGTTTCCTTGTCGAGTGCCGAAGTTGGCTCATCTAATATCACGGTTGGCTTGTCTCTTAGAATGGCTCGGCCAATAGCAATACGTTGCTTTTCTCCCCCGCTGAGTTCGCTATTTGTCGCGCCTATTACGGTATCGAGTAAAGCATCAGTATCGGAATCCTTTCGCGAAAATCCCAGAAGCTCGACGACCTGTCTTATTTTTTGCGAGCAGGCGTTTTCAGCGCCATACAGGAGGTTGTCCTTAAAGGTTCCGCCTATCAGGATAGGTTTTTGCGGCGCCACGGAAACTTCAGAGAGTATGAATTCGCTCATGCTTTCGTTTATCAAATGTCCTTTATAGTACGCCGTTCCGGTATAGCTTTCTTCGAAGCCTAAAAGTGTATTGATAAGTGTTGTTTTTCCTGCGCCAGAAGCACCAGAGATGATATTTACACCTGGCCTGAACTCATGAGTAATGTTGGAGAGTATGGTGTTGTTGTCTTTGCTGAGTGACAGGTTGCTCAGGACAAAACCCTGTGCAGTCTGAGATGTATTCGGTTTTTGCGGAAGGTTTATTTTTTCGTCAATGTATTTGATGCCGTCATTCAGAGAAACGATATTGGCCTGGAGGTTTATAAGGGTGCCTGCCATTAAATGTAACTGCATCGTAAACATTGTGATGTAGCCAATGATCATGACGAAGTCGCCGGTTGTCAGTTTTGAGCCATAGTGGGTGCCTGACAGAATAACAAAAAAAGCCAGCACGACTCCGATTGCCAACCCTTGGGCGCCGACTCGTATGCCCATATGAAGATTGGCTTTTCTGATTGTCTTGACGTAACCGTCGAAAAAAACTTTCCCTGCGTGACATTCCTTGTGTTGCGTGTTGTTGAGTTTGATGTCGTAAGTTCGGCCGAGCCTTTCAACTGTGTAACTGGATAAGTTGTCATCAGCCTCAAATAATTCTCGGTGAATGTTCGAGCTGGATTTTGCCACGTATGTCGATATGCAAATCAATACCAAGGAGGCTAGGAGGAAAAGAAGTGCATAGGCGAGGCCCATGATCGAATAAAGTACGCTGATGGCAATGATGATTTCTACTGCGATGGGGATAATTGTCCAGAATACGCCTACCGTCACCATGCTGAAGCTTCTTGCGGATCTGCTTATATCGGAGACAACATATCCAGGATCCAGGTTCTGTTGTTTTTTATAGGGGTAGCGAAAGACTTTGTTAATGATCGCCTCGTATATTGTGGTATCGCATTTTGCAAGTATCCAGGCTGAAAAAATGCCGCGTATGTTCGACAAGACTTGCGAAAGTGTCCATATGGCCGAATAAGAGGCTGCAAAAAAGAGGAACTGTGTTTGTAGGTTGTTCGCCTCTTGGATAGAGTTTGCGGTATTTCTCAACAGTACAGGGAGGAGCGAATTTAAGGCGCTGCATAGAAGAAAAATGATCGATACGCCTACAAAGTTGATGGTGAATTGGCGGTAGTTGTTGGAGACTATTTTGAAGATTGTTATGTATTGATAAGGCCAGTTCATTTGTGGGTATGACCTTATATTGTTTGTGTCATTGAAAATTTCCGTGATAGATGAGGGGTGTTAGCTACGATTTTTTCGCCTACTTCGATCTACGCATACGAATGGACGTCGAATGGCTGGACTCCAATAAAGAAATTACAGATTTTGCGTTTCTCATTGTGTATTAAAAGAAGCAAATAGTAGCGCTCCAGGTGCTTGATCCTTAATGACAGAGCAGGCTGGGTGATATGAATTGCTTGGGCGCATCTTTTTCAATTTTGCCGTGCCACGTTAATGTGGAACTGATTCACCAGATCGTTTTTCAGTTTTCAGTGACCTTGTTACGGTAAATTCCACGCGCCAGGTGCACAAGCCGGCGGATTCTGTCGTTGTTGTAGGCAATGACGAGAGGATCTGTAGGCTTCGTATGACGTTCCAGGAAGTGTTTTAAACGTGTTCAGTTTGATCCTGAACGTCGTCCGATTTTTGCGAGGCACACTTGAGTTTTGAGTGGTGATTCCTGGCTTTGTAATCATTGGCAAATGACATCTGAGTTGCCGATTGGGCTCCGCTGGTCGACGGATCAAGATCATGAGTTGCAGGCGAGAAAACCCCCATCCTGTTGAGTTTTACTGTCGGGTATTTGCTATTCGTAAACATGATTGGGTGTTTAGGTTTAAACCACACAAAGCGTTACTCCATAAGGGCTACAACACCTTGCGTCGTTGCCTACGCTTACGCCAGAATCCGCCGGCTTACGCAGCTTGGAGAGGGCTATATCGTTTCCCTGTCACTGAAAAGTGGCTGGGTTTGGTAGCCCGATTCGAGTTGTGGTTATTGCGACACCTTCAATGCTGTCTCTTTTCTGAGGTGCAGCCTTGTATGGTGGGCATGCGTGGGGCTCATTCGTGAGCGCCGGGTTTCCCAATTCGACCGGTCTACCAACCCGCGCATGGCCGCCACCCGCCGTTTGGTAGCGAGGGTGATGGCTCCCATTTTTTCGAATTGGAGTTTTATCCATGTTCAAAGCCACACCAAACCCACCAGAAACCGATCCAACCTCCAACGACCCCGAGCTCGAGTCCCGAAAGACAAAAGAAGCCGCCGACCGCGCACTCGACTATTACCTCGGCCCTGAAATCCCGAAGTATTTCCCACCCAAGGCGCGCTCCATCTACATGGTCGATCCAACGCTCGATGACGAAACGCTGCTCGTCGAAGCCTGCGAATCACTGTCGTCAGCCAACGCCATGGCCGGCAATATCGCCAACTCGGTGAAAGGCCCGGAGCGCAAACCGCTGCTGGCGCTGCAACAGCTGATCATGTTGAACGAGCTGCTGGTTAATCGAGTGCTGGACAGGCTGAAATTGCCTTAATGATTCGCTCGCTGTTATGGCCTCTTCGCGGGCAAGCCCGCTCCCACAAGGATGGTGGTGTTGCGAGATTTCGTGGCCAATGCGAAACCCTGTGGGAGTGGGCTTGCCCACGAAGAGGGCGGTGCTGGTCACATCCATTTCAGACAGGTAATA
Source organism: Pseudomonas sp. 22085 (assembly GCF_052045815.1). Classification (NCBI taxonomy): domain Bacteria; kingdom Pseudomonadati; phylum Pseudomonadota; class Gammaproteobacteria; order Pseudomonadales; family Pseudomonadaceae; genus Pseudomonas; species Pseudomonas sp. 22085. The sequence goes on from NZ_JBQEQA010000002.1 coordinate 107,283, forward strand.
AAAAACCCGGAAGCTCTCGCTATCCGGGTTTTTTCTATTGCAGAACAATCAGCGGTTAAACCGCTCCACCAACGAGTATTGCGTGTTGGCAGTCTTGGTCAGCTCTTCACTCAGCAACGCCGAGTTATGCGCCTGTTCCGAGGTCTGGTCCGCCAGTTCCGAGATGTTGCTGATGTTGCGGCTGATTTCTTCAGCCACGGCACTTTGCTCTTCGGTCGCGGCGGCGATCTGGGTGGTCATGTCGGTGATGTTGGCCACCGCTTCGCTGATGCCCACCAGGGCCTGATCCGCTTCCAGTACCCGCGCTACACCTTCTTCCGCCTGGCGATGGCCGGCTTCCATGGTTTGTACGGCGCTGGTGGCGGTCTGCTGCAACTTGGCGATGAGGGCGTGGATCTGGCCGGTGGATTCGCTGGTGCGTTGTGCCAGTTGGCGGACTTCGTCGGCTACCACGGCAAAACCACGGCCCATTTCGCCGGCACGCGCTGCTTCGATCGCAGCGTTGAGCGCCAGCAGGTTGGTCTGGTCGGCGATGCCTTTGATCACGTCGACCACGCCGCCGATTTCGTCGCTGTCCTTGGCCAGTTGGGTGACGGTCAGGCCGGTTTCACCGACCACGACCGACAGGCGCTGGATGGCTTCGCGGGTTTCGCCGGCGATGTCGCGGCCGCGGCCGGTCAGACGATTGGCTTCCTGGGTGGCGTCGGCGGTGCGCTGGACGTGGCTCGCCACTTCCTGGGTGGTGGCGGCCATCTGGTTGACGGCGGTGGCGACCTGTTCGGTTTCCACGCGCTGACGTTCCAGCCCGCTGGAGCTGTTGTGCGCCAGGGCGTCGGATTGCTTGGCCTGATCGGTCAGGTGCTCGGCGGTGTCCTGCAGACGGGTCAGGCAGGTTTTCAGGCGCGCTTCCTGGCTGAGGATCGACATCTCCAGACGGGCCTGTGGGCCGCGGCTGTCGGTGTACATCTGCGCGATCAACGGGTCGGAGGTGGTCTGCTCGGCCAGGCGCAGCAGGCGCTTGAGCCCGCGTTGTTGCCATTGCAGGCCCAGCAGGCCCAGCGGCACCGACAGACCGGCGGCGAGGGCGAAGCCCCACTGCGAGTTCAGGGTGGCGCCGATCATGAAGCTCAGCTGGCTGACCAGAATGAACGGCAGCCAGTCCTGCAGCACCGGCAGCCATTTGTCTGTTTGAGGGATCGCCGACTTGCCCTGGTTGATGCGTTGATAGAGCGCTTCGGCACGGCGGATCTGTTCGGCGGTAGGTTTGACCCGCACCGACTCGTAACCGACCACCTGATTGCCATCGAACACCGGCGTTACATAGGCGTTCACCCAGTAATGATCACCGGTCTTGCAGCGATTCTTGACAATGCCCATCCATGGCAAGCCTTGTTTCAGTGTGCCCCACATGTGCGAAAACACCGCCGCCGGCACGTCAGGGTGACGAACCAGGTTGTGCGGCGCACGGATCAGTTCCTCACGCGAAAACCCGCTGATTTCGACGAAAGCGTCGTTGCAGTAGGTGATCACGCCCTTGGCGTCGGTTGTGGAAATCAACCGTTGCTGAGCCGGGAAAGTCCGTTCGCGTTGTGTAATGGGCTGGTTGTTACGCATGGTTTTTCAATCCGCAAGGCTTTGAAAGGTTGTCGGCGGGGTCAGCCATTTATTGAAATTTTTTTTCATTTATATGTACGGCGTCGCAAAACGGCCCTTGCTTCAACCCGCGAGCATCGGATAGGTGAACAGACCGAAGTGCAGCAGGTTCAGGCCAAAATGCGTCGCGATCGCCGCACCGAGCCCGCCAAAACGGTAGGCCAGACCATAGCCGACACCCGCCAGGCTCGCCAGCAACACCCATTGCCAGCCAGCGCCCACATGCACCAGGCCGAACAGCAGGGACGCCAGCAGCAGCGCGAGGTTTTCGCCGTAAGGCAGGTGTTTGAAACGCCGGCTCAGGCCGCCCTGTATATAGCCGCGAAACAGCGCTTCTTCGACCAGCGTCACCAGCAGCAGGTTGTTCAGCACCCACAGCCACGCCTGATCCGGCCATTTCGGTGCCCAGGTGATCATGCCCAGTAACACCGCGCCGCCCAGCGCCAGAATCACGCTCAACGTCAGTGCCAGCGCAGTGGCGTAGACGGTCAGGCGCAACGAACGACGCGCGACGATCCACGGGCAGACCAATAGCAGCCAGAAGCCAATCAGCGGTTTGTCGAGATTCAGGTACATCGAGAACGGCACGGCATTGTCGGTGAAGCGCTGCGGCTCGATGGCCCGGCCGTTGTAGAAGCCCGGCAGCCAATGCAGGGCTAGCGCCAGAGCCAGCACGATAAACAGGCCATGGCCGAGATAACGCCCGACCGGCACGGTTTGCTGGCGCACGGCGTAACCGGCGAAAACCAGCAGCGCAATGGAGATCAGCGCCAGCCAGCCGAGCTGGCCGAAACTCGACGCCAATCCGTAACCAAGGCTGAGAAGCCCGAGATAGAGCCATGGCAGAGCTGTCATGGAAAGTCCTTGTGCACGATTTGTGGACAGGCTTTCTACACGGGTGGGGGCGAGGGGACAAGTGAAGTTGAGGCGAGAAACCGGGACAACACCCAAACCTGTGGCTGACACTGAGACCTGTGGGAGACCTGTGGGAGCTGGCTTGCCAGCGATAGCGGTGAGTCAGTCAATGAAGATATCGACTGTGCAGACGCCATCGCGGCAAGCCAGCTCCCACAGGGATTTGTATAAGGCTGAAATGTCAGCGCAGATTGAGCCTTGCCGCCGCACGCTCGGTGATTTCCGTGCGCAACTTCAGCGAAGGCGCCGCACGCTTGCGCGCCTCATCGACAACCGCACTCGGCGCCGTCTCCGGGCTGCCCGAATCAAACGGCGGCGCCGGCGCATATTCCAGTTGCAACTGCACCAGCTGCGCCGTGTCGACGCCGACCAGCTCTTGCGCCAGCGTCAAGGCAAAATCGATCCCGGCCGTGATACCGCCCCCGGTAAACAGATTGCCGTCGCGCACCACCCGATCCTTCACCGCAATCGCGCCCAATGTCGGCAGCAGATCGTGATAAGCCCAATGCGTGGTCGCCCGTTTACCCTGCAACAGACCCGCCGCCCCAAGCACCAGCGAACCCGTACACACCGACGTCACGTAACGCGCCTGCGCCGCTTGCGCCTTGATGAACGCCAGCGTCTGCTCGTCTTCCATCAACGGCCCGACCCCGGCGCCACCGGGAACGCAGATCACGTCCAGAGCCGGGCAGTCCTCGAAGGTGGTGGTCGGTTTCAGCACCAGCCCGGTGCTGGCGGTGACCGGCACCAGATCCTTCCAGATCAGGTGCACTTGCACGTCCGGCAACGACGCCAGCACGTCGTACGGGCCGGTCAGGTCGAGTTGCTGCACCTGGGGAAACAACAGAAAACCGATCTGCAACGCCATGGTTCTTCTCCGTGAAAAGGGGGTAGACGGCTTCACTGTAGGCGCGTAGGTTTTGGCGCATACGCCAATCAGCCCACGAATTACGCCAAATGCCGAAAACCATCCACGTCCTCGCATTCGCCAATGTGCAATTGCTCGATGTCACCGGGCCGTTGCAGGTCTTCGCCTCGGCCAACGATATCGCCCGCCAGCAGGGTTTGCCTGCGCCATATGCGCCAACGGTGATTGCCAGCGGTGGTGGGGTGGTCAACTCGTCCGCCGGATTGGCGATGCTGGCCGAATCGCTGCCGGAGCAACCAAGCGATACGCTGATCATCGCCGGAGGCTGGGGTGTGTATGCGGCCTCTGAAGATGCCGAGTTAGTGAATTGGGTGCGTGAACATGCGAACGGATGCCGACGCGTGGCTTCGGTGTGTACCGGTGCATTTCTGCTGGCCGCCAGCGGCTGGCTCGACGGTCGTCGGGTCGTCACCCACTGGACCCGTTGCGAACAACTGGCGCAGCAGCACCCGCAATTGCAGGTCGAACCGAATCCGATCTTCATCAACGACGGCCCGGTCTGGACCTCGGCGGGCGTCACCGCCGGCATCGACCTGGCGCTGGCCATGGTCGAAGACGACCTAGGTCGCGACATGGCTCTGGACGTCGCCCGGCAACTGGTGGTGTTCCTCAAGCGACCGGGCGGGCAGTCGCAATTCAGCGTGACGCTGTCGCTGCAAAAACAGGGCAACCGCTTTGACGATTTGCACGCGTGGATCGCCGAGCACCTGACCTGCGATCTGGGCATCCCGACCCTCGCAGAACAGGCCGGCATGAGCGAACGCAGTTTCGTGCGCCACTACCGCGCCGACACCGGCCAGACCCCGGCCCGGGCCATCGAACTGATTCGCATCGAAACCGCCCGCCGGTTGCTGAGCGATACCGGTTTGCCGATCAAACGGGTCGCGGCCAATTGTGGATTTGGCAGTGAAGAGACGTTAAGACGCAGTTTCCTGCGAGCCATGGGTGTGACGCCGCAGGCTTATCGGGAGCGGTTTTCGGTCAGCGCTGGAGCAGATCCAGTAATGCCTTGAGTGTTTCGCCCGGCGCTTCCTCGGGGATGTTATGCCCGACACCCGCCAGCACCCGCCGCTCATAAGGCCCGGTGAAGTGGTGCGCATCTTCATCGTCCGCCGACGCCGGGCCAACGCCATCATCCGCACCGCACAGCGAAATCGTCGGAACGCCGATCGCCGGTTGTTTCTCCAGCGCCTGCTCCATCCACTCCAGCGCCGGATCGCCCGGCGCATACATGAAGCGATGGCGATAAGAGTGAATCACCACCTCAACGAAATCCGGGTTGTCGAACGCCGGCGCGCTCAACGGATAACGCTCGGCGTTCCGCGCCCAGGTCGGTGACCACAATTGCCAGAGCAATTCGCACAGCGCCCGACGATTCTGCGTCAGCCCTTCAACGCCACGGGGTGTGTGGAAGTAATACTGATACCAGTAGCGATGCTCGGTCTCGGGATCCAGCGGCCGGACCGAATTCGGAATGTCCTGCAGGTTGTAGCCATCGCCCGTCACCAACCCGCGCACCCGCTCAGGGAACAGCGCCGCCACAATGCACGCCGCCCGACCACCCCAGTCGTAACCGCACAATGTCGCTTGCTCGATACCCAGGGCATCCATCAGATCCAGCAGGTCCTGCGCCAGCGCTGCTTGCTGGCCGGAACGCGGCGTGTCCGGGTTGTTGAAACGGGTCGGGCCGTAACCGCGCAGGTACGGCACGATTACCCGATAACCCTTGGCGGCGAGGGGCGGGGCGATTTCGTCGTAGGCGCGGGGAGAGTAGGGGAAGCCGTGGAGCAGGATGACCGGCGTGCCGTTTCCCGGACCGTGATGCTCATAGGCGATGGTCAGACTTTCAGTCTTGCAAAACTGCATCACGGCTTGGGTCATACGGGATTCCTCAAGTTTCGGCTTCCGCCACCTGATTGAAATACTTGCTGCGATCCGGCGTAAACGTCACCACCATTTTCGTCCGCGAGCAGGTCAGCACCCGTTCGGCACTCAAATCGATATCCAGATCTTCCCCACGCAAACCCTGCCACTGAGCCAGGTATTTCAGCGATCCGTACTTTTCATTCTTCTTCAGGCTGCGACTGACCCCGCCTTTCCAGCCCAGTACCGGCAATTCATCGGCGCGGCAGCGTTGGGCAAGGCCGGGGAAACGGGCGGCGCGCTGGCGGCCGATTTCCCAGCATTTGATCAGGCCCTTGTCGGCGGCTTCCCACAGTTCGTCGCGGGTCAGGCCAGACCTCAATGGGGAGGCGATGGGGCGGTGGATACGTTGGCTCATTCTGGTTCCTTGAATCGGGTTTTTATTGGACAGCTCCGCTGTGCCCGTTGCGGTGGATGGTAGGGGGGGATGTAACAGCTGGCAACAAGGTATTTCGGGGTGTAAGTGCGAGTTGCGGGCCAAGCGTTACACCGGGTTGGCAGGTTTCTGTAGGCCGTGTCATCAACCAGTTGTATCGAAAGGAATCGATTGTGTGGGCCAGCCCTTCAACCGCAAGGGTCTGGGGTGTTTGCCGTTCGTAGGTGGTCATCCTACAAACGGCGGTTGGAGTGGAGATCTTTCTTACAGCGTGTGGCGAAAAATGATGACTATGGCTGCCAGTAATTTTTCTCCCCGCTCAATTTGCGATCGAGAAAACTCGCCGCGCTGATCAGCGCCAGGTGGGTCAACGCCTGGGGCGTGTTGCCCAGATGCCGGCCACGATTGTCGAATTCCTCCGCATAAAGCCCCAACGGATTGGCATAACGCAGCAGTTGCTCGAATTCCAGGTGGGCCTTTTCCACTTGCCCGGCGCGGGCCAGGCATTCGACGTACCAGAACGAGCACGCGGCGAACGCGCCTTCGGTGCCGGACAAACCGTCGATGCCGGCATCATCGTTGCGATAGCGGTAAACCATGCCGTCGCGCACCAGATGTTTCTCGATGGCTTCCAGGGTCGCGAGCCATTTCGGATCCTTGGCGCTCACGAAGCGTACCAGTGGCATCAGCAGCATCGAGCCATCCAGCGCGGTACCGCCCTGGTACTGCACGAAATGCCCACGCTCTTCGTTCCAGAAATTGTCCCAGATGTCGGCATGGATGGCCTGACGGGTCTGATCCCAACGGGCGAACGGTGCCGGCAGCGAGCGTTTCGAAGCCAGGCGGATCGCCCGGTCCAGCGCCACCCAGCACATCAGCCGCGAATGCAGGAAGTGATGTTGCTCACCGCGCATTTCCCAGATGCCTACATCCTTGGTCTGCCAGGTCTCACAGACCTGATCGACCACTTCCATCACATGTTTCCAGCCTTCGTGGGAAATCGCGTCGCCGTACTTGTTGACCAGATAAACGGCGTCCATCAGTTCGCCAAAGATATCCAGTTGAATCTGGTCGTACGCGCCATTGCCGATGCGCACCGGTTTCGCACCGCCATGGCCGGACAAATGCGTGAGTTCGGTTTCCGGCAGTTCCTGGCGGCCGTCGATGGCGTAGAGGATATTCAGCTTCATCGATGATTGGCCACTGCAATCGCTGACCCGCCCGCGCAGCCAGCGCATATAGGCGTTGGCTTCGTCGACAAACCCCAGGCGCATGAAGGCGTAAACGGTGAACGAGGCGTCGCGGATCCAGGTATAGCGATAGTCCCAGTTGCGTTCGCCGCCGGGTGTTTCCGGCAGACCGAAGGTGGCGGCGGCGAGGATTGCGCCGTGCTGGCGTGAGGTCAGGAGCTTCAGGGCGAGGGCCGAACGGTTGACCATCTCCCGCCAGCGGCCGCGATAGTTGGACTGGCCGATCCAGTCGCGCCAGAACTTCAGCGTGCGCTCGATGCACAACTGCGCGGCGCCTTCGGCAAATCGCGGATCGTCGCTGGCGCCGAGCATGAACGCGGCGGTCTGATCCTGCTTGAGAGTGAATTGCCCGACCGCCGCATCGTGATCGACGCTCAATGTTTGATCCGAGGCCAGCCGCAGTGTCGGCTGCCCGCTGGCGCTGAACAGCACATCCTGTTTATCGATGACGGCGCGCGTTTCAGCGCGGGCGTAGTCATGCCGAACGGCGCAGCGCAGATTAAACGTTGCCTGCCCGCTGACCACTCGCACCCGGCGCATCAACAGCGGCAAGGCATCGTCGTTGTCGCCGATGGGCAGCAGATCGGTGATTTCCACCACAGCGTGATCGCTTAGCCAGCGGGTTTGCAGGACGTTGGTATCGGGCAGGTAAATCTGTTCGCGCCGGGCATCGGGCAGGTCGGGCGCGAGCTGGAAAATCCCCGCGTCGGGGGTGTCCAGCAGCGAACAGAAAATCGACGGGCTGTCGAACTCCGGCCAGCAGAAGAAATCCACGCTGCCCTTGTCGTTGACCAGCGCGGCGCTGCGCATGTCGCCAATGATGCCGTGGGCGTCGATGGGGCTTTGTCGTTCGGATTGATGCTCAGCCATTGCCACGGAACTCCGGATAGAGGCTCATGCCGCCGTCGATGAACAGGGTGGTGCCGACGATGTAGTCGGAGGCATCGGAGGCGAGAAACACCACCGCGTTGGCCACGTCCTCGACATCGCCGATGCGCCCGTAAGGGATGAGTTTGAGCAGGGCCTGGGCGGCGTCGCCTTCGGTGGCGTCTTTATTGATGGCCGTGCGGATCGCCCCCGGCGCGATGCCGTTGATGCGGATGCGCTGGTGGCTGACTTCCTGGGCCAGGGTCTGCATCAATTGATCGACGCCGCCCTTGGACGCTGCGTAGTTAACGTGCCCGGCCCAGGGAATGCGCTGGTGCACCGAGCTCATGTGGATGATCTTGCCGGCGGCTCGCGACACGCCTTCGCGCACGCCCTGGCGGTTGAAGATGCGTAGCGCGGCGCGGGCGCAAAGGAACTGGCCGGTGAGGTTGACGCCGATCACTGCGTTCCAGTCGGCCAGCGACATATCCACAGCCGCCGCGTCTTTTTGCAGGCCGGAATTGGCCACCAGAATGTCCAGTGTTCCGAAGGCGTCGAGGGTCTGCTGGAACAGTCGCTCCACGTCCTCTTCCTGCGAAACATCGGCGCCGATGGCAATGGCCTGACCACCGTCGGCGACGATCTGCCGGGCCAGCGCTTCGGCGGGTTCGGCCTGCCGGTTGTAGTTGATAACCACGGCGGCACCGGCAGCGGCCAGGGCTTTGGCGGCGCCGTGGCCGATGCCGGAACTGGCGCCGGTGACCAGTGCCACCTGACGGGCGAGGGAAATCTGCATGAACGGTCGCGCCTTATGCGGGGATCTGATCTGCTGACCGGCATCCTTGAGTCAGAGTTCAGCGTGAATGCGAAGGGGCACGTAATCAAGTCGAGTCCCGCAGGGCTGTACGGGTTCAGATATGGTACCGGGCACTGTGTTTATGCCACTCCAGATTGCCGCCGATCCATGTACTCAATCCGGTGAGATAGCGCCGCAATACCGGCGAGCGCGTGCCTTTCATCAGCGTTGCGTGCAGGCGTTCGTATTCTTCCATCACTGCGTCATGGATATCGGCTGCCAGGTCGATTGCCTCTTGAAGCGAACAGTTGTGCCTGGCTGCCAGCAGATAAGGCAGCTTGAAGTCGCCGGTTTCGTTCAGGTGCTCTTTGTAAGCGGAATACAGATCGTTGACCAGAGTGGTCGCCAGCGAGGCCAGTGCGGTGACGTGGTGAATGTCTGGACGGGAATACGTATTGGCCGGGACTTCGTAGCCGCCGATCAGGTCGATCAGTACCAGGCATGGCCAGAAGCTGTTGACCTGCCGACTGGCCAGGTATTCGGCGACGGTGGGTTGAGTGCCATAGAGGCGCCAGGGACCTTCCGCCGCCATGGTGACGAACATGGCGATGGTGATCTGGCGCACCCGGGCGACTTGCGAGGGCGTGCAGAATTGGGCGACCCGTTTCATGTAGGCCAGCAATCCCTTGATTACCGGGTCGCACATTTGCTGCTTCAGGAGTTCTTTGTCGAACGGCGAAGGCAAATAGACCGGATCGATCGCGGTGAGGGCGAACGACAACTTTTCGGCCACTGTCTCGGGGCGACCGCCGAGGGATTGATCGTCGCAATAGTGATCGTCCACCGCAAACAACGCCGCAAAGCATTGCGCCGCGAGTAACAGTCGATTCGGATCATTCGTGTCGGCGTGGCACAGCATTGCATAGCGACCGAAGTCGCTGGCGCGGATTTTTTCCTCTTTGCCGGCAAAGATTCCCACGCTCGGTATCCAGGCCATCAGGCGATCGTTGACTTCCTGGCCCAGCGCCTCATCAATGCGCGTAGGCGACGGGCAGCGTACGGCGCGGACGATAAAGGGGGCAGTGGCGCTGCGTGGCGCAGTGGCGCTGGTGGGGTGATTCATGGTGTGAACCTCGTCTTCGGTTGATGAGGGTGCTTATCAACGCGGTTCCTTTGCTGCGATGACAGCTCCATGAAAAGCTGTTGGCAGGATTTGCGCACCTGTCAGGTTTGACAGGTGCGCAGCTCAATGGACGAGCGGTCAGCGACCCGCCCGAAGCGTCTGGCAGGCAATTCGCGAAGCCAAGATCCTGAACCTTTCGCGGGAGCACTCCCCTCACACTCCACCAACAATTCCTCGCTTCCCCGCCCGTCAGGCTTTGTGGCAACTTGGCTACGAGTTCACATTGAAACTTGAAGAGATCTCCAACGACGTTGCTAAATCTATTCAACTTCACCGGGATGGATTTAACAGTGCTTCCAGTCTGGCTTTGTCCTCGGATTGCAGGCCATACCGGGCAGCCACGTAGGCGTCGAGCAACTCAGTGAAGTCCGTTGCGATGTTGCTGCCCTTGAGTGTCATTACCCGCTCGCCGTCCATGTACACCGGTGCCGATGGATGCTCTCCTGCTCCAGGCAGGGAAATGCCGATGTTCGCCAGACGGCTTTCGCCCGGGCCATTGACGACGCAGCCCATGACCGCGACATGCATATTTTCGACGCCGGGAAATTGCATTTTCCACTCGGGCATTCGGGCCTGGAGAAAACCTTCAATCTGCTGCGCCAGTTCCTGAAAAAAGCTGCTGGTGGTGCGCCCGCACCCGGGACAGGCCACCACGGTGGGGGTAAATGCACGCAAGCCCATGACCTGCAGAATCTGCTGCGCCACGAGCACTTCACGGGTGCGGTCACCGTTGGGTTCAGGAGTCAGGGAAATGCGCAGCGTGTCACCGATGCCTTCCTGCAAAAGCACCGCCAGCGCGGTAGAGGAGGCGACGATACCTTTGGAGCCCATGCCGGCCTCGGTCAACCCCAGATGCAGCGGAAAATCGCAACGTGCGGCGAGATTGCGGTACACCGCGATCAAATCCTGCACATGGCTGACTTTTGCCGACAGCACAATCCGGTCTGCCGGCAAGCCGACGTCGATGGCCCGTTGCGCATTCTCCAGCGCCGATACCACTATCGCCTCACGCATCACCGCATCGGACTCCAGCGGCAGGGCTGATGCCGCGTTTGCGTCCATCATTCGAGCCAGCAAATCCGGGTCCAGGCTGCCCCAGTTAACGCCGATTCTCACCGGCTTGCCGTAGCGGCAGGCGGCTTCGATCATGCTGCAGAACTGCTCGTCACGCTTGGCCCCTTTGCCGACATTGCCGGGGTTGATGCGGTACTTGCCCAGAGCCTCGGCGCATTCGGGATATGCCGCCAATAAACGATGGCCGTTGAAATGAAAGTCACCCACCAGCGGCACCTTGATGTTGCGCCGATCCAGAAGCTCGCGAATGTGCGCCACTTGCGCTGCGGCATCGTGGCTGTTGACCGTGATCCGCACCAGCTCGGCACCTGCCAGCGCCAGACTTTCGACCTGACGGGCTGTGGCTTGGGCGTCGGTGGTGCCGGTGTTGGTCATGGCCTGCACAACAACAGGCCCTTCGCTGCCTATGGTGACGGGACCGATGATTACTTGCCGGGTGGTGCGTCGAACGATGGGGTTGTCCATGGATTTGACTCCAGTGGGGTGCTGCTTACTGACGGGTGATCAACCCGTCGGGAAGGCGGAAGTGAACATGTTCTTCGCGCCCCGGCAGGTTCTCGATCTGGAGCGGGGCGATCCTGCTCAGGGCGTTGAGAACATCGCTGACCATTGCCTCAGGCGTTGAAGCCCCGGCGGTAATACCGATGGTCGATTGATCGTTAAGCCATTCGCTGTGAACTGCGCTGCCATCGGCGATCAGGTAACTGGGGATTCCTGTTTCAGCGGCGATATCACGCAACGTCACGGAGTTGGCGCTTTGTGGGCTGCCGATCACCAGCACCACATCGACCCATTGGCTCAGTTCACGTACAGCCGTTTGACGATTCTGTACGGCATAGCAAATGTCGCGGGTGTCGGGTCCGATGATCTGCGGATAACGCCGCTTGAGTGCGTCGACTACTGCATGTGTGTCGTCGACGCTGAGGGTGGTTTGGGTGATGTAGGCCAGCGGTGTGTCCTGTGAAAACTCGAGTGTGGCGACTTGCGCTTCGGTTTGTACGACCACCACCGGAGAGGGAATTTGTCCGAGCGTGCCGATCACCTCGGGATGGTCCGGTTCGCCAATCAGGATCACCTGATAACCTCGGGCAGCGTATTGACGACCCTGGTTGTGCACTTTGGTCACCAGCGGGCAGGTGGCATCCAGGACCCGCAAGTGGCGTTGGCGGGCATGGTCTTCGACGACCCTGGCCACGCCATGGGCGCTGAAAATGGTCACTGCGTTCGCCGGCACCTCATCCAGCGTTTCGACGAAACGCGCGCCCTTGCGGCGCAGGCTGTCGACCACATGCTGGTTGTGCACGATCTCGTGGCGCACATACACCGGGGTGCCATAAAGCTCGAGTGCCTGCTCGACGGTTTCGACGGCCCGGACCACCCCGGCGCAGAAACCACGGGGTTGGGCGAGGATGACTTTCATGGTGTTTCCCCTATCAGTCGTTAGCAGATCTGGTCTTTGCTAACCCGGAGCTCGTGTCGGGCCGTGTTTTACACCTGTCGAAGTTGGTAATTCCATGAATAAGTTTATAAAAGCGTCGCTTGCGTTAAGGAAGTTTCTTAATGCTTTTTTGTCTCTCTGCGATTTCTGCAGCCGCAATCTCATCAGTCGAAGGTAATGGTTTGATCGTCACTTTACCGGAGATAAATCGCTTTCCTTTAAAGTCGCTTCCATGATATCGCGTGCTGATAGCATGGAACTCCGCATTTCCTGACGCTAGATGCTCCAGTTCAGTGAGATATTCGCGCACATCGCTTTGCTTTCCGAGTGGCCCGGCAAGTACCTTGTCGCGTGCGGCTATAAGCTTGCGCTCATTGTCCAGAACCATGGCTGCCAATCTGTCGAGTGATTGCTGAAGTGTGAGTCCCTCTGTTCGCATTAGTAACCACACCGAATTAACTGAGTCATCGATGTGTATTTCCTTACGAAAAGAATAAGGGTCGTTTACCAAAGTGATTGAATCGATTGCCGCAGTTCTCACGGTGGCGAGTGAACTATTGGTAGCAAGTGCATATGTCATATCTACATCGATCGCATATTCAGTCATTGTGGCAGCCCACTCTCCATAATTGTCGACGCGCCGCAACTCCAGGTAACGATCAAGATCCAGCGTGTCCATTTGCAGTGCGAGTGACTCGGTTTGGCTGATAATCATGGCGTGCATCGACTCTTTCAGGCGTTCCCATACACGCGGTTTCGAAGATAATTGCTCTTTGATAGGAATTAAACCTTCATACAGTAACTGAGCGATAGGTTCGGATGCAGGAGGTTGAATTCCCGCTATAGCATCGCAGTAGTGCTGGCGGAGCGTGGATTGCCGCTGTTTATCCGCGATTATGTCGGGCCTGGTGGTGGTGTCGTCTATTAATGTGGTGATACTCATCATCCGCTCCAAATTATAGATTCGGTCCTTCTTGGTATGCGGATAACAAAGACCTCCAAAGGCAGGCATGCTCTGAGCCAGATAATGGTCAATAGCTCTCTGGCTCCCATAAAAGGCCAATATATATGGGCTGTCTGTGGATGCCACCTGTGCTTCTACTGTATCGTGATCCGGGTGCCATTTGGGCTTCAGCGTCAGATGAAAGTCTGGATGGTAGATTTTCTCTCCCAGTTTTGGCAGGCCGGTTAAAGTTTGTATGAAGTTTGGCGTTTTGGTCATGATTCACTCCTTGGTAACGATTTTATATGATGAGACGTGAATGATGTAATGTGCATGGTGGGGGAGTGTGCTTTAAAGTCTTTTTAAGATAGTGCTGTATATTGAAACCTGGTTTTTCACTATTGCGATCGACAGGCTTTCGCACATGATGTGTAATTCTTTCAATGCTCGAGGGATGCCTTTCGGGAAATGTTTTTCTATATTGGTTCTGATATCAAGTAACCAGCGCGTTGCATCCGCATTATCAGGCAGTACTTGCATATCTTGTATAGTGAATCCGCTCTGCTTCAGTACGTGGGAAAAAAATTCAGGAGTTTTTCGATGCTTGCACGCGAGTCTGTCCACGGCGTCAGGTGTGTCAGATTTGTATTTGCTCAGGTCTATGTTATAGAGGTTGTCGGAAATAATGACCACGCCGCCCGGGAGCACTCGCTGCCGCAGTTTATCCATGACGGTTTTGAACAGGTCGTTGGAAAAGTGAGAGATGACTCCGCGCATAATTACTAAGTCGTAAGGTTTATCCGTGCTTGGTAACAGATCAATATCTTGTGCATTGCATTGGTATAAATTAATACGATTGGAGGAGCCTTGCTCTGCGTGAAGCCGAGCAGCGTGTTTCAACTGACAACTGCTGATATTGATGCCATCCAAGTGCTGGCATTCAGGAAAGTGTTCAGCTAAATACTGGAGGACGGAACCCCAGCCACAACCGATATCGAGTATGCGTTTGATTGGCGGGTGCTCTGGCTGTTCAAGACCGGCCAGCTTCAGTTGTCGCTCGAAGTAGCGGACGCCGGCCTCATCTAGGGTAATGGGTTGAGGTGAGCAGCCTCTGTAGATGCCGAACTGGAACCACAGCGAGTCACCAATAGCCTTGCGCCAGTCGTCGGGACTGTCGCTGTAGGTACGCACGACTTTCTGCTGATAGCTGTCGACACTGGCACCTTGAATAACTCGATAAGGCAGGTGAATTTCATCGGTAACAACAGGCTGTTTTGCTTGCGTTCTCATTAGTCTCTCTCCTTTTTGAATATTCAATTCATTCTCCATGCCTGCAACGAGACGCCGTCCGTTGCACCACGATTGCTGGAGAACCCTATGCCATGCATGCTTAAAAACGCTCCTATCGAATGTGTTATTCCGGGCGCATCGAGCCCGCACATGTTCATCAACTTTTCGGGTGCGCCATGCTCGATGAAGTGATCGCTGAACCCCAATTGCAGCACCCGCGGTGAGTGGTTGAGCGCCGCTACCTGTTCGAGACATGCCGAGCCGGCACCGCCTATCAAGCAACCTTCCTCGATGGTTACCAGAAAGTCATGACCCCGGGCCAGTTGCTCAACGAGGGCCCCATCGAGGGGTTTGATAAAGCGCATGTTGGCGACAGTGGCGTCGAATGCTTCGGCGGCTTCAAGGGCGGGGCGCAGCATCGAGCCGAACGCCAGGATGGCGATGCGATAGCCGGTGGGCTGCGTGGAGGTTCGGCGAATTTCACCTTTGCCCACCGGCAGGGCATGCAACGTCCGCGATGTAACGATGCCGTTACCCGATCCGCGTGGATATCGCACTGCACTCGGACCTTTTTGGAGGAGTGCGGTGTGGAGCATCTGCCGGCATTCGTCTTCATCTGCCGGGGCCATGACAGTAAGGTTCGGTATACAGCGCAGATAAGCGATGTCGAAAGCGCCCGTGTGAGTGGCGCCGTCGGCACCGACGATACCAGCCCGGTCTATGGCGAAAACCACAGGCAGATTCTGGATAGCGATATCGTGAATCAACTGGTCGTAAGCTCGTTGCAAAAAGGTCGAGTAGATCGCCACCACCGGTTTCAAACCCTCGGCTGCCAATCCTGCAGCAAAGGTCAGCGCGTGTTGTTCGGAAATTCCGACATCGAAAAAACGGTCGGGGAAGCGTCCTTCGAACTCCACCAGACCTGATCCTTCGCACATCGCTGGTGTGATCGCCACGACGTTTGGGTCACGTTCAGCTTCATCACATATCCATCTGCCAAACACTTGGGTGTAAGTGGCCTTGCTGGTCACGGGGGGATCGATACCGTGTGCGGGGTCGAATTTTCCCGGTCCGTGATAAAGCACCGGGTTGGATGCGGCCGGTGAGTAACCGTGCCCCTTTTCCGTGACAATGTGCAGCAGTTGCGGGCCGCGCAGTTTTTTCAGGGCACGCAGTGCAGGGAGCAACTCGTCGAGTTGATGGCCGTTGATGGGGCCTGTGTAGCTAAAGCCCAATGCTTCGAAAAAAGTCGCCTCTGTTCCTGACTCTTTTACCTGCTTCAATTTCCCGAAGTATTCGCGCAAGGCCCCGACCGGTGGCGAGATCGACATGTCGTTGTCGTTGAGAATCACCAGAAACGGCAATTGCTTATATAAGCCGGCATTGTTCATCGCTTCGTATGCCATGCCGCCGGTTACCGCGCCGTCGCCGATTACTGCTACGCAATGGCGGGGTTGCGATTGATTGCGAGCGGCCAACGCCATGCCCAGTGCCGCCGAGATGGAAGTGCTCGAGTGCGCCGTGCCAAAGGTGTCGAATTCAGATTCGCAACGGCGAGGAAAGCCGGAAATTCCACCGAATTGGCGAATACTCTCCATCGCTTCACGTCGACCGGTAAGGATTTTGTGGGCGTATGCCTGATGGCCGACATCCCACACGATTCTGTCGTTGGGGGTGTTGAACACGTAATGCAGCGCAACAATCAATTCCACGGTGCCAAGGTTGGCCGAGAGGTGACCGCCGGTTCTAGCGACACTATGCAAAATGAACGCCCGCAGTTCATCCACGAGTGGGCCCAGGGCGGCGACATGCAGCGCACGCAAATCAACCGGGCTATCGATGGTCTTGAGTAATTCGAACATGCTGGATTCCTTTCTAGTGGTTCGTTTTTGCGAGTTCTTTCCAGGTGCTTATCCTGGCAACTCCGGTGGTCTCGACGATCCGACGGAACCAAACGGTGAAGGTCTCGGGGGCAGCTGCGATGCGTGCGGGGAGTTGTGAAAGCTTGAGCCACTGCCATGCATGGGCTTCTTCGGGATTGGCGATGGGGTCACAGTGACTGACACCGACGAACACGTGGTCGAACTCGTGCTCTATCAGTTGGTTCGAGACTTCTTCGCGGTAGAGCAGCGTGGAAACCTTGCGCAAGGAGCAGGTTATGCCCATCTCTTCCTGCAAACGGCGTTTTGCGGCTGAAAGCGTCCGCTCGCCAAGCCGGGGATGCCCGCAGCAAGTGTTGGTCCACAGGCCTTGAGAATGGTATTTGCCGAAGGCGCGTTGTTGTAACAGGACACGGCCAGTGTTATCGAAAATGAAGATCGAGAACGCACGGTGCAAAAGCCCGAATTGATGGGCCTGCAACTTGGGCGCACAGCCTTTTTTACGATCTCGCCGATCGACCAGAATAAGTAACTCTTCCATAGCTAGACTCCAATACGTCTTCGCTACTGGGCGTTACTACGCTGGCCAGACTTCTTAGGGAAAAACAGACGGGTGTTGTGGTTGGAAGTTAGTTGTTTATTGTTCAAGGGGCAATTTTTTTGTTATATCTTTTTTTTATTTTTGGCGCTTTTTTCTGGTTGTATAGTTCTATGGTGTATGCGGTATTTTGCGAGTGAATATTCAGAATTGTATTGATGCTTATGGCAAACGCTCATAGAGGTAGCACTTGTGGTACGTAGCTTTGGAGCTATTGTCAGAAAGAACTTCTCTGAATTTTGTGATGGTGGATGTCGCAGGTCGTGGGAGTTTTTTGATTCTGGGTGATTTCGATTTTGTATATATCGAAGTTTCAATGCCTGGTTTTTATGGGTCAGGATATTCAAATGTTACAGCGCCTATGTGTTCTCGGTTCTACCGGGTCTATTGGTGACAGTGTTTTAGATGTAGTCGCACGTAACTCTGACAAGTATGTTGTGTATGCATTAAGTGCGCATTGCAATATAAAAAAGCTTTTTCAACAGTGTCTCGAGTTTAACCCGATCGTGGCTATCGTAAGTGAACCGCACCACGCGATAGAGCTTCAGGCACATCTACAGGCAGTACAGTCACGTACCGAGGTATGTTGCGGTATCGAGGCTTTGTGCGAGGTCGTTTGTGTCGCAGAGTGCGATACCGTCGTTGCTGCCATCGTCGGTGCGGCAGGGCTCCTGCCAACTTTGAGCGCAGCCCGGGCCGGAAAAAAAATACTCTTGGCCAACAAGGAAGCCTTAGTCATGTCTGGTGCGTTGTTCATGCGCACAGCCAGAGAGTCCGGTGCAGTTATTTTGCCGCTGGATAGCGAACACAATGCGATCTTTCAATGCTTGCAAGGTTGTGATCCCGAATTATCCGGCGCTGAGCGGTTGATTCTGACCGCTTCGGGCGGGCCGTTCAGGACGCGTTCGCTGGCATCGCTCAGAGACGTTACGCCTAAAGAGGCTTGTGCTCATCCCAACTGGGTGATGGGCCGAAAAATATCCGTCGACTCAGCAACGATGATTAACAAAGGCCTGGAGATCATTGAGGCCAGTTGGTTGTTCAATACGGCGCCGTCGCGTATCGAGGCGCTGATACACCCTCAGAGCATTGTTCATTCGATGGTGGTTTTTCGGGATCAGTCCGTACTGGCACAGATGGGCAATCCCGATATGCGCATGTCCATTGCCCATGCGTTGGCCTATCCGCAACGTATAACTTCAGGCGTCGCGCCATTGGATCTCAGCCAGTTGTCGGCATTGACCTTCGAGAAACCTGATCTTGTTCGTTTCCCGTGTCTTGAGTTGGCCATGGAGGTGATCAATCAGCCGCCGGCGGCAAGTATTGTCCTGAACGCGTCAAATGAAGTGGCGGTCGACGCCTTTTTGTCCATGCGAATTTCTTTCACTGACATCGTGCGAGTCATTGATCGAACCCTGCAACGCATCGACTCAGCGCCGGTTAATACGATTGACGACATTCTGGCAATAGATGAGCAGGCACGTAGAGTCAGTCGTGAGTCAATCGCACGCTTCTAGTCTTCACACTCCACCAACAATTCCTCGCTTCCCCGCCCGTCAGGCTTTGTGGCAACTTGGCCGCCCCTGTTGAGGCTGCATCCGATGGCAAACCCTTACCGCGAGTTGTTCAACGCCCCCGGCGCCCGGGCTTTTGTGATGGCTGCGATGGTCGCGCGCATGCCGATTTCCATGACCGGTATCGGTGTGATCACCATGCTTTCGCAATTGACCGGCGGCTATGCGTTGGCGGGTGGGGTGGCGGCGACGTTTGCGCTGGCCACGGCGTTTTGTGCGCCGCAGGTGTCACGGCTGGTGGACCGCTTCGGCCAGGGGCGAGTGCTGCCTGTGGCAGCGCTGATCGGCGGGGGCGCGCTGCTGATGTTGCTGTTTTGCACCCGCTTGCAGGCGCCGACCTGGACCCTGTTTGTCTGCGCCGCGCTGGCCGGTTGCATGCCGAGCATGTCGGCGATGGCGCGGGCACGCTGGACCGAAATCTATCGCGGTCAGCCGCAGTTGCAGACCGCGTATGCGCTGGAGTCGGTGCTCGACGAAGTCTGCTTTATTGTCGGCCCGCCGTTGTCGGTGGGGTTGTGCGTCGGCGTGTTTCCCGAGGCCGGGCCGCTGGCGGCGCTGTTGATGTTGGCCATCGGCGTCACGACGTTCGTCGCCCAGCGCAGCACCGAGCCACCGGTGCATCCGCACGAATCGCAGCATCAGGGTTCGATCATTCGTTCGACCGACGTGCAATGGCTGCTGGCGTTGATGCTCGCCATGGGCGTAATCGTCGGCGTGGTGGATGTGGTCAGCGTCGCGTTCGCTCAGCAGCAGGGCCAGCCGGCGGCGGCCAGCATCGTGTTGTCGGTGTACGCCATCGGTTCCTGTCTGGCCGGTATCGCCTTCGGTGCGATGCGCTCGAAACTGCCGTTGCCCAGGTTGTTTCTGTATGGCGGGATCGCGACGGCGGTGACCACGCTGCCGCTGTTGCTGGCGACCAACATCCTCGGGTTGTCTGTGGCGGTGTTCATCGCCGGGCTGTTCTTCTCGCCGACGCTGATCGTGGCGATGGCGTTGATCGAGCGCATCGTACCGCCGGCCAAACTCACCGAAGGTCTGACCTGGCTGGTCACCGGTTTGAGCATCGGCGTGGCCATCGGCGCCGCCGGCTCCGGCGCACTGGTGGATGCCTTTGGCGCGCGGAGCGGTTTCTGGCTGGCGATTGCCGCCGGTGCGGTGGTGCTGGGCTCTGCAGTGCAGAGCTTTCGTCACCTCAAATAATGGCGGTTACCAGCCCCGGCCCGAGTTCACCCAGAAGTTGACCGACAGCGACGTCGATACTGACTCCACCTGATGGAACCAGCCCTCGGGCAGGAACAGCAGATCGCCGGCCTCCAGCGTCACGCGCAGGAAAGTCACGTCGCGTGCGGCGGGGAAACGATCATAGTCCGGCGCATCCGGATTGAAATCACAACCATCCAGGCCGCCTTCCGGCGCGGTGGACCAGGTGCCCAGCGCTTCGCGGTGGTGGGGCGCGGCGAGGGTGAATTTCTTCTGGCCCCAGACTTGGGCGAACAGGTTGTCGGAGTCGTCGCGGTGCAGCGGCGTCAGCGTGCCCTTGGGGCCGATCCAGATCCGTGGCGGAATGAACAGCGAGGCATCGAAGTAGGGCGGGTATTTGATCTGCTGCATCAGCGCGGCCGGCAGGATGTTGTTGCCCATATACGCCGGCGGCTCGCCGTCCGCGCCCTTGACCGCCGGGCTGTCCAGCGAAGCGATGAAATCGGCCATCGAGGTGGAGCGGAAATCCCGTTCGGTGGAGAAGGTTTTCTTCACGTAATCGCCGTGGCGGGTGATGCCTTGCAGTTCGGCGAAATGCACCAGCGACTCTTCGCGGCTGAGCTTGAACAGCGGCCAGTCGTGCAAGGCATTGCTGATGACCACCGGCGTTCCGAAGGGCAGGTAGCGCTCCTCGAATTCCTGGCGCGACAGTTCGCTACGCGGTCGGCGCTCGACGACGGTCTGCACCGGTCGTGCGGCGGTGATGCTTTCACTGCGGCGCGGCGGTGTCGGGTAGCGCTTGTTCATGTCGACCTTTTGCGCCGGCGCCCCCCCGTAGCGGGCCTGGTCGATGATCTGCGGCAACATCGTCGCCAGACCCATGTTGCCGCCGATCTTCAGCCGACCGCTGGCGAACAGTTCCTCGACGTTGGCGGTGCCGCTCATGATCCCGGCAAAATCGTTTGGCGCCACCTCAATGGTCACGTCCGGGTTCGGGTGTCGACCGGCCTCGGTGCGGGTGCTGGCCTTGACCTCGGACCAGCACGTCAGCTGAGGCCCCAACACGAATTGGAAAACGCCTTCGATGCCGACGGCACCGGCATTGGCGAACAGCTTGCCCAGGATGGTCTGCAGGTCCACGGTGAATCCTCGTTGTTGTTTTGGCCTGAACGGTTAACGAGGGTTTGCCGGGGAAATTTAGCCACCCTCGACTAATTTGCCCGGCCGTTGATCCGTACCCTTTTGAAGAGACATTTTTTCGAGGGAAGCGTGGTGACCAACAAGTTGACCTTGCTGTGCCTGCCGTACTCCGGCGCCAGTGCCATGGTCTACAGCCGCTGGCGGCCGAAGCTGCCGCAATGGCTGCAACTGCAACCGGTGGAGCTGCCAGGGCGTGGCGCGCGGTTCGACGAACCGCTGCACACCGACATGCGCGCACTGGCGATGCAACTGGCCAGGGAGTTGCGCCCGACGCTCAAGACGCCTTATGCATTGTTCGGCCATAGCCTGGGCGCGCTGATGGCCTGCGAAATCGCCCATGCGCTGCGGGCGCTGGGCTGTCCGGAACCGGTGGCGCTGTTCGCCTCGGGCACCGCTGCGCCGACCATGCGCGCGGATTACGATCGCGGTTTTGCCGACCCGAAGACCGACGCCGAACTGATCGACCAGTTGCGCACGCTCAACGGCACCAGCGAGGAAGTGCTGGCCAACGAAGAGTTGATGAGCCTGACCCTGCCGATCCTGCGCGCGGATTTCCTGCTCTGTGGCAAGTTCCAGCCGCTGCAGCGCCCGTTGCTCAATTGCCCGGTGCATGTGCTGGGCGGCAAGGCCGACAAGGCCACCACCGAGCAACTGATCGGCTGGAGCAAGGAAACCTCGGGCAGCTTCTCGGTGGACATGCTGGCCGGCGGGCACTTCTTCATTCATGAGCACGAAGCCCGAGTGCTCAAGGTGATCAAGGATCAACTCGAGGTGCATCACCGTCGCCACGCGCTGGCCGTCAGCGCCTGAGTTTCAACTGGCGACTGCAGGCTCTCTGCCCGCAGTCGCTTCCTCTTGTGGCTTGCAGCTTCGAGCTTGCAGCTACCCCTCTGACACTTCTTCTCAATCGCTAATTTTTCCGGTCTGCATTCGTTTTATAGGGACGACGTGCCTTTGTGCTGCCTGCCTACTGATCCGGATGCCAAGAAATGAATGCAGAAGACTCCTTGAAACTCGCTCGCCGGTTTATCGGGTTGCCCCTGGAAAAGCGCCGGATGTTCCTGGCTGCCCTGGCGAAAGAAGGGGTGGATTTTTCCCGGTTCCCGATTCCCGCAGGCGTCGAGGCCGAGGATCGGCAGGCGCTGTCGTATGCCCAGCAGCGCATGTGGTTTCTCTGGCACCTGGACCCGCAAAGCGGCGCCTACAACCTGCCGGCGGCGGTGCGCCTGACCGGTCGCCTGAACCAGGCAGCGCTGGAGCAAGCGTTCGCGAGCCTGATCGAACGCCACGAAACCCTGCGCACGGTGTTTCAGCAGCAGCCAGACGACAGCCTGCTGCAAGTACCGCTGCAACAACCGCTGGACATTCAGCGCATCGACCTCAGCGATTTGCCCGCCGCCGAACGTGAAACCCGTGTGGCCGCTGCCGCGCAGGAGCAATCGCTGCTGCCGTTCGACCTGGCCAACGGCCCGTTGCTGCGGGTGCGCCTGTTGCAGCTGGCCGAGCAGGAACACGTGCTGCTGCTGACCCTGCACCACATTGTGTCCGATGGCTGGTCGATGAACGTGCTGATCGACGAATTCTGCCGCTTCTATGACGCCCACGATCAGGGCCGCGCTGCCGAGCTGCCGCCGCTGGCGGTGCAATACAGCGATTACGCCCTGTGGCAGCGCCGCTGGCTGGAGGCCGGCGAGCAACAACGTCAACTCGACTACTGGCTGGCGCAGATGGGCGACGAACACCCGGTGCTGGAATTGCCGGTGGATCGCCCGCGCCCGGTGCTGCCGAGCAATCAGGGCCAGCGTCTGGAAAGCGTGGTGGACGCTGCACTGGTCGAGCAACTGCGCGGCATTGCCCGTCAGCACGGCGTGACGCTGTTCATGCTGTTGCTCGGCACCTTCAATATTCTGCTGCACCGTTACACCGGTCAGACCGACCTGCGCGTCGGCGTGCCGATCGCCAACCGCAACCGCCGGGAAATCGAAGGGCTGATCGGTTTCTTCGTCAACACTCAGGTGCTGCGCGTCGAACTGGACGGCCAGACCTCCATCGCCGATCTGCTGCGTGACCTCAAGGAAACCGCCCTCGGTGCCCAGGCCCACCAGGACTTGCCGTTCGAACGTCTGGTCGAGGCGCTGAAACTGGAGCGCAGCCTCAGTTACAACCCGCTGTTCCAGGTGATGTACAACCACCAGCCGGAAGTCGCCGACGTCACCACGCTCAAGGTCGGCAGCGGTCTGGAACTCGGCGTCATCGAGTGGGAAAGCCGCAGCACCCAGTTCGATCTGAGTCTGGATACCTACGAGAAGGGCGGGCAACTGCACGCGGCGTTCACCTACGCCACGGACCTGTTCGAGCCTGAAACCATCGAGCGTATGGCGCGCCACTGGACGAACTTGCTGCGCAGCCTCGTCAGCGATCCGCAGCAGCGCGTCGGTGACATTGCGCTGCTGGAAACGACCGAGCTTGAACAACTGACTCAGGACTGGGGCCGCCACGATACCCAGTGGCCGAGCGAACGCCCGGTGCATGAGCTGTTCGAAGCCCAGGCCGAGCTGACGCCGGATGCCGTCGCGCTGATTTTCGACGGCCAGCGCCTGACTTACGCCCAGCTCAACGCCCGGGCCAATCGCCTGGCGCGCACGCTGCTGGCGCAAGGTGTCGGCCCGGACGTGCTGGTGGGTGTGGCGGTTGATCGCGGACTGGAACTGATCGTCGCCATCCTCGCTGTGCTCAAGGCCGGTGGCGCTTATGTGCCGCTGGATCCGCAATACCCGCGTGATCGCCTGCTGTGCATGATCGAAGACAGCGGCAGCCGTTTGCTGCTGACCCAAAGCCATTTGCTCGACCGTTTGCCGGTACCGCAGAACGTCCGGAGCCTGTGTCTGGATCAGGCCGAAGTCTGGGCGCACACCGACGAAAGCAACCCGCAACGCACCGTGTGGGCCGACAACCTGGCCTACGTGATGTTCACCTCCGGCTCCACCGGTCGCCCGAAAGGCGTCGGCATCAGCCACGGTGCCCTGAGCAAGCACGCGTTCGCCTCGCAGCATTACTACGACCTGAGCGCCGCCGATTGCGCGCTGCAATTTGCGACCTTCAACTTCGATGCGTTCGGCGAGCAGCTGTTCGGCCCGCTGACCTGTGGCGCCTCGGTGGTGCTGCGCGGCAACGAAGTGTGGGACAGCGAAACCCTGTACCGGAACATTGTTGAACACGGCATCACGGTCATGGACCTGACCACCGCTTACTGGAACATGATCGCCAAGGAATTCGCCGCCGCCGGCCCGCGTGACTACGCGGCGCTGCGTCAGGTGCACAGCGGTGGTGAAGCGATGCCGCCGGAAGGCGTGCAGGCCTGGCGTCAGGCCGGGCTCGAGCACGTCAGACTGCTCAACACCTACGGCCCGACCGAAGCCACCGTTACGGCGACCACCCTCGATTGCAGCGACTACGTGTTCGGTCGCCAGCCGTTGCCACTGACAATGCCGATCGGTCAACCGCTGCCGGGCCGTCACACTTATCTGCTGGATGCCGACGGCCAGCCGACCCCGGTCGGTGTGGTCGGTGAACTGCTGATCGGGGGTGAATTGCTGGCGCGGGGTTACTTCCAGCGCGCCGATCTGACTGCCGAACGCTTCATTCCCGATCCGTTTTCCAGCACTGGGGCGCGCCTGTATCGCACCGGCGACCTGGCGCGTTACAACGCCCTCGGCCAGATCGAATACGTCGGCCGGGTTGACCATCAAGTGAAGATCCGTGGTTTCCGTATCGAGTTGGGCGAGGTCGAAGCGCGCCTGCTGGAACTGAACGACGTCAGCGAAGCGGTGGTGCTGGCAGTGCAGGGTGGCAGCAGCCTGCAACTGGTGGCGTATGTGGTGCCGAAAGATGCGTCCGTGGTTGCAGCGACGGTCGACGAACAAGGCGCGGCGCGTGAAGCGATCAAGGTGCAGCTCAAGGACAGTCTGCCGGACTACATGGTGCCGACGCAGCTGCTGTTCCTCGCCGAACTGCCCCTGAGCCCGAACGGCAAACTGGACCGCAAGGCCTTGCCGGCGCCGGACGCCAACCAGATGCAGCAGGCGTTCGTCGCGCCGCGCAGCGAGCTGGAGCAGAAGATCGCCGGCATCTGGCAGGACGTGCTCAAGCTCGAACAGGTCGGCCTCACCGACAACTTCTTCGAACTGGGCGGCGACTCGATCATCTCGATTCAGGTAGTCAGCCGCTCGCGTCAGGCCGGGATTCATTTCAGCCCCCGCGACCTGTTCCAGCACCAGACCGTGCAAGGTCTGGCCAGCGTGGCGCAGCAGGGCGGCGGTGGCGTGAGCATCGATCAGGGCCCGGTGACCGGCGAGCTGCCGTTGCTGCCGATCCAGCAAGTGTTCTTCGAAGACCCGATTCCCCAGCGTCACCACTGGAACCAGGCGGTGCTGCTGCGCAATCATCAAACCCTGAACGCCGAGGCGCTGTTGCAAGCGCTGAACGCGTTGCTCGCGCATCACGACGGCCTGCGTTCGCGCTTCGTCGAAAGCGCCGAAGGCTGGCGTGCCGAAGTCGCGCCAATTGCGCACGATCCGGAGCTGTTGTGGACCGCCGACAAGCTGGCCGACAGCGAACTGCAAGCGCTGTACGCCAAGGCCCAACAAAGCCTGAGCCTGCAAAACGGCCCGCTGCTGCGCGCGGTGTTGGCGACCGTCGCCGATGGCAGTCAGCGTCTGTTGCTGGCGGTGCATCACCTGGTGGTGGACGGTGTGTCGTGGCGGATTCTGCTGGAAGACCTGCAACTGGCGTATCAACAGGCTGCGCAAAAAACCGCCATCAAGCTGCCGGCGAAAACCAGTGCCTACAAGGCTTGGGGCGAGCAGTTGCAAGCCTATGCCGCAACCGAAGCGCTGCAGGCCGAACTGGGGTTCTGGAAGCAACAACTCGATGGCGCGGCACTGGATCTGCCCTGCGACAACCCGCAGGGCAGTCTGCAAAGCCGTCATGCGCTGGTGCTGCACAGCCGCCTCGACAAAACCTTTACTCAGCAGTTGTTGCAACAAGCCCCGGCCGCTTACCGCACGCAGGTTAACGACCTGCTGCTGACCGCGCTGGCGCGGGTCATCAGCCGCTGGACCGGCCACGCCGACACCCTGATTCAGCTGGAAGGCCACGGCCGCGAAGACCTGTTCGACGACGTCGACCTGACCCGCACCGTCGGCTGGTTCACCAGCCTGTTCCCGGTGCGCCTGACCCCGGCGGACTCCGTCGCGGCAGCGATCAAGCAGGTCAAGGAACAACTGCGGGCGATCCCGAACAAGGGCATCGGTTTCGGTGTGCTGCGCCATCTGGGCGACGCGTCCACCCAGGCCAGCCTCAAGGCGCTGGCCATGCCGCGCATCACCTTCAACTACCTCGGCCAGTTCGACGGCAGTTTCGATGTCGAGGACGGTGCACTGTTCAGCCCGGCCGGTGAAAGCGCCGGGCTGGAGCAAAGCCTCGACGCGCCGCTGGACAACTGGCTGGGCGTCGAAGGTCAGGTCTACGACGGCGAACTCGACCTGCGCTGGACCTTCAGCCGCGAGCAATTCAACGAGGCGACCATCGCCCGTCTGGCCGAGGATTACGAACGTGAACTGCAAGGGTTGATCAGCCATTGCTGCGATGCGGATTCGATGGGCGTGACGCCTTCGGACTTCCCGCTGGCGCGCATTGATCAGGCACAACTGGACGCGATCCCGGTGCCGGCCGCGGGTATCGAAGACATCTATCCGCTGTCGCCGATGCAGCAGGGCATGCTGTTTCACACCTTGTACGAGCAGGGCACCGGCACTTACATCAACCAGTTGTGCGTCGATGTCGACGGCCTTGATCCCGAGCGTTTCCGCGCGGCGTGGCAGGCGACCATGGATGCCCACGACATCCTGCGCAGCGGCTTTATCTGGCAGGGCGAATTGCAGGAACAACTGCAAATCATCCATCGCCAACTGGCGCTGCCGTACACGCTGCTCGACTGGCGCGAGCGCAGCGACATCGCCCAGGCACTCAAGGATTTCACCGCCGCCGATCTGGCCGAAGGTTTCGACCTGACCCAGGCCGGGCTGCTGCGCGTGACCCTGATCCGCATCAGCGACCAGCGTCATCACCTGATCTTCACCAACCACCACATCCTGATGGACGGCTGGAGCAGCGCGCAGATGCTCGGCGAAGTGCTGCAACGTTATGCCGGCCAGCAACCACCGCGTCCGGTCAGCCGTTATTCGGATTACATCCAGTGGCTGCAACGTCAGGACGCGGCGGTCAGTGAAGCGTTCTGGCTGCAACAACTGGCGGACTTCCACGAGCCGACGATGCTGGCACAAGCCGCTGTCGGCGGTGGCGAGGTGCGCAGTGAAGTCGGTCATCTGCTCAAGCACTACGACCTCGATGCGTCGCGCACCCGGCGCTTGAACGCGTTTGCCCGTGAGCAGAAAGTCACCGTCAACACTCTGGTGCAAGCCGCGTGGCTGTTGCTGTTGCAGCGCTACACCGGCAGCGCCTGCGTGGCGTTCGGCACCACCGTGGCTGGGCGTCCGGCGGAACTGGTGGGGATCGAGCAGCAGGTCGGTCTGTTCATCAACACCTTGCCGGTGATCGCCGGCAGTCGTCCGGACCAGACCGTGGCCGCGTGGTTGGCGGCGGTGCAGGCGCAGAACCTGTCGCTGCGCGAGTTCGAACACACGCCGCTGGCGAGCATTCAGCGCTGGGCCGGGCAGGGCGGCGAGTCGCTGTTCGACACGCTGCTGGTGTTCGAGAACTTCCCGATTTCCGCAGCGCTGCAACACGGCACCGCCCAGGGCGTAGTGTTCGGCGAAGTCGCCAACCAGGATCAGACCCACTATCCGCTGACCCTCGGCGTGACGCTGGGCGAAACCCTGGCGCTGCACGTGAGCTTCGACCAGGCGCATTTCAGCGTCGCCACCGTCGAACGTCTGAGCGCGCAACTGCTGCACCTGCTGGAACAGTTCGCCGAATCCGCCGAACGTCGTCTCGGTGAAATCGCTTTGGCCACGGCTGACGAACACGCGCGGCAACAGGCGCAGAACCATCCGCAGGCGTATCCGACCGATATCGCCGTGCACCAGCGCTACGCCCGATTGGCGGCGCAGCAACCGGATCGCACCGCGGTCATTTTCGATGGCAAGCATTACAGCTATGGCGAACTCGATGCCCGGGCCAACCGTCTGGCCCATGAACTGGTGGCCCGTGGCGTGCGCGCCGAAGTGCGGGTCGGCGTGGCGATGCCGCGCGGCGAAGGCCTGATCGTTGCCTTGCTGGCGGTGCTCAAGGCCGGCGGCGCCTATGTGCCGCTGGACACCAGCTATCCGCGCGAGCGTCTGGCGTACCTGATGCAGGACTCCGGTCTGGCGCTGCTGCTGACCGATTCCCGTGTGTCGGCGCAACTGCCGATCGACGACGCCATGAGTGTGCTGGAACTGGACCGCCTCGACCTCAGCGGCCATTCGGCGCAGGCGCCGGTGGTGACGATCGATCCGGACAATCTGGCCTACGTGATCTACACCTCCGGCTCCACCGGCAATCCGAAAGGCGTCAGCGTCACCCACGGGCCGCTGGCAATGCACTGCCTGGCCATCGGCGAGCGCTATGAAATGCGTGACAGCGATTGCGAATTCCACTTCATGTCGTTCGCCTTCGACGGCGCCCATGAGCGCTGGCTGACCAGCCTGACCCACGGCGGCTCGCTGCTGATCCGCGACGACAGCCTGTGGACGCCGGAGCAGACCTACAACGCGATGATCGAGCACGGCGTGACCGTGGTCGCGTTCCCGCCGGTGTATCTGCAACAACTGGCCGAACACGCCGAACGCGTGGGCAATCCGCCAAAGGTGCGCATCTACTGCTTCGGTGGCGATGCGGTACCGAATGCGAGTTTCGAGCGAGTCAAGCGCGCGCTGAATCCGGAGTACATCATCAACGGCTACGGCCCGACCGAAACCGTGGTTACGCCGCTGATCTGGAAGGCCGGTCGCGACGTGCCGTGCGGCGCCGCCTATGCACCGATCGGCAGCCGCATCGGCGACCGCAGCGCCTATGTGCTCGACGCCGATCTGAACCTGTTGCCGCAAGGCATGGCCGGCGAGCTGTACCTCGGTGGCAGTGGCGTAGCCCGTGGTTACCTGAATCGTCCGGCGATGACTGCCGAGCGCTTTGTCGCGGATCCGTTCAGCACAACCGGTGGCGTGCTGTACCGCACCGGCGATCTGGTGCGCCAGCGTGTCGACGGCACTTTTGATTATCTGGAGCGTATCGACAATCAGGTGAAGATCCGTGGTTTCCGCATCGAACTGGGCGAGATCGAAGCCAGCCTGCAAGCCCTCGACGGCGTGCGCGAAGCGGTGGTCGTGGCCCAGGAAAGCGCTGGCAGCAAACGGCTGGTGGCGTACGTGGTCGGCGACTCGCAACAGGCGGATTTCGCCGAGCAACTGCGGGCGCAACTCAAGGCCACTTTGCCAGCGCACATGGTCCCGGCCTACGTGCTGACCCTTGAGCGCATGCCGCTGACGCCGAATGGCAAACTCGATCGCAAGAACCTGCCCAAACCTGATGTCAGCCAACTGCAGCAATCTTATGTCGCGCCGCAAAGCGCGCTGGAGCAGCAACTGGCAACGATCTGGCAGGACGTGCTGAAGCTGGAGCGCGTCGGCCTGACCGACAACTTCTTTGAGCTGGGCGGCGATTCGATCATCTCGATTCAGGTGGTCAGCCGCGCCCGTCAGGCCGGGTTGCGCTTCACCCCGAAAGACCTGTTCCAGCATCAGACCATTCAGGCGCTGGCCAATGTGGTGCAGACCGGCGATCCGGTGCAGCCGATCGATCAGCAACCGGTGACCGGTGAAACCGCGTTGCTGCCGATTCAACAGTGGTTCTTCGCCCAGCCGATTCCCGACCGTCATCACTGGAACCAGTCGGTGATGCTCAAGACCGCTCAGCCGTTGGATGCGGTTGTGCTTGAGCAGGCACTGGATGCGCTGGTCGTGCATCACGACAGCCTGCGCCTGGACTTTGCCGAGCATGGACAGGGCTGGACGGCGCAGTACCGCGATGTCGAAACCCAGGCCGGTGAGACCGTGCTGTGGCAAGTCGAGGTCGCCGATCTGGCGGCTCTCGAAACGATCGGCAATCAGGTCCAGCGCAGCCTGCAACTGAGCGGCGGTTCGCTGATTCGTGCGGTGCTGGCGAACGTGGCCGATGGCAGTCAGCGTCTGCTGCTGGTGATCCATCACCTGGTGGTGGATGGCGTGTCGTGGCGGATTCTGTTCGAAGACCTGCAAAGCGCTTACCGACAGATCCAGTCGGGTGCGGCCGTGCAACTGCCAGCCAAGACCAGCGCCGTGAAAGCCTGGACCGAAGCGTTGCAGGACTACGCCGGCAGCGCCCCATTGCAAGCCGAGCTGGGCTTCTGGCAGCAACAACTGCAAGGCGCATCGAACACGTTGCCGTGCGATAACCCGCAAGGCGGCCAGCAACATTGCCGGGCGGTGGCGATCCGCACGCCGCTGGACAAGACCCTGACCCGTCAACTGCTGCAAGAGGCCCCGGCGGCCTACCGCACTCAGGTCAACGACCTGCTGCTGACCGCGCTGGCGCGGGTGATGGTGCGCTGGACCGGCGCCGACAATGTGCTGGTGCAACTGGAAGGTCACGGTCGCGAAGATCTGTTCGATCACGTCGATTTGACCCGCACGGTGGGCTGGTTCACCAGCCTGTTCCCGGCAAAACTGACCCCGACCGCCAACCTCGGCGCCTCGCTGAAACAGATCAAGGAACAGCTGCGGGCGATCCCGAATAAAGGCATCGGTTTCGGTGCCCTCGCGCATCTGGGCGACGACCACGCCCGCGCTACCCTGCAAGCGCTGCCGACGCCGCGCCTGACCTTCAACTATCTGGGCCAGTTCGACGGCAGTTTCGAGGCCGGTGATGCAGCGCTGTTCCTGCCGACCAGCGAATCCGGCGGCGAAGAAGTGAATATGCAAGGCCCGCTGGGCAGCCCGCTGGCCCTCGACGGCAAGGTGTTCAACGGCGAACTGGACCTGAGCTGGACCTTCAGCCGCGAGATGTTCGAGCCGGCGACCATCCAGCGTCTGGCCGACGATTACCTGCAAGAGCTGACCGCGCTGATCGCCCATTGCTGCGACAGCGCCAACCATGGCGTGACCCCGTCGGACTTCCCGCTGGCGACCCTGACCCAGGCCCAGCTCGACGTACTGGCGCCACAGCCGCAGACCATCGACGACATCTACCCGCTGTCGCCGATGCAGCAGGGCATGCTGTTCCACACCTTGCTCGAACACGGCAACGGCGACTACATCAACCAGATGCGTCTGGACGTCGATGGCGTCGACCCGCAGCGTTTCCGCGCCGCGTGGCAAGCGGTGGTGGATGCCCATGACATCCTGCGCACCGGTTTTGTCTGGCAGGGCGATCTGGAGCAGCCGGTGCAAGTGGTGCAGCGTCAGCTCGAAGTGCCGTTCCGGGTACTCGACTGGAACGGTCAGACTGACGTTGATGCCGCGCTGAAAAAACTCGCCGACGAAGAGCGTACCCAGGGCCTGGACCTGAGCCGTGCACCGTTGTTGCGTCTGGTGTTGGTGCGCATCGCGGAAAACCGGTATCACCTGATCTACACCAACCATCACATCCTGATGGACGGCTGGAGCAGCGCGCAGTTGCTCGGCGAAGTGTTGCAGCATTACAGCGGCGCAGCGGTGCCGCGTCCTACCGGGCGCTACCGCGATTACATCGCCTGGCTGCAACGTCAGGACGCCGCGACTGCCGAAGCCTACTGGCTGGCGGCGCTGGGCAATCTGCAGGAGCCGACGCGTCTGGCCGATGCCATCGCGCGGCCGAATGCCGGTCTGCCGAGCGTCGGTTACGGCGATCATTTCCAGGTGCTCGATGCCGGTCTGACTCAGCGTCTGGGCGAGTTTGCCCGGGCCTCGAAAGTCACCGTCAACACCCTGGTGCAAGCCGCGTGGCTGCTGCTGTTGCAGCGCTACACCGGCAAGGATTGCGTGGCGTTCGGCGCCACCGTCGCCGGGCGTCCGGCGGATTTGCCGGGGGCCGAACAGCAGGTCGGTCTGTTCATCAACACCTTGCCGGTGATCGCCGCGCCACAAGCGCAGCAGACCCTGGCCAGCTGGCTGCAAGGCGTGCAGGCACAGAACCTGGCGCTGCGCGAGTTCGAGCACACACCGCTGGCGCAGATCCAGCGCTGGGCCGGGCAGGGCGGTGACGCGCTGTTCGACAGCCTGATGGTGTTCGAGAACTACCCGATCGCCGAGGCATTGGAGCAAGGCGCGCCACAAGGCCTGCGATTCGGTCCGGTGGAGAACCACGAACAGACCAACTATCCGCTGACCCTGCTGGTGCATCTGGGCGCCGAACTGTCGGTGCACTTCAGCTACCAGCGCGACCGTTTTGCCGACGTCGGTGTGGCGCAACTGGGTGCTCATTTGCAGCGTTTGCTTGAGCAGATGACCGAGGCGGGCGAGCGTTCGCTCAGCGAATTGCGTCTGATCGAAATGGCGCCGGTTTCCAGCGATTTCGTCACCGAACTGTGCATCCACCAGAGCATCGCCCGTCAGGTCATCGCGACCCCGGATGCACTGGCCGTGACCTTTGCCGACTCGCAGCTGACCTACGCCGAACTGGACGCCCGGGCCAACCGTCTGGCGCACAAGTTGATTGAACTAGGCGTCGGCCCGGAAGTGCGGGTGGGCGTGGCGTTGCCGCGTTCCGAGCAGTTGCTGATTGCGCTGCTGGCGGTGCTCAAGGCCGGCGGCGCCTACGTGCCGCTGGACCCGGACTATCCGGCCGACCGCGTGGCCTACATGCTCGAAGACAGCCGGGCGCGAGTGTTGCTGACGGAGCAAGAACTGGCGGCAACACTGACCGTGCCGTCCGACACGCAGGTGTTGCTGCTGGATCAGATCGTGCTGGATGGCTATCCGGCTCAGGCACCACAAACCGCCGTGACCCCGGACAACCTCGCCTACGTGATCTACACCTCTGGCTCCACCGGCAAGCCGAAAGGCGTGGCGATTGCCCATCGCAACGTCATGGCACTGATCGACTGGTCGGCCAAGGTCTACCGCCGCGAAGACATTCAAGGCGTACTGGCCTCGACGTCGGTGTGTTTCGACCTGTCGGTGTGGGAGTTGTTTGTGACCCTGGCCAACGGCGGCTCGCTGATCATCGCCCGTAATGCGCTGGAACTGCCGCAACTGCCGGCGCGGGATCAGGTGCGCCTGATCAACACCGTGCCGTCGGCGATCAATGCGTTGCAGCGCGCCGGGCAGATTCCACCGGGTGTGCGGATCATCAACCTGGCGGGCGAACCGCTCAAGCAAGGGCTGGTGGACGCGCTGTATCAGCAGCCGAGCATTGAGCACGTCTATGACCTGTACGGCCCGTCGGAAGACACCACTTACTCGACCTGGATCCGTCGCACCGCCGGTGGTCAGGCGCGCATCGGTCGCGCGCTCGATCACTCCGCCAGCCACTTGCTCGATGCCGATCTGCAAGCGGTGCCGCAAGGTGTGTCGGCCGAGTTGTACCTGTCGGGCGCTGGCGTCACGCGCGGTTACCTGGGCAAAGCGGCGATGACCGCCGAGAAGTTCGTGCCCAATCCGTTCGCCCGTAATGGCGAGCGTCTCTACCGCACCGGCGACCTGATTCGTCAGCGCGAGGACGGTGAGCTGGAGTACATGGGCCGGATCGACCATCAGGTGAAAATTCGTGGTTTCCGTATCGAACTCGGCGAAATCGAAGCGCGGCTGCTGGCGCAACCGGGCATCAGCGAGGCGGCCGTGCTGGCCGTCGAGGCCGAGGGCGGCGCGCAACTGGTGGCCTATGTCGTGGCCCCGAAACTGGACGTGTACGACGGTGAAGCGCAGCGCCAACTGCGCGACGGACTAAAGACTGGCCTCAAGTCTTCGTTACCTGACTACATGATTCCCGCGCACCTGCTGTTCCTTGAGCAGTTGCCCCTGACCCCCAACGGCAAGCTCGACCGCAAGGCGCTGCCGGCGGTGGATGCCAGCCAGATGCAGGTCGCGTATGTCGCGCCGCAATCGGAGCTTGAGCAACAGGTCGCGGCAATCTGGCAGCAAGTGCTCACCGTGGAACGCATCGGTCTGAACGATCACTTCTTCGAACTCGGCGGGCACTCGCTGCTGGCGGTCAATGTCGTGTCGCGCATCGCCCTGGAACTGGGCCTGACGCTGACGCCGCAACTGCTATTCCAGCACCCCGTCCTGAGCGACTTTGTCGCTCGACTCGATACAGGAGGCGGGGCAATCAACGAACAGAAACTGAACAAGCTGGAAGCCCTGCTTGACGATATGGAGGAGTTCTGATGGACACGAGTGTTGCTTTGAGGATTGCCAAGCGCTTTATCACTCTGCCGCTGGACAAACGTAAGCTCTACCTGGAAAAGATGCTCGAAGAGGGCGTCTCGCCGGCCAACCTGCCGATTCCGGAAACTCGCTCAAGCTTCGAGGCGATCCCGCTGTCCTACGCCCAGGAACGTCAGTTGTTCCTGTGGCAGATGGACCCGCACAGCACCGCGTATCACATTCCCAGCGCCCTGCGTTTGAAGGGCCGGCTGGATGTCGCGGCGCTGGAACGCAGTTTCAACGCGGTGGTCGCCCGCCACGAAAGCCTGCGCACCACGTTCGTCGAGCAAGGTGAAACCTTCTGCCAGAAGGTTCACGCGCAGATGCCGTTGAGCATCACGGTCGAGACGCTGGCGCCGGGTCTGGACGCCGACGCTGCGATCAAGGCTTTCGTCGAGAACGAAACCGCGCGCCCGTTCAACCTGCAACAGGGCCCGTTGCTGCGGGTGTCGTTGCTCAAGGTCGGCGAAGACGATCACGTGCTGGCGCTGATCCAGCACCACATCATCTCCGATGGCTGGTCGATGCAAGTGCTGGTCGGCGAGCTGATCAAGCATTACGCCGCCGACACCGGCGGCCAGTCCCTGAGCCTGCCGCCGCTGGAGGTGCAATACGCCGACTACGCGATCTGGCAGCGCCACTGGCTGGAGGCCGGCGAGCGTGAGCGGCAGCTCAAATACTGGATCGACACCCTCGGCGGCGAACAGCCGGTGCTGGAATTGCCGATCGATCACCCGCGCCCGGCGGTGCAAAGCTTCCGTGGTGCGCGTCTCGATCTGCACCTGCCGACCGCACTGGGCGATGCCCTCAAACAACTGGCCCAGCGCGAAGGTGCGAGTCTGTTCATGGTGCTGCTGGCGTCGTTCCAGGCCTTGCTGCACCGCTACAGCGGCCAGTCGCAGATCCGCGTCGGCGTGCCGACCGCCAACCGCAACCGGGTGGAAACCGAGGGGCTGATCGGCTTCTTCGTCAACACCCAGGTGCTGAGCGCGGACGTTCACGGGCAACTGCCGTTCAATCGATTGCTGGCCCAGGTCAAACAATCGGCGATGGCGGCCCAGGCCCATCAGGACCTGCCGTTCGAGCAACTGATCGAGGCCCTGCAACCGGAACGCAGCCTGAGCCACAGCCCGGTGTTCCAGGTGATGTACAACCACCAGACGGTCAACGATCAGACCCAGCGCCAGAGCCAGGTGCAACTGCCGCAACTGAGTGTCGAGGATATCGTCTGGGAGGGCCGCACCGCGCAGTTCGACCTGACCCTCGGCACCTACGAATCCAGTGAAGGCGTGGCGGCGGAACTGACTTACGCCACCGACCTGTTCAAGCCGCAAACCATCGAGCGTCTGGCGCGCCACTGGCTGAACCTGCTGCACGGCATTGTCGCCGCGCCAAATCAGCGCGTCGGTGAACTGCCGCTGCTGGAAACCACCGAACATCAAGTGTTGTTGCAGGACTGGAAACGCGTCGTCGATCACGCCGCGCCGGCGCCCTGTGTGCAGCAACGCATCGCCTTGCAGGCCGAGAAAACGCCTGACGCCATCGCGCTGATCATCGGCGAGGACGTGTTGACTTACGGCGAGTTGGACGCCCGCGCCAACCAGCTCGCCCACAAGCTGATCGAGCTGGGTGTCGGCCCGGATCGACTGGTCGGCATCGCGGTCGAGCGCAGTGTGGAAATGATCGTCGGCCTGCTGGCGATCCTCAAGGCCGGCGGCGCTTATGTGCCGCTGGATCCGGCGTACCCGGAGGATCGTCTGGCCTACATGATCGAGGACAGCGGCATCGAATTGCTGCTGACCCAGTCGCACTTGCAGACGCTGTTGCCGATCCCGGCCGGCCTTGCCACGGTGCTGCTGGATCAGCCGCAGGACTGGCTGGCGGCGTACCCGGTCACCACGCCTGACGTGGCCGTGAACGGTGAGCATCTGGCCTACACGATTTACACCTCCGGTTCGACCGGCAAGCCTAAAGGCGTAATGGTCCGCCACGCAGCCCTGAGCAACTTCGTTGCGAGCATGGTCGATCAACCGGGCATCGCGGCGGCGGATCGCATGCTGTCGCTGACCACCTTCTCGTTCGATATTTTCGGCCTGGAAATCTACGGCCCGCTGCTGGCCGGCGCCGCCGTGGTGTTGACCGGCAAGGACGTGCATCAGGATCCGCAAGCGGTGCTCGAACTGATCGACCGCCACGGCGTGACCATGCTGCAAGCCACGCCTTCGACCTGGCGCATGCTGCTGGACCACGAACACGCCGGGATTCTCGACGGCCGCACTTTCCTGTGTGGCGGTGAAGCGCTGCCCCAGGAACTGGCACAACGCATGCTGGCGCGCTCGCCGAAGGTCTGGAACCTCTATGGCCCGACCGAAACCACGATCTGGTCGGCGCTGCATCCGCTGAGCGTGGACAACAGCCGTCCGTTCCTCGGCAAACCGATCGACAACACCGCGCTGTACATCCTCGGCAGCGATCTGGAACTCAATCCGCTCGGCGCGCCGGGCGAGCTGCTGATCGGTGGCGATGGTCTGGCGCGGGGGTACTTCCAGCGTCCTGCGCTGACCGCCGAACGCTTTGTGCCGGACCCGTTCTCAAGCACCGGCGAGCGTCTGTATCGCACCGGTGACCTGACCCGTTACCGCGCCGAAGGCGTGATCGAATACATCGGGCGGATTGACCATCAGGTGAAAATCCGTGGTTTCCGGATCGAGCTGGGCGAAATCGAAGCGCGCCTGCTGGCGCTCGACAGCGTGCGTGAAACCGTGGTCGTCGCCCAGGACGGCCCGACCGGCCCGCAACTGGTGGGCTACGTGGTGCCGATGTCCGACGAAGCGCTGGATGCCGATGGCGAAGCCGCGCTGCGCGCTGAGCTCAAGGCCAGCCTCAAGGCTGAATTGCCGGAGTACATGGTGCCGGCGCACTTGCTGTTCCTTGCGCAACTGCCGCTGACCCCCAACGGCAAAGTCGACCGCAAGGCTTTGCCGGCGCCCGACGCCAGCCAGTTGCAATCGACCTACATCGCGCCGCAGACCGCCACCCAGCACACCGTCGCCGACATCTGGCAAACCGTGTTGAAACTGGAGCAGGTGGGGCTGGGCGACAACTTCTTCGAGCTCGGCGGCCATTCGCTGCTGGTGACTCAGGTCGTTTCGCGGGTGCGTCAGGCGCTCAACGTGCAAGTGCCGCTGCGCACCTTGTTCGAACACAGCACGCTGGTGGATTTCGTCGCCGCCCTTGGGGTCGAGCAGGCACATCAAGAACCGCCGATTGTGGCGTTGCCGCGCCTGCAACCGCTGACGCTGTCCTACGCTCAGGAGCGTCAGTGGTTCCTCTGGCAGCTGGAACCGACCAGCACCGCCTACCATGTGCCGGCCGCACTGCGCCTGCGCGGTGAACTGGACCTGCCGGCGTTGCAGCGCAGCTTCGATGCGCTGATCGCCCGCCACGAATCCCTGCGTACCTGCTTTGTCGAGGAGCAGGGCCAGACCCTGCAAGTGATCCAGGCCCAGGCATCGCTGGACATCGCCGTCGAAACCATCGATCGCGAGCTGGACGATTCCGCGCTGCAAGCCTTGGTCGCTGCCGAAACCCTGCACCTGTTCGACTTGCAGAAAGGCCCGCTGCTGCGGGTCAAGTTGCTGCGCCTGGCGGCCGATGACCACGCGCTGATCATCACCTTGCACCACATCGTGTCCGATGGCTGGTCGATGGGCATCATGGTCAACGAGCTGGTGGCGTTGTATGCCGCCCACAGCGAAGGCAAGACCGCGCAGCTGCCGGCATTGCCGGTGCAGTACGCCGACTACGCCGTGTGGCAGCGCCAGTGGATGGATGCCGGTGAACGCGAGCGCCAACTGAGTTACTGGACCGCGCAACTGGGCGATGGCGACCAGCCGTTGCTGGAGCTGCCGACCGACCGTCCGCGTCCGCCGGAGCAAAGCTACCGGGGCGCGCGTCAGGACATCCCGCTGAGCGCCGAACTGGTCGCCGGCCTCAAGCACGTCGCACAACGGGAAAACGTCACCCTGTTCGCGCTGCTGCTGGCCTCGTTCCAGACCCTGCTGCACCGCTACAGCGGCCAGGCCGACATTCGCGTCGGCGTGCCGGTGGCCAACCGCAACCGGGTCGAGACCGAAGGCCTGATCGGCTTCTTCGTCAACACTCAAGTGCTGAAGGCCGAGTTCGACAGCCAGCAGAGCTTCCGCAGCCTGCTGCAACAAGTGAAGAACACCGTGCTCGGCGCCCAGGCCCATCAGGATCTGCCGTTCGAGCAACTGGTCGATGCGCTGCAACCGGAGCGCAGCCTGAGCCACAGTCCGCTGTTCCAGGTGCTGCACAACCACCAGAGCCAGACCCGTCAGGCGCAGGGCGCAACGCGTCTGTCGAAGATCGAGATCGAAGGCCTGAGCTGGGTGTCGCACACCGCGCAGTTCGACCTGACCCTCGACACCTTCGAATCGGCGGACAACGTCTGGGCCGAACTGACCTACGCCACCGACCTGTTCGACGCGGTGACCATGCAGCGCCTGGCGCAGCACTGGACGAATCTGCTACGCGGCATCGTCGCCGATTGCACCCAGCGCATCGCCGAGCTGCCGCTGCATGACGCGGCCGAACGTCAGGCCACGTTGTTGCAATGGAACCCGGCCGTGGCCGATTTCCCGAGCGAGGTGTGCCTGCATCAACTGATCGAAGCGCAGGCCGCGCGTGCGCCGCACGCGGTGGCCGTGACTTACGGCGAAAAGGCCTTGAGCTACGGCGAGCTCAACAGCCGCGCCAACCAGTTGGCCCACAAGTTGATTGCCAGCGGTGTCGGGCCCGACGTGCGCGTCGGTCTGGCGGTGGAGCGCAGCCTGGAAATGCTCGTCGGCCTGCTGGCGATTCTCAAGGCCGGCGGTGCCTATGTGCCGCTCGACCCGACGTATCCGGAAGATCGTCTGGCCTACATGATCGGCGACAGTGGCATCGCTCTGCTGTTGACCCAGAGTCATCTGCTCGGCCGTCTGCCGGTGCCGGACTCGGTGCGCAGCGTGATACTCGATCAGGAACGCGACGGCCTCGAAGGCTATAGCGACAGCAACCCGCAGGTCTCCATGAGCGCGGACAACCTGGCCTACGTGATCTACACCTCTGGTTCCACCGGCCAGCCGAAAGGCACCTTGCTCGCCCATCACAACGTGCTGCGCCTGTTCAAGGCCACCGATGCCTGGTTCGATTTCGGCCCGCAGGATGTCTGGAGCCTGTTCCATTCCTACGCGTTCGACTTCTCGGTCTGGGAAATCTTCGGTGCGCTGCTGTACGGCGGCAAACTGGTGGTGGTGCCGCACGAGACCAGCCGTTCGCCGGACGATTTCTACGCCTTGCTGTGCCGTGAAGGGATCACCGTCCTCAACCAGACGCCGTCGGCGTTCAAGCAACTGATGCAAGTGGCGTGCGCCCCGGAACACGCGGCGGCGCAACCGTCCCTGCGTTATGTGGTGTTCGGCGGCGAGGCGCTGGAGGTCAAGAGCCTGCGCCCATGGTTCGAGCGCTTCGGCGATCAGGCCCCGCAACTGATCAACATGTACGGCATCACCGAAACCACGGTTCACGTGACCTACCGGCCGATCTCGCTGGCGGACCTGCAACGCGACGCCAGCAGCCCGATCGGCGAGCCGATCCCGGACCTGTCCTGGTACTTGCTCGACGGCGACCTGAACCCGGTGGCCAAGGGTTGCATCGGCGAGCTGTACGTCGGCCGTGCCGGTCTGGCCCGGGGGTATCTGAACCGTCCGGACCTGACCACGCTGCGCTTCATTCCCGATCCGTTTGCCGCCGATGGCGGTCGCCTGTACCGCACCGGCGACCTTGCGCGCTACCGCGCCGACGGCGTGATCGAATACATCGGCCGGATCGACCATCAGGTGAAGATTCGCGGCTTCCGCATCGAGCTCGGCGAGATCGAAGCGCAGTTGCTCGAACAGTCCGCCGTGCGTCAGGCCGTGGTGCTGGCGCAGCCGGGTCTCAGTGGTCAGCAACTGGTGGCGTACCTGGTGCCGAGCGAGGCTGCATTGCTCGACGCCGACGCTGCCGAACAG
The DNA here is from genome assembly GCF_052045815.1 of Pseudomonas sp. 22085. Taxonomy (NCBI): domain Bacteria; kingdom Pseudomonadati; phylum Pseudomonadota; class Gammaproteobacteria; order Pseudomonadales; family Pseudomonadaceae; genus Pseudomonas; species Pseudomonas sp. 22085. The sequence continues at coordinate 147,887 of NZ_JBQEQA010000002.1, forward strand.
GGACAGTGGCGTGACAGCGTGCGGGCCGCGCTCAAGGAAAACCTGCCGGATCACATGATCCCGGCGCACCTGTTGTTGCTCGAACAATTGCCGTTGACCGCCAATGGCAAACTCAACCGCAGTGCCTTGCCGTCCCCGGATGCGAGTCAGGCGCAGCAGGCTTATCAGGCACCGCAAAGCGAACTGGAACAGCGTCTGGCCGAGATCTGGCAGGACGTGCTGAAGCTGCCGCAAGTGGGTCTGAACGACAACTTCTTCGAGCTGGGCGGCGATTCGATCATCTCGATTCAAGTGGTCAGCCGCGCCCGTCAGGCCGGCATCCGTCTGAACCCCAAAGACCTGTTCCAGCACCAGACCGTGCAGCGTCTGGCGCTGGTCGCGCAGCTCGGCGACAGCGAATCGACCATTGATCAGCAACCGGTCACCGGCCCGGCGTTGCTGCTGCCGATCCAGCAGCAGTTCTTCGAGGACGACATCCCCGAGCGTCACCACTGGAACCAGTCGGTGCTGCTCAAGCCACTTCAGCCGCTGGCGGCCGAAAAGATCGAGCAAGCGTTGCGTGCGCTGGTCATCCATCACGATGCCTTGCGCCTGAGCTTCAGCCAGCAAGGCAGTGTCTGGCAGGCCGAACACCTGGCGGCCGACGCCTTGCCGCAAGATCTGCTCTGGCAGGAAGCCATTGCCGACATCGCCGATCTTGAAGCGTTGGGCAACCGCGCCCAGCGCAGCCTCGACCTGCAGAACGGCCCGTTGCTGCGGGCGGTGCTGGCGAGTCTGGCCGATGGCAGTCAACGCCTGTTGCTGGTGATCCATCACCTGGCGGTGGACGGCGTGTCGTGGCGCATTCTGCTGGACGACCTGCAAACCGCTTATCAGCAAGCCATCAACGGTCAGGCCCTGAGCCTGCCGGCCAAGACCAGTGCCTTCAAGGACTGGAGCGAACACTTGCAGCGTTACGCCAACAGCCCTGCATTGTTGGAGGAACTGGCGTACTGGCAGGCCTGCCTGAGCGATGTCAGCACCGACTTGCCGTGCAAGCGTCTCGACGCCGGCCAGCATAACCGTCTGGCGCAGACCGTACAGACTCGCCTCAGCGCGGAGCTGACCCGGCAGCTGTTGCAAGAAGCCCCGGCGGCCTATCGCACCCAGGTCAACGACCTGCTGCTGACCGCACTGGCCCGGGTCATCGGGCGCTGGAGCGGGCAGCCGTCGACGCTGATTCAACTGGAAGGTCACGGTCGCGAAGAGCTTTTCAATGACGTCGATCTGACCCGCACCGTGGGCTGGTTCACCAGCCTGTTCCCGGTGCGTCTGACCCTGGGCGAAGGCGCGGGCGATTCGATCAAGCGGATCAAGGAACAACTGCGCTCGATCCCGAACAAGGGCATCGGTTTCGGCGCGTTGCGTCACCTCGGTGATGCCGGCGCGCAAAACAGCCTGAAGGCACTGCCGACCCCGCGCATTACCTTCAACTACCTCGGCCAGTTCGACGGCAGCTTCGAGGCCGATGATGGCGCACTGTTCGCGCCGGCCCCCGAAAACTCCGGCCTGGAACAAAGCCAGGATGCGCCGCTGGGTAACTGGCTGACCCTCAACGGTCAGGTGTATGGCGGTGAATTGAGCGTCGGCTGGACCTTCAGCGAAGAACGCTTCGACAGCGCCACCATTGAAGCGCTGGCCCGCGACTACGCCGATGAACTGGCCGCGCTGATCGCTCACTGCCTGACGCCAGGCGTGGAAGGCTTGACCCCGTCGGACTTCCCGCTGGCGGGTCTGACTCAGGCTCAGCTCGACGGTTTGCCGTTGCCGGCGCCGCAGATTGCCGACATCTATCCGCTGTCGGCGATGCAGCAGGGCATGCTGTTCCACAGCCTGTACGAGCAGGCGAGCGGCGACTACATCAACCAGGTTCGCCTGGACGTCGAAGGCCTCGACCCGCAGCGCTTCCAGCAAGCCTGGCAGGCGGCGGTGGATAACCACGACATCCTGCGCACCAGTTTCATCTGGCAAGGCCAGGTGGCGCGTCCGGTGCAAGTGGTGCACAAGCAGCTGGAGATGCCGTTCAGCGTGCTCGACTGGCGTGACCGCAGCGCCGATCCGGCAGCGCTGGATCGATTGGCAGCCAACGAACAGGCACAGGGTTTCGACCTGTGCCACGGCCCGCTGCTGCGCATGGTCGTGGTGCGTCTGGACGATCAGCGTTGCCACCTGATCTACACCAATCACCACATCCTGATGGACGGCTGGAGCAATTCGCAGTTGCTCGGCGAAGTCCTCCAGCGTTATGCCGGAGAAACCCTGCCAGCGCTGACCGGGCGTTATCGCGACTACATCGAATGGCTGCAACGCCAGGACGCCAAGGTCAGTGAACATTACTGGACCGCGCAACTGGCCAGCCTGCAAGAGCCGACCCGTCTGGCCCAGGCCATTCAGGCCCAGCGCAGCGACGAGTTGCGTGAAGGTCATGGCGAGCGCTACGTGTTCATCGACGCCGAACAGACCCGACGCCTGGGCGAGTTTGCCCGTCAGCAGAAAGTCACGCTCAATACCTTGATTCAGGCCGCTTGGTTGCTGCTGTTGCAGCGCCTGACCGGTCAGGAAAGTGTAGCCTTCGGTGCCACCGTGGCCGGTCGTCCGACCGAGCTCAAAGGCGTCGAGCAGCAGATCGGCCTGTTCATCAACACCTTGCCGGTGATCGCCAGCCCGCGTTCGGAATACAGCGTCGGCCAGTGGTTGCAGAGCGTGCAGGCGCAGAACATCGGTCTGCGCGAACACGAACACACGCCGCTGTTCGACATCCAGCGCTGGGCCGGGCAGAGCGGTGAAGCGCTGTTCGACAACATTCTGGTGTTCGAGAACTATCCCGTGTCCCAGGCCCTGGAAGAGGGCGCGCCGCAGGAACTGCGCTTTGGCGAGGTCAATAACCACGAGCAGACCAACTACCCGCTGACCCTGGCGGTGAACGTCAGCGATGAACTGTCGCTGCACTACAGCTACCAGCGCGGGCAGTTCACCGATTCGGTGATCGCGCAATTGAGCGCGCAACTGCAAAACCTGTTGCAGCAAATGGTGCAGTCGGGCGATGCCATGCTCGGCGCGCTGGACTTGCTCGACAGCGTCGACCGTCGCTTGATGGTCGAGCAGTGGAACGCCACCGGCATCGACTATCCGCTGGAGCAGGGCGTGCACACGCTGATCGAAACCCAGGCCCTGCGCACCCCGGACGCGCCGGCGTTGGTGTTCGCCGGCCAGACCCTGAGCTACGCGCAACTCAATACCCGCGCCAACCAGTTGGCCCATGGCTTGATCGCCCGTGGGGTCGGCCCGGATGTGCTGGTGGGGATTGCGGTCGAACGCAGCCTGGAAATGGTCATCGGCCTGCTGGCGATCCTCAAGGCCGGTGGCGCCTACGTGCCGCTGGATCCGGAATACCCGCGTGATCGCCTGAGCTACATGATCGCCGACAGCGGCATCGACCAGTTGCTGACCCAGCCGCACCTGCTGGCCGGCCTGCCGATTCCCGACGGCGTACAGACCCTGTGCCTGGAACCGTCCGGTGCGGACTTCGCCGAGTGGCCGACGCAAAATCCGCAGGTCGAATACGACGCCAGCAACCTGGCGTACGTGATCTACACCTCCGGTTCCACCGGCATGCCGAAAGGCGCGGGCAACGCTCATCGCGCCCTGACCAACCGCCTGATGTGGATGCAGCAGGCCTATGGTCTGGACGCCAGCGACACGGTGCTGCAGAAAACCCCGTTCAGCTTCGACGTGTCGGTGTGGGAGTTCTTCTGGCCGCTGATGACCGGCGCCCGACTGGTCGTCGCGGCACCGGGCGACCACCGCGATCCGGCGAAACTGATCGCGCTGATCAACGCCGAGCGCGTCACCACGTTGCACTTCGTGCCGTCGATGCTGCAGGCCTTCCTGCAGGACGCCAACGTGTCGAGCTGCACCGGTCTGAAGCGCATCGTCTGCAGTGGTGAAGCGCTGCCGGTGGATGCGCAGGTGCAGGTCTTCGCCAAACTGCCGCAGGCCGGTCTGTTCAACCTGTACGGCCCGACCGAAGCCGCGATCGACGTGACCCACTGGACCTGCCGCGACGAAGGTCGCGATGGCGTGCCGATCGGTCAGCCGATTGCCAACCTGTCGACCTTCATTCTCGACAGCGGTCTCAATCCGCTGCCGGTGGGTGTAGCCGGTGAGTTGTATCTCGGCGGAATCGGTCTGGCCCGTGGTTATCACCGTCGTCCAGGGCTGAGCGCCGAGCGCTTTGTCGCCAATCCGTTCGCGGCCGGCGAGCGGATGTACCGCACCGGTGACCTGGCGCGCTATCGCGCCGACGGCGTGATCGAGTACGTCGGGCGCATCGACCATCAGGTCAAACTGCGCGGTCTGCGGATCGAGCTGGGCGAAATCGAAGCACGGTTGATGGAACACCCTGCCGTGCGGGAAGCGGTGGTGGTTGCCCGTGACGTACTGGGCAGTCAGCAACTGGTGGCGTATCTGGTGCCGAGCGATCCGGCGACTGTCGACGCCAGCGATGCCGCGCGCAACGCACTGCACGACAGCCTGTCGAGCTGGCTGGGCGCGAGCCTGCCGGATTACATGGTGCCGGCGCACCGGATGTGGCTGGCGCAGATGCCGCTGAGCCCCAACGGCAAACTCGACCGCAAGCGTCTGCCGGCGCTGGCGTTCTCGGCTGCGCAGCAACACGTCGAACCGGCCAATGCCGTCGAGCAGACGCTGGTGGAGATCTGGAAAGACGTGCTGGGCCTTGAGCGGATCAGCACCACCGACAGTTTCTTCGCGTTGGGCGGCGATTCGATCGTCTCGATTCAGGTGGTCAGCCGCGCCCGTCAACAAGGCATCGAACTGAGCCCGAAAGACCTGTTCCAGCAGCCGACCATCCAGCAACTGGCCGTGCGTGCCCAGGCGAGCGAAGGCACTCAGGCACCGGTGGCCGTTTTGGTCGACATGCCGTTGCACGGTCTGAGCGAGGCGCAGATTGCCGGGCTGCCATTGCCCGAGGGGCAACTGGACGGGTTGTACCGCTTGTCGCCGATGCAGCAGGGCATGCTGTTCCTCGGTTTGAACTCGCCGGAAGCCGACCTCTACATCAACCAGGTGAGCATTCCGGTGCAGGGCCTGGAGCCGTCGCGCTTCCAGGCAGCGTGGGAAGCGGTGAGCCGTCGTCACGACATTCTGCGCACCGGTTTCCTCTGGCAGGACATGGCCGAGCCGCTGCAATTCGTGCTCGCCGATCCGCAACTGCCGGTGAGCCTGCTCGACTGGCGCGATCAGGATCATTCCGAAGAAGCCTTGCAGGCGCTGGCCGCCAGCGAACGGGCCAAGGGCTTCGACCTCGACCGTCCGCCGCTGCAACGCCTGACCCTGGTGCAGGTGGGCGAGGGCAGCTATCAACTGATCTGGACCTATCACCACATCCTGATCGACGGCTGGAGCAGTTCGCAGTTGATCGGCGAAGTGCTGAGCCAGTATTCCGGCCAGCCGCTCGCCGAAGCGGTGCCGTACCGTCGCTACATCAACTGGCTGCAACAGCAGGATGCCAACGCCAGTGAAGGTTTCTGGCGTGAACACCTGAGCCTGCTCGACGAGCCGACGTATCTCGCTGACGCGGTTGCCCGCATCGGCGAAGGTCGCGGTCACGAAGCGCTGTACAGCCGTCTGGGCGAAACCCGCACCGAACAGCTCAAAGCCTTCGCCCAGTCCCAGCAGATCACCCTCAACACGCTGGTGCAGGGCGCGTGGCTGATGCTGCTGAGCCGTTACAGCGGCCAGCGCTGCGTGGCGTTCGGTGCCACGGTGGCGGGGCGTCCGGCGAGTCTGCCGGCGTCGGAGTCGATCCTCGGTCTGTTCATCAATACTTTGCCGGTGATCAAGGATGTACCGGCCGAACAGGCGGTCGGCCACTGGCTGCGCGACTTGCAGGACTTCAACCTGGAAATGCGCGAGCGCGAATACACGCCGCTGTCCGACGTTCAGCGTTGGGCCGGACGTACCGGACAGTCGCTGTTCGACAGCATCATCGTGTTCGAAAACCACCCGATCGATCAGGCGTTGCGGCAGTGGCGCGACGACTCGCTCAAGTTCGGCGAGAGCGCCAGCGCCGGCCTGACCAACTTCCCGATGGACCTGATGGTTACGCTCGAAGAAGGGCTGGTGATCGAGTACATGTTCCTGCGCGAGCACTTCGACCGGGCGACCGTCGAAGGCATCCGCAGCAATATGGAAGGGCTGCTGGTTGCGCTTACGCAAGACGCATCGCAACCGCTGGGCCGCATCGGCCTGCCGACTGCGCAGGTCGCGGATTCGACGATGGTTGCCGGACAGCCGCCAGCGCTGGCGGTGCATCAGCGCATCGGTCAGTGGGCCGTGCAGCGCAGCGAGCAGACTGCCGTGGTCTTCAACGATCAGGCATTCAGCTACGGCCAGATCGAGGCACGGGCCAATCGTCTGGCCCATGCACTGATCGCCGAAGGTGTCGGCCCGGAAGTGCGGGTCGGCGTGGCGCTGCCGCGCAGCGAAAACATGATCGTCGCGCTGCTGGCGGTGCTCAAGGCTGGCGGTGCCTATGTGCCGCTGGACGCGACCTATCCTCGCGAGCGTTTGAGTTATCTGATGCGTGATTCCGGGATTGCGTTGCTGCTCAGCGATTCGAGCCTGCGTCAGGTGATGCCAGCCCAGGACAACCTGCATGTGCTGGAACTGGATCAACTGGACCTCAGCGCCCGGCCGGATACTGCGCCGCAGGTTTCGGTCGAACCGGGCAACCTCGCGTACGTGATCTACACCTCCGGTTCCACCGGGTTGCCCAAAGGCGTCGGTGTGGCTCACGGGCCGCTGGCGATGCACTGCGAGGCGATCGGTCAGCGTTATGAAATGAGCGAAGCCGATTGCGAATTGCACTTCATGTCGTTCGCGTTCGACGGCGCCCATGAACGCTGGCTGACCACCCTGACCCATGGCGCACGCCTGCTGATCCGTGACGACAGCCTGTGGACCGCCGAGCAGACCTGCAACGCCATGCATCAACACGGCGTGACCGTGGCGGCGTTCCCGCCGGTGTACCTGCAGCAACTGGCCGAACACGCCGAGCAACACGGCAACCCACCGCCGGTGCGAATCTACTGCTTTGGTGGTGATGCGGTGCCGGTGGCGAGTTTCGAGCTGGCCAAGCGTGCGCTGAAACCGCAGTACATCATCAACGGCTACGGCCCGACCGAAACCGTGGTCACGCCGCTGATCTGGAAGGCCGGCGCCGAGGATGTCTGCGGCGCTGCCTACGCGCCGATCGGCAGTGTGGTCGGTGAGCGCTGTGGTTACGTGCTCGACAGCGATCTCAACCGTCTGCCGGTCGGGATTGCCGGCGAGTTGTACCTCGGTGGCGCGCTGGCCCGTGGTTATCTGGGGCGCGCCGGCGGCACCGCCGAGCGCTTCGTGGCCAACCCGTTCAGCACCGATGGCAGCCGTCTGTATCGCACTGGCGACCTGGTACGCCAGCGCGCCGATGGCACGGTCGACTACCTCGGCCGAATCGACCATCAGGTGAAGATCCGCGGTTTCCGTATCGAACTGGGTGAGGTCGAAGCACGCCTCAAGCAGCAACCGGGTGTGCGCGATGCAGCCGTGGTCGCTCGGGATGGCGTCAGCGGCAAACAGCTGCTCGGCTATGTGCTGGCCGGTGCCGATACGTCGGTGGACGGTCTGTGCGAACGCTTGCGCGAACAGCTCAAGGCCGGCCTGCCGGACTACATGGTGCCTGCGCACTTGATGTTGCTTGAGCGCATGCCGCTGACGCCGAACGGCAAACTCGATCGCAAGGCCCTGCCGGATCCGGACGCCGGACAGCGTCAGGATTACGTGGCGCCGCGTACCGAGCTGGAAAAATCTCTGGCGAAAATCTGGCAGGAGGTGCTGAAGATCGAACGCGTCGGCCTGACCGACAACTTCTTTGAACTGGGCGGCGACTCGATCCTCAGCCTGCAGGTGGTCGCTCGCAGTCGTGTGCTCAAGTCCCAGGGCCTGAGCCTGAAACTGCGCGATCTGATGCAGAAACCGAGCATCGGCGAACTGGTGGCCAGTGTTCAGGGCACGGCCGAGAAAGCCTCCGGACTGTTGGCGATGAACGCCGAGGTCAAGGGGCGGGAACCGTTGTTTTGCATCCATGCCGGTTTCGGCACGGTGTTCGATTACGAGCCATTGGCCCGTCGTCTGAGCGGTCAGCGCCAGGTGCTGGCGATCCAGTCGCGGATGTTGCTCGACCCGGCCTTCAGCGACACGTCGCTGGAAAGCATGGCGAGTGATTACGTGGCGCAGATTCGCGAGAAACAGCCGCAGGGGCCGTATCACCTGCTGGGTTGGTCGCTCGGCGGTACGCTGGCGATGCTGATGGCGGCGCAGCTTGAGCGGGAAGGGCAGCCCGTGCAGTTCGTCGGCCTGGTGGACAGCTTCGTGGCCTCGGCGGCGATCAATGCCGGCGCTGTGGATGACTGGCGAGCCGACCTGCGCGATTTTCTGCGGGTCACGCTGCCGGATGCCACAAACGTGACCATCGACGGCGAGGAAACGGCACAGCACCTGCGTGCAGTGTTCAACGCAGCGATGGGCGTCGGAGGTGGGGCTTCGACCTACGTCGCGCTGGGGGCCGATGAACTGGCCCATGTGTTCAGCGTGGCGCGCCGGCTTAAACAGCTGTCGCTGCAACTCGACCGCTGTCCGCCGCTGGCGGTGCAGCCGGTCTGCTGGTGGACGCTCGGTCGCGAAGAGGAGGCGGCTGAACTGGCGACGCAACTCGAACAGCCGGGCATGGGCGGCGAATGGCTCGATTGCGGGCACTTCCAGATCCCGCGGGATGAAACTTTCCTGTCCGAGGCTGAAGAAATGCTCGGCGAGATCGTTGAATCAGTAGCCATGTCCTGAATCCTGTCCTGTAACCGCAAACACCACTCGGGCGCTTAAGGCGCCCGAGTGGTCTGGAGAATTTGAATGTCGTTGAATCCTGATATCGCCGCATTTCTGCAACTGGTCGGCAACGGCCGGGCCAGCGGCAAACGCGTGGGCATGCATGAGTTGAGCCCGGAACAGGCGCGCGAGCAGTTCGATCAGTCTTCGTTGCTGATGGACGCTGGCGGTGAAGACCTGGCGGTGGTCGATGAACTGCAACTGCCGGTGCGCGACGGCTCGCTGCTGGATGCGCGGGTCTACAGCAATCAGCCCTTGAACGCCGGGGCCGGGCGTCCGGCACTGTTGTACTTCCATGGCGGCGGTTATGTGGTCGGCAGCCTCGATTCCCACGATTCGCTGTGCCGGGCGCTGGCGTCGATGGCCGATTGCGTGGTGGTGTCGGTGGCCTATCGACTGGCGCCGCAATGTCGCTTCCCGACCGCCGCTGACGATGCACAGGATGCCTGGCACTGGTTGGTCGCCAGCGCTCAGGATCTGGGCCTGGACAGCACGCGCCTGGCAATTGCCGGTGACAGCGTCGGCGGCAGCCTGGCCACGGTGCTGGCCGCACAATTGGCGGGTGCCCCGGTGCAGCCGCGTTTGCAGGTGCTGATCTACCCGGTCACCGACGCCAGCCGCAGCACCCCGTCCATCGAGCGTTACGCCGAGGGTTATCTGCTGGAGAAGGCATCGCTGAACTGGTTCTACAACCACTATCAGCGTGAGGCGGCCGACCGTCTCGATCCGCGTTTTTCGCCGTTGCTGGGTGACGTCTCAGCCGCTGTGGCGCCGGTGCTTTTGGTGTTGGCGGAGTGCGATCCACTGCACGACGAAGGCGTGGCATACGCCCGGCATTTGCAGGCGGCGGGTGTCGAGGTCGAGTTGAAAGTGTACGAAGGCATGACCCATGACTTCATGCGCATGGGCGCGATCATCGACGAAGCCGAAGAAGCGCAGCGACACATCGCCGAGCGCTTGGTGGAGGTGTTTACGGCGCAGTGACACTGGTTTTCGAGGGACTGAAAGGGCCGCTGTTTACGGCCCTTTTCTTTTGCCCGGGAATTGCTTTCGGGCAGACAGCAAAACGCCGGCAGATGCCGGCGTTCTGTTTGACGCTGAGCGTGTTACCAGTTGTAGGTCACGTCGGCGGTCATGGTCCGGCCTTCGCCGTAGTAGCAGTCCAGCGTGCTGTTGCAGCTGGCGACGTATTTCTCGTCCGTGAGGTTTTCCAGGTTCATCTTCACCTTCACGCCTTTGACGTGCAGTGGCGATTTTTCCAGGTCGTAGGAGACCATGGCGTCATACACGGTGTAGGACGGGATCTGGAAGGAATCTTCCTCGTAGTCCGAGCCATAGCTGCTGCGCACGTAGCGGGTGCCCAGGCCCATGCCCAGACCGGCCAGCGACGTCGAGATGTCGAAGTCATAGTTGATCCATGCGGACGCCGTCAGCGGCGGGCTCATGGCCAGGGTGCGACCTTCGCGGCCATCGTTGACGCTGCGCCATTTGATCTGGTTACGCGACACCGAGGCCAGCACGCGCAGGTTCTGGGTGACGTTGACCTTGCCTTCCAGTTCCACGCCGCGCGAGCGCACCGAACCGCTCTGGATGCTGAAACCCGGGTTTTGCAGGTCGTTGGTCAGCATGTTGTTCTGGTCGATCTGATAGGCCGACAGCTGGATGAAGCCGTCGATCGACTTCGGCTCGTACTTGATGCCGACTTCGTACTGCTTGCCTTCGGTCGGTTCGAACCCGCGACCGTTCATGTCGGCACCGGTTTGCGGCAGGAATGATTCGGCATAGCTCACGTACGGCGTCATGCCGTTCTCGAACTCGTAGCCAAAGCCTGCACGACCGGTGAACTTCTCGTCCTTGAGGTTCGAACGGTTGCCGCCCAACGGTTCCTTGTTGATGGTCTCGGCGAAGTCATAACGCCCGCCAATGGTCAGGAACCACTGGTTCCAGCGCATCTGGTCCTGGGTGTACAGGCCGGTCTGCTTGACGGTGTTGTCCCACTTGTAAGGCTGGCGGAAATTGAACTCGCTGCCGTAGACCGGGTTGTACAGGTCGATGGCCGGGCCGGTGCGGTCATAGCGACCGAGGAACTTGGAATTGAAGTGGTAGTAGTCCACGCCCAGCAGCAGGGTGTGGTCCAGTTCGCCGGTCTTGAACTGGGCCTGGGCGATGTTATCGATGCCGAAAACCTTGTTGTGCTGAGCCCAGTCCACGCCGTAACGGGTCTGGTAGCTGATTTCGTCACCGGTGACCGGGTTTGTTTCGAACGAGTAGCCGTGCAGCGGCGCGACGTAACGGTCGTTGAGGTCGGCGTAGCGGGCGTTCTGCTTGAGGGTCCAGACGTCGTTGAGTTCGTGGGCGATCTCGTAGCCGATCACGAACTGTTCGCGGTCGTACTTGTTCACGCCCGGCTCGCCGATGAACAGACTGCGGCTGATGCGCCCGGCACTGCTGCGGTGGACGGTGCCGTCGGCCGGCAGGCCCTGGGCTTCCGGGGTGTCGCGGTCTTTCTGGTATTGGCCGTAGAAGGTGATGCTGGTGCGGTCGTTCGGCAGCCACGTCAGGCTGGGCGCGAGCATCATGCGGTTCTGGTCGGCGTGGTCGATCTGCGAGTTGCTGTCGTTGACCACACCGGTCAGGCGATAGAGAAACTCGCCCTGGTCGTCGATCGGGCCGCCCAGGTCGAAGGCGCCGTATTTGCGGTCATAGCTGCCGCCACCCAGGATCACTTCGTGCAACGGTGTGGCGGTCGGACGCTTGCCGACCATGTTGACGATCCCGCCTGGCTGGTTCTGGCCGTAGAGTACCGATGCCGGGCCCTTGAGCACTTCGATGCGCTCCAGGCTGTACGGATCGATCTGCAGCGAACCGCCGGTGCTGCCGCCGCCGTAAGGCAGGTGCAGACCATCGAGGTAGAGCGGGGTAGGCGAGAAGCCACGGGACGTCGGTTCGTCGAAGATTTTCACCCGATCGGAGAAACCGCCGCCGGTCATGCCCGCGGTGTAGCGCAGGGCTTCGGTGACCGATTGCGAACCGCGCATCTTGATTTCGTCCTGGGTGACGACGTTGATGGTCTGCGGGATTTCCTTGAGCGCGGTATCGGTTTTGGAACCGGTGGCGCTGCGTTTGGCGACGATCCCGTCAACCGGGCCCCACGCCGATTCCTGGGCCGCTGTAATGCTGGTCGGCGCCAGATCCAGGCTTGCGCTGTTGCCGCGGGCGCGCAACGCAACGTTGTTGCCCTGGACGCTGTAGGTGATGTCGGTGCCCTGCAGCAATTGCCCGATCGCTGCGGTCGGTTCCAGGTTGCCGCTGACGGCGGTGCTCCGCAGACCGCTCACTTCGTCCGGGCTGTACAGCACTTGCAGATTGGTCTGGCGGCCGAATTCCTGCAGAGCGCTCCCCAGCGACTGAGCAGGAATATTGATCGCCACGGCCGCTGCCTGCGCCTGGCCGGTGATCGGCAGGGTGAGGGCCAGGGCGCAAACGGCTGGAAGGGTGGTGCGGAAGGAACGGCGGATCAGCAGAGCCTTGGCGAGCGGGTGGAGTCCGTGCGGTGCGGGCATTGTTCTTCTACTCTTCAAAGTGTTGACTGAGAACTATTTCTATTAACTGTAAGTAAGACGTTGAGCCTTCCGAAAACCGGAAAGGCTCAACGCACTTTTTTTACAAATTTTTCACAATCAGGCGGGCTGCAGCTCGGTGACCACTTTGCCGGCGCTCATGCGCACCAGTTGGTCGGCGACGTCGAAGTAACGATCGTCGTGGGAAATGACGATGATGGTCTTGCCCAGACGCTTCAGGTCCGGCAGCAATTCGGTGTAGAAAATCCGTCGGAACGTCGGGTCCTGGTCGGCGGCCCATTCGTCGAACACCAGCACCGGACGCTCTTCCAGCCACGCATTGATCAACGCCAGACGCTTGCGTTGACCGGTCGACAGATCGGTGGTGGTGAACGCGCCGTCGCGCACGCTGACCTTGTGCGCGATTTCCAGGCGCTCGAGGTATTTGTTGGCGTCTTGCGGAATATGCGTGTCGCCCTGCACCACGTCGTCGAACAGGTAATAGTCGGCGAAGATCGTGGTGAACAACTGGCGATAGTCGTCGCGGGTGAGGGCGGTCACGACCTGATCGTTGAGGCGGATCTCACCCTGCTGCGGCGCATACAGGCCCAGCAGCAGTTTGATCAGGGTGGTCTTGCCGCAACCGTTTTCACCGACGATGAAGATGATATCGCCCTGATCGATCTTCAGGTTCACCGGCCCCAGGCGGAACGGCGCAGCGCCTTCCACGGTCGGGAAACTGTACGAGACGTCGGTCAGCTCCAGGCTGTGCACGGGCGTTTTTTTATTGCCTTGGTCGCTGAGCAACAAGTGCGGCTCGGGCGAGGAGAACTGCTCGGACAATTCGGCAATCCGGCGGAATGCAATCTGTGCGCGGCTGACGATCGGCAGCGTGCCGATGATGTGTTCCAGCGGACCTTTCATGTACAGCAGCACCAGCACGAAGCCGCTCATCACCGCTTTGTCGGCGCTCGGCCACAGCGATTGCAGGGCCAGTGCCAGGCCGATCACCACGAAGAACAGCATCGAGCCGAGGGTCTTGGCGACCACGAAGATGTTCACCGAACGTACCTGGGTGTCACAGATTTTATCGGCCGTGCCTTCGATGCCCGAGGTGAACATGCGATGGCGGCGCGGGCGATGGATGCGCAGCTCCTTGGCACCTTCGGCGACGGCGTTGTAGTGCTTTTGCAGCTCGTCTTCGTAATCCCGGGCCTTGAGGAAACCCTGCATGCCGCGCCCACGGGCGATGTACTGAATGACGGTACCGATCAGAATCGCCACCACCATCATCAGGAACATCGGCCACGACAGGATCGCCAGATAGCCCATGCAGCCGAGTGTGACAGTCATGGAAATGGCCAGCGGCGCGAAAGCGAAGGCGAAATCGCTGATGGTGTCGACGTCGTGGGTCAGCACCGGGATCAGCCGATGGCTGCGATAGCGTTCGATCTGCTCGATGGGCGCCGACAGCACTTTTTCGCCCAGTTCTTTGCGCAGCCTGGCGATGATGTGCTGGCCGACGAAGTTGGTGCCGATGTCGGAGAAGATCGAACTGAACAGGGCCAGCAGACACAGGCCGGCGAACGCCGCGACCACGTTGCTGGTCAGGCCAGCTTCGGAGTGCAGCGCGTTGTTGATCGTCGCCAGCAGCGCCGTGACGCTCAGGCCGCCGACCATGCCGAGCAGGATCGAACCGGCCACGATCAGACGAAAGGGTTTGAGCAGGGCGAACAATTCATTGATCACCCCGCGTGTTGGTTTGCTCATGGAGGTTCCCTGCGTGAAAGAGCGGCGAGGTCCGGGATCGGCTGCGGACATCGCCTGGGTGACGTAGAGGGCAATGGCGCGTCGCAATGGATCGCGCCATCTGTAGAACGACTGGCGGGAGGGTTAATTTAGCGTGGCGGCGGGAGCGTTACAGATCCCGCGCGACCCGGAAACCGATCCAGTCGCCGCGCTCGGTCGGCACCAGCGCATTGCGGTTGCCGGAGCGCGAGAACACCGGCGCTTCGCCCCAGTCGTTGCCGCGAATGCGCTTGAACTGGCACTTGCCGGTCTCCCATGCACTGCCGTCGCTCGGCGCGCCTTCGTAGTTTTCGTTGTAGCAATCGGCGGTCCATTCGTAGACGTTGCCGTGCATGTCGTACACACCGAAGGCGTTGGGCGGGAAGCTGCCGGCCGGCGCGGTGAAGTTGTAGCCATCGGCCGCACCGTAGGTATTGGCGTGCTTGGCGATGCTGTATTCCTTGCCCTCATCGAACGGGAACGGGAACGGCCCGGTCGTGCCGCCCCGGGCGGCGTATTCGCGCAGGGACTCACTGACCAAGCGGTACTGCTTGCCGGTCTTTTTCGACAGCCACGCCACATAGGCGTTGGCCTCGGCGAAGTCCATGCACACCGCCGGATGCCTGTCGGTGTACTGCTTGCGCGGGTCGCTGCCGGCGTAATCCGGGATCCCGGCCTTGCACGCGCGCCCCGGGCGATCATCGCCGTCGGGCATTTGGTAGCCGGTGTCCTTGAGGTAGGCGAACCATTCGCCCTTGAGTACCTGGAAGCGGCTGATCGCCAGCGGTTTGGCAAACGTCACCGGATGCATCGGGCCTTCGTCGGGCTCGCGGCCGACTTCGTCTTCAGGCGTGCCCATGGTGAAGGTGCCGGTGGGCAGCACGACCATTTCCGGGCAGTCCTTGCAATCCTTGAACACCTTGCCCGGTGCCGGCGGCGTGGCGGCTTGCGCGGCGTTTGGCAGCAGACTGGCGGCGAGGGCGGCGAACATCAGCGCCGGCAGGGTTTTCAGGGCAGAACGAGGCAGTTCGTTGTTCATTTCGAGTCTCGTCAAAGGAAGGAAATCGTTGGCGCTCACAGCGCCCGGTCGAGCACCGCCAGCAGGCGGTCGATCTGGGCTTCGTCGTTGAGCAGGCCGGGTGCGGTGCGGATCACCGGGCCAACATCGCGCTCCACGGCGTCGGCCACCACCTTGTTGGCCATCAGGTGCGCGGCGATCTTGTCGCTGTTCTTGCCCCTGACCCGGAAGAAGGTGAAGCCTGCGGAAAACTCCGGGCTCAACGGCGTGACCAGTTCGATCTGCGGGCGTTGCAGCAGACGTTTTTTCAGGTAGCTGTTCAGTTCATGAATGCGCGCCTGCACGTCGGCCTTGCCCAGTTGCAGGTGCAGCTTGAAGGCCTCGGTCAACGCCCAGCGATGCTCGAACGAGTGGTAACCGCCCGGCGTCATGGTGGTGGAGAAGTGTTCGGCCTCGGAAAAGGTCGGGATGATCGGCGTGACGTATTTCACTTCCGGCGTGCGGCTGACCACGATCCCGGTGCCGCGCGGACCGAACATCCATTTGTGGGTGCCGGCGATGAAGAAGTCGCAGTTCATGGCCGGGAAGCTCAGGTCTTCCACACCGAAACCGTGTACGCCGTCCACCACGTAGATGATGCGGTCGGCCTCGCTGCGACCGCGGTTGTGTTTGTCGACCAGCGCACCGATGTCGGCGAGCGGCAGTTTCACGCCGCTGCCCGAATGCACCCAGCACATGCCCAGCACGCGGGTTTCCGGGCGGATGCTGCGGTCGATATTGGCCAGCAGTTCATCCTTGCTGATCCGGTAAGGATCCTTGAACAGACGGATCTTGCGCACCTTGGTGCCGTCACGCTGGGTGCGCAGTTCGAGGATGGTGTGCGTTGCGTAATGCTCGTGGGCCGTGGTGAGGATTT
This sequence comes from Pseudomonas sp. 22085, assembly GCF_052045815.1. Taxonomy (NCBI): domain Bacteria; kingdom Pseudomonadati; phylum Pseudomonadota; class Gammaproteobacteria; order Pseudomonadales; family Pseudomonadaceae; genus Pseudomonas; species Pseudomonas sp. 22085. The sequence goes on from NZ_JBQEQA010000002.1 coordinate 164,154, forward strand.
CCTGATCGGCGCGTACCTGCACGCCGCCGTAAATTATCGCCAGGCCTTCGGTGGTGCTGCCGGTGAGCGCAATCTGCCGGGCATCGGCCTGCACGTATTGGCCGGCCAGCACGCGCACGGCTTCCTCGCGCTTTTCGGTCACGCCGTGGTCCCAGTCCATCGCCAGCCCCGGATTCTTGTCGAGGGCGGCGCGGTGCATCTCGATCGCCTCACGCACCGGGCGCGGGTGGGTGGTGACGAGGAAGTTGGAGAAGTGCAGCCAGGCCGGATCCTGATCGAACAACTGTTGCAACTGCGCCCACTTGTTGCCTGGCAGCGCGGCGGCGGTCGAAGCGCTGGCGATGTTCGGCAGGCTCGCGCCCAGCGGCAAGGCCGCGGCGAGAAGTCCGGCCTGCTTCAGAAAGTCACGACGGTTGCTCATGGCTTGGCGACTTCCCGGTTCGACGCGAGCGCCGGTCTGGCGGATTTCTCGACCTGATCCCAGACCCGCAGGAAGTTGCCGCCCCAGAGCTTGGCGATGTCCGCTTCCGAGTAGCCGCGCGACAGCAGTTCTGCGGTCACGTTGCGGATCTCGCCGACATTTTCCCAGCCTTTGACGCCGCCACCTTCGTTGAAGTCCGAGCTGATGCCGACGTGGTCGATGCCGATCTTCCTGACCGTGTAATCGATGGCGTCGCCCAGGTCCTTGAGGCTGGCTTTCGGCTCTTCTTCGAGGATCGCGTAGAGCTGGCCTGCATACTCGCCGAACTTCTGTTCGGACCAGGCGGAGATGATCGGATCGCCCGGCATCAGGGCCACGGCCAGGTTCGGCAGCGGCGGCAGGTCGAAGCGCTGGCGCAGTTCATTCAGCTTGTCCTGAGTGCCTTGGGTCAGCGGTCGCAGGTATTGCGAGAAGCCGACAATCTGCACCACGCCGCCGCTGTTCTTGATCAGCTGCATTTCCTTGTCGCTGAGGTTGCGCGGTATATCGACCATGGCCCGCGGTGCCGAGTGCGACGCCACCAGCGGCGTACGGCTCAACTGCGCGACCTGCTCCAGGGCCTTGGTCGACATCTGCGACACGTCGATGATCACGCCCAGGTCGTTCAGGCGCTTGACCGCTTGCTTGCCCAGGTCCGAGAGGCCGTCGAGGGCGTCCGGCGAATCATTGAAGAACGGCAGCGGGCGCGACGAGTCAGCCCAGTCGTTGTTGCCGATGTAGCTGAAGCCGAACATGCGCATCCCGCGCGCCGTCCACAGGTCCAGCTGGCTCAGGTCGTGGCCCAGCGGGTAGGCGTTGAGCATGCTGATGAAAATTGCGAACTTGCCTTCGCCGTGCAGGCGCCGGAAGTCGTTGGCGGTGTAGGCGATGCCGACCTGGTTGGGGAAGTCGCGGACCATCCCGGAAATGATCTTGTAGCGGATTTCCTGCTGGTTGCGCGCCTCTTCGACGAAGCCTGCGGTGGGCTTGTGCGGAGCGTTCGGGCCGTTCCAGATTTCCGGCCAGCCGAAGATCGTCAGGGCCGCACCGGACAGCCGCCCGCGATTGGCCTTGACCAGGTCGAACTGGTCGCTGCCATCCTTGTCGACTTCGTTCCCGGTGGTGCCGAAGTTCTGGGTGATGGTGATGTGGCTGTCGAACGAAAGCATGTGCTCGTGCAGTTCTTCGGCCTGCTGCATGACTTTGACCGGGTAGCCGGGGTTGTCCTTGAACCCGATGTCCCAGACCGCGATACCGGCGCCGACGCTGAGCGCCAGGGCCAGTGGCAGGCCGATGAATAGAGCCTTTTTCGAACGTGGTTTTGTCATTGCCATCTCAGTCAGGTTCGCTGTCGAAGAACAGGCGCAGAGGCCTTTGCTATCTGGGAAGAACGAGCGGGCGCGGGAGAAAATTAGTCCGTTCTGACGGCGCTTAAATTTGTTCGGTCAGCAAACGTTCTAGCTTGGATAAAGCCTGCTTCAGGGCTGAACACAGGTAGGGCAATGAGGATTTCTCGACGATGGTTCATGGCAGGCCTGGCACTGACCGGCGCTGCCGTACCTGCAGCTTATTTCGGGCACCGCGAGTGGACGAAGCCCGACCCGACGATCACCCCGGGTGAGGCGTCATTCGATGTGGCTGACGTGGCCGGGCAGCGCCTGGCGAATGCGCTGCGCGGGGTCTGGAAGATCCGTTTCACGGGGCGTGACGCAGGCCTGGACGGCTTGCCGACCCAGGGCCTGGAAGTGTTCATCGACATCGGCCAGAAAGGCCGGGGCGTGTGTGGCTTTCTCGACACGCCGGAGCGTCTGCGCTCTGCCGACACCCCTCGTTACCGGATTCTCGGCGATCTGGCCGGGGCCGAGGCATCAAAACTGAGTTGGCGACTGTTGGGTGCTGGCGGCAGCGTGGACTACGAACTGAACATGATTCTGGATGAGGTCTGGGCCGATTTCGGCAATGCCGGCAGCGGCACCCTCAGCGGCACGGTGCAGCGTCTCGACCGCTCGCTGGCCCTGCCGGATCAGGATCACCGTTTCGTTGCGGTCAAGTGCCTGTTCCCGGAAGCGCGGCAGCGTACGCCGTTGAACCCGACGTTGCTGGCGTGGCTGGTGTCGCCCGAGCACCGGCTGTTTCACCAGGTCTGGCATGCGACGCGGGACAAGTGGCACACCTTGTCGGAAGACAAGCGCAATGCCTTGCGCGGCCTCGGCTGGCAGCCCGGCCCACGCAACCTGGAACGTGATGCCCGTGGTCCGCGCAAGGATCGCAACGGGTCGGGCATCGACTTCTTCTTCATGCACCGACACATGCTCGGCACCGCGCGTTCGATGCAGGATCTGCCGTCCTGGCAGTTCTTCCCGTTGCCGCAGCCGGAACTGATTCGCGACCGTGTCGGGTTCGCCCGTTACTTCGATAACCACGACGGCACCTCGCTGCCGCCGACCTGGCTGGCCGAAGGTGATGACGAGTACGCGCAATGGGTCAGCGATATCAAGACCGCCGAGACCTACCAGAGCAACTTCGAGGTCTGGGAGTCGCAATACCGCGATCCGCAATATCTGTCGAAGCTGACCCTCGGTCAGTTCGGCTCAGAAGTGGAGCTGGGTCTGCACGACTGGCTGCACATGCGCTGGGCGTCGGTGCCGCGCGATCCGTCCAATGGTCAGCCGGTGCCCCTGGCTCGTGATCTGGACGATTTCGCCGCACGCTGGTTCGCCCCTGAGAACGACTTTCTCGGCGATCCGTTTTCCTCCCATGTGAACCCGGTGTTCTGGGCGTTCCATGGCTGGATCGATGACCGTGTGGAGGACTGGTTCCGTGCTCACGAGCGTTTTCACCCGGGGCAGGTCACCCGCCTGGAAGTCAATGGCGTGCAATGGTTTGCTCCGGGTCGCTGGGTCGAAGTAGCGGATCCGTGGCTGGGTCCCACGACTCATGGTTGCAGTACGGTGCCGGGCTTGCAGGTGGGCAAGTCGGTGGAGATGGACCCGGAAACCATGAAACTCGCGCTGCGCATTACCTTTGGCGAGGACGAGAAGAAACTCGAAGGGCTGTTCCGGCGTGTGCCTAAGCGGCCGTGGTACGCGCGTAACCTGAAGGCCAAGAACCTCGCGGTCTGAGGGCCGCGTTATCGTTGATTCGCTGAACTTGCCAGGCTTGCTCCCGCAATGATCGCGTCCATTGAGATGGAATGCGGTCACTGTGAGAGTGCGCCTGCTCGCAAAAGCGGTCTTGAGTTCGCTGCGATTACAGCGCCTGCCACCCACCGCCCAGTGCCTTGTACAACCCGATACTCGCCTGCAATCGCGACAGGCGCAGCTGTACATTCAGATCCTGCGCCGCGTACAGCGTGCGCTGGGTTTCCAGCACCGTCAGCAAATCCTCGGCGCCGGCCTGATAGCGGCGCTGGGCGATATCGAACGCGGTCTGCGCCTGATTCAATTCTTCACTTTGCCATTGCCGCTGTTCGTCGAGCCCGCGAATCCCGTTCAAGGCTTTTTCGACGTCGGCGAAACCGTTGATGATCGCCCCGCGATAGGTTTCCAGCAGCTCTTCCTGGCGAGCCTTGGCCTTGTCGCGTTCGGCGCTCAGGCGACCATTGTTGAAGATCGGTGCGACCAGTCCGGCGGTGAGGTTGTAGAACGGGCTGCGAATAATGTCATCGAACTGGTTGGCCCCGGAGCCCAGTTGGGCGGTAAGGGTCACGGTCGGCAGCATGGCGGCGCGGGCGACTTTGACGTCGGCCTCGGCCGCCGCCAGTTGCGCCTCGGCGCGGGCAATGTCCGGGCGACGGCTGAGCAGATCGCTGGGCACGCCGGCATCGATGGTCGGCCAGTGCAGTCGATCGAACGGTTCCACGCCGGTTTGCAGCTCCTGCACCGGCCGGCCGAGCAGGGCGGCGAGGCTGATCAGGGCATCCCGGGCCTGTTGTTGCACCAGCGGCAGTTGCCGTTGTTGCGCTGCCACCAGACTTTTTTGCTGGGCCAGCTCCAAGGCTGTGGCCGAGCCTGAGTCGTAGCGGGTCTGCACCAGTTTCAGCACGTTCTGCGCGTTGGCCAGGTTCAATTCGGCGATGCGACTTTGCTCACGCAGCGACAAGGCTTGTGCGTAGGTGTTGGCCACCCCGCTGAGCAAGGTCAGCTCCACGGTCGCCCGGTCGAACTCGCTGGCTTGCAGGGCAAGCTGCGCGCTGTCGCGGGAGGCGCGTTTGCCGCCCCAGAAATCGATTTCGTAGGACGCGCTCAGGTTGGCATCGAAATAATCCACAGCCTTGTTGCTGCTGTCCGCGTCGAGCTGGGAGTAGCCATTGCCGCGCAGCAGTTTCTGGCGATTGGCGTTGGCCCCGGCTTTCACCTCCGGCAACTGCGAGCCGCCGGCAATCACCGTGCCGGCCTGGGCCTGGCGCACTCGGGCGACGGCGGCGGCGAGGTCGAAGCTGCCGAGGCGTGCCTGTTCGATCAGGCGGTCGAGCTCGGGGCTGCCGAACTGTTTCCACCATTGCGGATCGGTGCGGGCGACGCTGGTGTCGTGGGGCGACTGCCAGGTGGCGGGCGGTTGCAGGCCGCTATCGGGTCGCTGGACGGGACTGCCGCAGGCGCTGAGCAACAGGCACACGGTCAACAGGCTGAGGCGCGGTTTCATAGATCGATCATTCACTGGTAAGGGCCGTCACCGGGTCGAGTCGGGCGGCTTTGCGGGCCGGCATGAAGCCGAAGACAACACCGGTCACGAGGGCGCAGGCGAAGGCGCCGAACACCGCCATCAAGGAAAACGCCACGGCGACTTCGCTGAGCATCAGCACGCCGCCGACGATCAGCGCCAGGGCGATCCCGGCGATCCCGCCGACAACCGAGAGCATCACCGCTTCGGTGAGGAACTGGCGCAGGATGTCCCGTTGCCGGGCGCCGGTGGCCATGCGAATACCGATCTCGCGGGTACGCTCGCGCACAGTCATGAGCATGATATTCATCACCCCGATCCCGCCCACCAGCAGCGAAATCGCGGCAATCGAGCCGAGCATCAGCGACAGGGTGTTCTGCGTGCGCGCCTCGGCCTGGATCATTGCGGCGTTGTTGGTCAGCTCGAAATCCTTCTTGCCGTTGTGCAGGCGCAGCATCAATTGCTCGATGGCGTGTTCCGCCTCCTTGACCTTGCGCGCATCGGCTGCGGCAATGGCCACGTATTCCGGATTGCGTGTGCCGAACAGCCGGACGCTGGCGGCGGAGTAGGGGATGGCGATGCGGTCATCGCTGTCCTGATCGCCGGAGCTCGCGCCTTTTTCCTGAAGCACGCCGACCACCTGGAACGGCACGTTTTCGATCAGGATGTACTGGCCGACGGGATTGGCGACATCCTTGAGCAGTTTGTCGCGCACCTTCTTGCCGATCACCGCCACGGCGCTGGCGTTGCGTTCGTCAGCGTCGGTGAAGTAGCTGCCTTCGACCACCGGCCAGTTGAAGATCGCCGGGAAGTTGGTGTCGTTGCCGCCGACGTAGCTCAGGTGATCGACGTTGCCGAAACGCACGCCGGCCTCGGCGCCGTTCACCGGCATGATCCGCTTGACTTGCGGCAGGCTGGCCAGCGCTGCCACGTCATCAAGGGTGACGATGCCCGGTGGCGTGCGCGGATTGGGGGCTGATCCGCTGAGGTAAATGATGTTCGAGCCGAACGCGCCCATCTGCGCCATGACCTGGCGCTTGCTGCCTTCACCGACGCCGAGCATGACCACCACCGAAGCTACGCCGATGATGATCCCGAGCAGGGTCAGCGCGGTGCGGAAGCGGTTGATCCACATCACCCGCCAGGCGGCGTGCAAGGCGTCCACCAGCTCGCCCTTCCAGGCGCCGGAGGCTTGTGCGCCTTCGCTCAGGCGCTTGCGCAGGTCGACGGCCTGCAGGGCGCCGGGGTTGGCCGACGTCTGGGCCTCGGGGTTGTCCCGGGCGCTGTCGCTGATGATCAGGCCGTCGCGGATTTCGATGATCCGCTTGGCCCGCGCTGCGACTTCGCGGTCGTGGGTGATCAGGATGACCACGTGGCCCTGACTCGCCAGCTCGTCGAGCAACGCCATGACTTCTTTGCCGCTGTGGCTGTCGAGGGCGCCGGTGGGTTCGTCGGCCAGGATGATGTGGCCACCGTTCATCAGCGCCCGGGCAATCGACACCCGTTGCTGCTGACCGCCGGACAACTGATGTGGACGGTTGCCGGTGCGCGATGCCAGGCCGAGGCGGTCGAGCAGGGCGGCGGCGCGGGCGTGGCGTTCGGCGGCCGGGGTGCCGGCATAGATTGCCGGCATCTCGACGTTTTCCTGGGCCGAGCCGGACGGAATCAGGTGATACCCCTGAAACACGAAACCGAAGGCTTCGCGCCGTAGCCAGGCCAGCTCGTCGGTGTCGAGGCCGGCGACGTTTTCCCCGGCGAAACGGTATTCGCCGGAGGTGGGCCGGTCGAGGCAGCCGAGGATATTCATCAGGGTCGATTTGCCGGAGCCGGACGCGCCGACAATCGCCACGAATTCTCCGGCGTGGATCGACAGGTCGATCCCGCGCAGCACATGCACTTCAGGGGCGTCGCCACCGCCGTAGGATTTGCGGATGGCCTGCAGGTCGATCAGGGGCGTCTGCATTCAGCCTCCGCTGCCGTCGGCCGGGCCGATCAACAGGTGATCGCCTTCGTTCAAGCCCTCAAGCACCTGGACTTTCAAGCGATCGCTGATGCCGGTATGCACTTCGCGGGACTGCACGTCGCCATTGGCGGCGATCACCTGCGCGGTCTGCCGGTTTGCCGTGGCAGTACCTTGCAGGGCGGCAACCGGTGCGGTGAGGACGTCTTTTGCCTGGCTGGCGACGAAGAATACCTGGGTGGTCATTTCCGCCATCAGTGCGTTGTCGGCGTTGTCGACATCCAGCAATACGGTGTAGAGCACCACGCGGGCGCTGCCGCTTTTGCTGGAACTGGCAGGACTGCCGCCGCCCTGGCTGGTCTGGTCCAGGGGCTTGGGCGGCACCGGCAGGATTTGCCGCACGGTGCTGCTCCAGCGTCGCTGGCCGCCGCTGAGGGTGGTGAAATAGGCGGTCATACCGGGTTTGACGTGGCCGATGTCGGCTTCGGAAACTTCGGCCCACACGGTCATCGGCGACAATTTGGCGATGCGCAGGATCAGCGGTGTCTGTTGTTGTGCGTTGAGGGTCTGGCCTTCGCGGGCATCGAGGGCCACTACGGTGCCGGCCATCGGCGCATAAATGCGGGTGTAGCCGAGTTCGGCCTGATCGCTGCGCAGGCTGGCTTCGGCCTGACGAATCTGGGCCTGGAACATGTCGATGCGCGCCTGGGTGGCTTTCAGTTCGGCGCGGGCGGTCTGCACGTCTTCTTCGCGGGTGGCGCCGCCAGCGGCCAGGTTCTGTTGGCGTTGGTATTTCTGTTGCGCGAGTTCGTGCTGGGCATTCTGTTCCTGTAACTGGGCCTTGAGGTTTTCAATGGAAAACCGTCCGGCGTCGAGTTTGGCTTTCTGGGTCGACGGATCGATCTCCACCAGCAATTGACCTTCCTTGACCACGTCGCCGACCTCTACGTGGATCTTGCGGATCTGCCCTGAGGCCTGGGCGCCGACGTCCACATAACGCCGGGGTTGCAGGGTGCCCAGGGCGGTGACGCTGCTTTCAATATCGCCGCGGGTCACTTGCACGGTGGCGAACCTGTCGCGCCCGGGCGGCAGGATCTGCCAGGCGGCGTAGGCGGCAACGGGGATCAGACAAAGGACTACGAGCAGGGCGCGTCGGGCGGGGCGGGGACGTTTCATGCAGGGTTCCGGCCAGTGGAAATCGGCCCGTCGTTCAGAGGTGTGCGCAGGATCGGGCACCGTTGAACGCTGCCGCAGGGCGCGACAGACACGGGGAGCTGTCCTGTAAACGATGAAAGCCGACCGGAATTTAAGCGGTGAAAAAGGTTGTTACAGCAATCTGAAGGTATAGCCGGACACAATTTGTCGGGCAATGACAAACACTACTTTAAATCTATATGAGAATTACTATAAATTACGCACCTCAAGTTGCCACTATCCTGCTACTGCCTCGTGCGGCCGAGCAGGCCAGTGTGCTCAAGGACAGAACCCGCACTCAAGCGGCCGGGAGTCATGTTGGAAAACTACTATCGTGAGCTGGTGTGTTTCCTGAACGCCAGGCTCGGCAACCGACAGGTGGCCGAAGATGTGGTGCATGACGCTTATGTGCGGGTCCTGGAGCGATCCAGCGATACCCCGATCGAGCAACCCCGGGCCTTTCTTTACCGCACCGCGCTGAACCTGGTGATCGATGACCATCGGCGCAATGCCCTGCGTCAGGCCGAATCGCTGGAAGTGCTCGACAGCGAAGAGCGTTATTTCACCCCGTCCCCCCACAGCACCCTCGATCATGGCCAGCGCCTGGACATGTTGCAGCGTGCGCTGGCCGAGCTTGCGCCGCTGTGCCGCGAGAGTTTTCTGTTGCGCAAGATCGAGGGCCTGTCGCATCCCGAGATCGCCGAGCACCTTGGGATTTCCAAGGCTCTGGTGGAAAAGCACATCGTCAACGCCATGAAACATTGCCGCTTGCGAATCAAACAATGGGATGCCCATTGAGAAGTCGTCGTTAAATTTTATTTCACTGTCCTCGTTCCTACTCAACAGACGACCTGCTGTCCTGCTCCGGGCTGGCCGGTCACCCAAGCTCTTCCTCCGCGCTGTTCGGGGGTTCATCCAGAGGACACTGGAAATGACACAGGCAATTGCATCGCCCATCGTTCACGACCTGATCGGCGTCGGTTTCGGCCCTTCGAACCTGGCGCTGGCCATCGCTCTGCAAGAGCGCGGCCCGACCCAGGGGGAACTGGATGTGCTGTTTCTCGACAAGCAACCCAACTACAGCTGGCACGGCAACACCCTGTCGACCCAGAGCGAGTTGCAGATTTCCTTCCTCAAGGATCTGGTCACCTTGCGCAATCCGACCAGCCCGTACTCGTTCGTCAACTACCTCAAGCACCACGGCCGTCTGGTGGACTTCATCAACCTCGGCACCTTCTATCCGTGCCGCATGGAGTACAACGACTACCTGCGCTGGGTGGCTGCACAGTTCACCGAACAGAGCCGCTACGGCGAAGAAGTGCTGACCATCGAGCCGGTGCTGCACAACCATCAGGTTGAAGCGCTGCGGGTGATCTCGCGAGGCACCGACGGCCAGCAGTTCGTACGCACCGCGCGTTCGGTGGTGGTCAGCGCCGGCGGTACGCCGCGCATTCCCGAGGCGTTCAAGGCGCTGAAGGGGGATGGCCGAGTGTTCCATCACTCGCAGTACCTGGCGGAAATGGCCAAGCAGCCGTGCGTGAACAACCAGCCGATGAGCATCGCAATCATCGGTGGCGGGCAGAGCGCAGCGGAAGCCTTTATCGATCTGAACGATTCGTTCCCGTCGGTGCAGGTCGACATGATCCTGCGCGGCTCGGCGCTGAAGCCGGCGGACGACAGCCCGTTCGTCAACGAAGTGTTCTCGCCGGAATTCACCGACCTGATCTTCCAGCAGAACAGCAGCGAGCGTGAGCGTTTGGTCACCGAGTACCACAACACCAACTACTCGGTGGTCGACATCGACCTGATCGAGCGCATCTACGGCATCTTCTATCGGCAGAAAGTTTCCGGGATTGCGCGCCATGCGTTCCGCACCCTGACCACGGTCGAGAAAGCCACTGCCACCGAACATGGCATTGAACTGACCGTGCGCAACAATGCCACCGGTGAAGTCACCGTACGAGTCTATGACGCGGTCGTGCTGGCCACCGGTTACGAGCGTCAGATGCACCGCAAACTGCTGGCGCCGCTGGAGGAGTACCTGGGCGATTTCGAGGTCGATCGCAATTACAAACTGATCACCGACGAGCGCTGCAAGGCCGGTCTGTACATGCAGGGCTTCTGCCAGGCCAGCCACGGTCTGAGCGATACACTGCTGTCGATCCTGCCGATCCGCGCGGACGAAATTGCCGGCTCGCTGTATGAGCATGGCAAGAACCGCGGGCACAGCCGTTCGGTGATGGACTTGTTGTTGGCAACTGCCAGCTAAGTATCCTTTCAGCCTCCACACTGATCGTTCCCACGCTCTGCGTGGGAATGCCTCAAGGGACGCTCCGCGTTCCAATGGGACGCAGAGCGTCCCCGGCTGCATTCCCACGCAGAGCGTGGGAACGATCTCGGCGATCTTGGGGGCAATCCTGAACCCTTCCTGAACACCCGCCACATTCCCCGACACACTTCCTTTTGCGGGTTTACTCTCCAGACATCGGGGCGTAAGCTTCGCGCGTTTTCATCAATAGCGGAGACCCACAGTGGGTACTTGTTCGAGTGACAGTTGTCGGCCGGTCCTTGTAACCGGCGGATTCTCGGCAAGATAACGCGCATTCCTTTGTGCCGTTGTCTCGCCGAACAGCGAGCAGCGGCATCCCGATCATGACCGGTCCCGGTCATGTCCCGACGTCCTTCTCATCGACACTGAAAAGCCTGTGAAGTCGACTTCATCGTCGTCATTGCAGCCCTATCGACACGCCTGTCTTTTCTGACCGGCGCGCCACGCCTTGCCGTGCCGGTTTTCCGGTGCCCGGGACGAGGACGTACCTGCTCGACGGTTTCCCGGCTGACCATAGGGGCAACAGCCATGAAACTTACGCTCAAGGAATTTTTCGCAGGCTTCCTGCGGACCCGCCACATCGCCCGGCATTTCCGTCGCCTGGCCTTGCTTGAAACCCTCAACGACACCACGGTCAGCCGTGAAGTGCCACCCACCCTGGCCAATACGCTGGTAGACGCCGCCCATTGCGACAGCGGCGTGCTGCTGTCGAACCTCGGCACTCACACCGACGGCCTCACCGATTTCGAAGTCGATGTGCTGCGTGCGCAGCATGGACTCAACGAAGTCGAGCACGAGCAGCCGCTGCCGTGGTGGACCCACCTGTGGCACTGCTACAAGAACCCGTTCAATCTGCTGCTGACCTTGCTGGCGGTGATCTCGTGGCTGACCGAAGACCTCAAGGCCGCCATCGTGATTTTCTCGATGGTGGTGCTGTCGACGCTGTTGCGCTTCTGGCAGGAAAGCAAATCCAACCAGGCCGCCGACGCGCTCAAGGCGATGGTCAGCAACACCGCCACCGTGCTGCGCCGGGACGCGCCGCGCGCTGAATTGCCGATCAAGCAATTGGTGCCCGGCGATCTGATCGTGCTGTCGGCTGGCGACATGATTCCTGCCGATTGCCGGGTGCTCAGCGCCAAGGATCTGTTCGTCAGCCAGGCGGCGATGACCGGCGAATCGATGCCGGTGGAAAAATTCCCGCGTCAGGCCGATCGTGACACGCGCAATCCGCTGGAGCTCGACAACATCCTGTTCATGGGCACCAACGTGGTGTCCGGGACGGCGGTGGCGGTGATTCTCACCACCGGCAACAGCACCTATTTCGGTGCGCTGGCGCAGCGGGTCGGGGCGACGGATCGCGCGGTGACTTCGTTCCAGCAAGGGGTGAACAAAGTCAGCTGGCTGTTGATCCGTTTCATGTTCGTCATGGCGCCGCTGGTGTTGTTTATCAACGGTTTCACCAAGGGCGACTGGACCGAAGCGCTGCTGTTCGCGTTGTCGATTGCCGTGGGCCTGACCCCGGAAATGCTGCCGATGATCGTCACCTCGACGCTGGCCAAGGGCGCGGTGTTCCTGTCGCGCAAGAAAGTCATCGTCAAACGCCTGGATGCGATCCAGAACTTCGGCGCCATGGACGTGCTGTGCACCGACAAGACCGGCACACTGACCCAGGACAAGATTTTCCTGGCGCGTAACGTCGACGTCTGGGGCGAAGACTCCGATGACGTGCTGGAAATGGCCTACCTCAACAGCTATTACCAGACCGGTCTGAAAAACCTGCTGGACGTGGCGGTGCTGGAACACGTGGAAATCCACCGTGAGCTGAAGGTCGGCACGGCGTTTCGCAAGGTCGATGAGATCCCGTTCGACTTCAATCGCCGGCGCATGTCGGTGGTGGTGGAAGGGCGCGGCCAGCCGCATCAACTGATCTGCAAGGGCGCAGTGGAAGAAGTGCTGGCGGTGTGCAGCCGGGTGCGTCACGGTGAAGTCGACGAAGCCTTGAGCGATGAATTGCTGGCGAAAATCCGTCAGGTCACCGCAGCATTCAACGCTGAAGGCTTGCGCGTGGTCGCGGTGGCGGCACGCTCGATGCCGCAAGGTCGTGACACTTACAGCCTGAGCGACGAGCAGGAACTGACGCTGATCGGTTACGTGGCGTTCCTCGATCCACCGAAGGAAAGCACCGCACCAGCGCTGAAGGCCCTGGCCGAACACGGCGTGGCGGTGAAAGTGTTGACCGGCGACAACGAGCTGGTGACCGCCAAGATCTGCCGCGAAGTGGGCCTGGCCCAGCAAGGCCTGCTGATGGGCAACGACATCGAACGCATGAGCGATGCTGAACTCGCCGTGGCGGTGGAAACCACCAACGTGTTCGCCAAGCTGACGCCATCGCACAAGGAGCGCATCGTGCGCATCCTCAAGGGCAACGGCCACGTGGTCGGGTTCATGGGCGACGGCATCAACGACGCCCCGGCACTGCGCACCGCAGACATCGGGATTTCGGTGGACAGCGCGGTGGATATCGCCAAGGAAGCGGCCGACATCATCCTGCTGGAGAAGAGCCTGATGGTGCTGGAGGAGGGCGTGCTGGAAGGGCGCCGGACCTTCGCCAACATGCTCAAGTACATCAAGATGACCGCCAGCTCGAACTTCGGCAACGTGTTCTCGGTGCTGGTGGCCAGTGCGTTCATTCCGTTCCTGCCGATGCTGCCGATGCACCTGCTGGTGCAGAACCTGCTGTATGACATTTCGCAGATCGCGATCCCGTTCGACAACGTCGACGACGAGATGCTGAAACAGCCGCAACGCTGGCAGCCAGGCGACGTAGGGCGCTTCATGCTGTTCTTCGGGCCGATCAGTTCGATCTTCGACATCACAACGTTCGCCTTGATGTGGTACGTGTTCGATGCCAACACCCCGGATCACCAGACGTTGTTCCAGTCCGGCTGGTTCGTGGTGGGGCTGCTGACCCAGACGCTGATCGTGCACATGATCCGCACGCCGAAGATTCCGTTCCTGCAAAGCCGCGCGGCCATGCCGCTGCTGGTGATGACCGCAATCATCATGGCCGTGGGCATCTTCCTGCCGATGGGGCCGCTGGCGCACTACTTCAAATTGCAGGCGCTGCCGTCGATGTACTTCGTGTTCCTGCCGGTGATCCTGCTGGCGTACATGGCCCTGACTCAAGCCGTCAAAGGCTTCTACATCCGCCGGTTCGGCTGGCAGTAACAGGCAAGAATTCCCCCCTTGTGGGAGCAAGGGGGGCGGTTTCAAGGAGTTCGATATGCAAGCGATCAACAATCTCAACCTCACCTCATTGCTCGACACTTTGGTCAGCCTCAGCGCAGCGTTCATCCTCGGCGGCCTGATCGGCTTCGAACGCCAATACCGGCAACGCACGGCCGGCTTGCGCACCAACGTGCTGGTAGCTGTCGGCGCGGCGATTTTCGTCGACATGGCCAACCGTCTCGCCGGTGCCGAAGGCGCGGTGCGGGTGGTCGCGTATGTGGTCTCCGGCATCGGTTTTCTCGGTGCCGGGGTGATCATGCGCGAAGAGGGCAACGTACGCGGGCTCAACACCGCCGCCACGCTCTGGACCTCGGCAGCCGTCGGTGCCTGTGCCGGTGCCGACCTGCTGGCCGAAGCGGTGCTGGGCACCTTGTTCGTGCTCGCCGCCAATACCTTGCTGCGGCCGATCGTCAACAACATCAACCGTCAGCCGCTGGACGTGGTGTCGGCAGAAGTCACCAATATCGTTTATGTCATTGCCCGGCGCTCGCAGCAGAAAGCCGTGTTCGCCTTGCTCGAGGCCGAGCTGGAACGCAGCAATTACCCGGCCAGCGATGTCGATGTGCACGCCTTCGGTGCCGATGAAATCGAGATCGAAGCGACGCTGGCAACCACCTCGGTGGACGGTGATGAGCTGGACGCACTGGTGGCGCGAATCTCGACCTCGGCGCTGGTGGTGCAGGCGTTCTGGAGTCCGAGTACGACCGAATAAAACATTCGATCCGGATGAATGACTGTGTTTTTCGGAAAAGTCCTACAGAGTGTGTCCCGATGCTTGGGTAGTCTTGCCGCCACTTGGAGCAACTACCCGGACTTTCACGTTGACCGACAAAACCCTGCGCATCCTGATCGCCGATCTGCAGCATTTTCACCGGATGAAGATCGAGCGGCTGTTCAATGGTCTCGATTACTACCGCATTGCACCGGTACAGAGCCTTGCCGAACTGCTGACGCTGGTCGATTACGGCTGTCAGCCGTTTGATGTCCTGGTGATTAATGCCGAGCTGGCGACCGGGATCGCGGATCTGCGGGGGTTCCTGTTCGATAATCCACAAGTCCGTCGTGCGCTGATCTACGGTGAGCCGGCGGATTCCTCACGTGTTCCCGAGCATTTTCTGACAAAGATCATCACCAGCCCTGCGCCTTTGCCCTCAATCCGCGCCATCGAACAGTTGATGACCTCGGTCGAGGCTTCGTTCGGGCGCCCATCGCGTGTCCGATCACAGATCAGTCTGGCGCGCAACTGTCAGATCTGACAGGTGATTCAGCGTGCACACCGTGCAACAGTTGTAGCGCAGTTATCAATAGTCCCGTTCATGCAAGATCGGTGGCGTCATCACTATGTATTCGCACCGGGAGTGGTCATGGGTTCAGCATTGATCGTTGATGATCATCCGGTGGTGGTAAATGCCGTTCGCATGGTGCTGGAGTCATTCCGCTACAGTCCGATTTACGTCGCTTCAGACAGTAGCGAGGTGGTGTCTCTGGTTCGTTTGCACGGGCCGGATCTGATCGTGCTCGATCTGAAGTTACCGGGCCAGGGAGGCCTGGAAACGCTGGAGCATATAAAGGCCACCGGGTTGCTCTGCAAGGTCGTGGTTTTTACCTCTGCCGATCCTGTTCATTATCTGGTTCGCTGTCGACGTGCCGGTGCAATGGCCTTTGTCACCAAATCAGCCGAGTTGCAGCAGTTGCAGAACGCGATCAAGGCTGTCCGCGCGGGCTATAGCTATTTCCTGGACTTGCCCAATGTCACTACAGGGCAACCCGAGGTGCACAGTAATGAACGCACGCTGATCGCGTCACTGTCAGACCGCGAATTGCACATCCTGAGGGAGCTGGCTCGAGGGATATCGAACAAGCAGATTGCCGAGGATATGAACCGAAGTCACAAAACCATCAGCACCTACAAGACCCGCTTGATGCTAAAGCTCGGGATCAAGTCATCGGTGGTATTGCGAGAGTTTGCCCTGCGCAATCATTTGCTCTGAGAGGATCCGCATGAAGAGCCTGTTGCGATGCGTCCTGCTGCTGATGCTGTTGCTTGCGGGCACAGCGCAGGCGGCGACGGGCGCTCAAAGGCTTGAAATCGTTTCCCGCACCCGCCTGGAAGGCGTGCAGGTTCGCCTTGATGAGCAGGACAGACAGTGGCTGAGCGCGCATCCGGTATTGCGCATCGGTGCCTCCTGGCCGGATTACCCCCCCTTTGAGCAGACCCGCAAGCGCCATGAACTGGAAGGTCTCACGGCTGATTACGCCGATGCGATCGCGCAGGTGCTGAACATCGCTGTTGAGGTCTGGTGCTATCCGGACCGCGAAAGCGCCATGGTGGCGCTCAAGGCCGGGGATCTGGATCTGCTGGGCACTTCGAACAACTTCGAACTCGCCGACCCGGACTTGATATTGTCCCGTGCCTACGCCGAGGATCAGCCGATGTGGGTGACCCGGCTCGACGAACCTTTGCCTGGCGATCTGGCCGGCAAGCGAATCGCCATGGTGGACGACTACCTGCCAGCCTCGACCATCGAGCAGGCTTACCCGCATGCCTCCCTGCAGCGTTACCGCTCGATTCTCGATGCCCTCGGCGCTGTCGCGTTCGGTCGGGATGCGCTCTACCTCGGCGACTTCATCAGCGCCAGCTACCTGATCAACACCCATTTCCAAAACGACCTGCAACTGGCCGGGCCCTCGGGCCTCGACGCCAACCCGTTCGGCTTTGCCCTGGCTCGCAGCAACATCCGCTTGAAACGTCTGGTCGACAAGGCCCTGCTGGCCATTCCCATGGAGCAGCGCCTGGCCATGGAACTGCGCTGGAGCGCCGGTCGAGCCGACATAGCGGCGCAGTCGCGGGTGAGCCTGAGTGACAGCGAGCAACAATGGCTGGATCAGCACCCGGTGGTGCGGGTCGGCGCTGTCGATGATTTTGCGCCACTGACATTCTTCGACACCGATGGCCGCTTCAGTGGTCTGGTCGCACAATTGCTCAACCTGATCAGTCAGCGCAGTGGCCTGACATTCGAGGTGGTGCGCGGTCAATCTCTGGATCGTCAGGTCGAGCAACTCAGAAACGGTGAGCTGGACCTGTTGCCGGTGATGACACCGAGCCGCGAGCGCGAAACGCAAATGTTGTTCACTCGCTCGTACGCCAACAGTCCCTTTGTCTTGATCACCGAGTCGAAGGCGCAGGCACCGCGCAGTCTCGAAGAGATGGCGGGTAAACGTCTGGCGCTCTATCGCGGCAATCCGCTGCGTGATTACCTGCTGGAACACGTGCCGCAGATCAACCTGATCGAATTGCCGAGCCCGGCGGACGGTACGCGGACGCTGTTTGATGGTCGGGCCGATGCGACATTGAGCTCGTTGCTGGTGGCGCGTTATCAGATCGATCACCAGTACCGTGAGCGCTTGCGCATAGCCTCTACGCTGGGGGATCAACCGGCCCGGATCGCCATGGCCACGGCGCCCGATGCCCCGCAGCTGCAGTCGATTCTGAACAAGGCGCTGCTGGGCATTGCACCTCAGGAAATCGACGGTCTGGTCGCGAAATGGAGTCGTAACGTGGTGCTGCAGGACAGCTATTGGCAGCGCCATCGAGAGCAGATATTGCGCGGGTTTGCCGTAGCCGCCGGTCTGCTGTTGCTGGCATTGGGCTGGATCGCCTTTCAGCGCCGGCAGATTCGCCAGCGCCAGCAATGGTTGTTGCAGTTACGTGAGGCCAAGGAGGCGGCCGATGAGGCCAATCGTGCCAAAAGCACGTTTCTGGCGACCATGAGTCATGAAATCCGCACACCGATGAATGCCCTGATCGGCATGCTTGAACTGGCTCTCAAGCGTGCCGATGAAGGCGTGACCGATCGCCAGGCGATCGAAGTGGCGTCCAGCGCCGGGCAGCAGTTGCTGGCATTGATCGGCGATATCCTCGACATTGCCCGCATCGAGGCCGGACATTTGTCGCTGGCCCCCGAACGCGCCAACCTGCGCGAGGTGGTGGCGTCGGTGTGTCGGATTTTCGAAGGCCTGGCCCGACAGAAGCCGTTATTGTGGAACGTAGAGCTCGATGAGCGCAGCAACGTCGAGGTGATGATCGATCCCCTGCGTTTCAAGCAAGTGCTGTCGAACCTGCTGAGCAATGCAATCAAATTCACCGATGCCGGGGAAGTGAGCCTGTGTTTGCGCGTGTTCGGCGAGCAGAGCGGGCAGATTGATGTGGGCGTGATCATTGAAGACAGCGGTCGGGGGATCAGTCGCGACGATCAGCAGCGGTTGTTCCGCCCGTTTGTCCAGGTCGGCGACGTTCACTCTGTGGCGCAGAGCGGTTCCGGCCTGGGGCTGGTGATCAGTCGCAATCTGTGCCGGATGATGGGCGGCGATTTGTGGGTGACCAGCGAGCCGCAGAGGGGGACGCAGGTCATGCTGCGACTGGAGCTGCCAGTGCTGGCGCCGCGGGTGCAGAAGGACGCAGCGGCACCTGCGGTAACAATGACAAATTCACTGAACGTGCTGGTGGTGGACGACCATCCGGTCAATCGCCTGCTGTTGTGCCGGCAGTTGAGTGAACTCGGCCATCGCCCCGTTGATACCGATGGCGGTGAGCGCGCGCTGGCACTGTGGCGCGGGCAATCGTTCGATGCTTTGATCACTGATATCAACATGCAGGGGCTTAATGGTTATGAGCTGACGCGCGCGGTGCGTCAGGAAGAAGCCGCGACGGGCAGGGCGCCCTGCCTGATTCTCGGATTTACCGCCAATGCGCAAATCGAAGAAAGGCAGCGCTGCCGGGCGGCCGGAATGAACGATTGCCTGTTCAAGCCGGTGCTGCTGCGCGAACTGAGTCAGGCGCTGATGGCCGCCGGGGCAGAGACGCAGGTCGAGAGCCCGGACGAGTCGGCGGTGGCCGAGTTCGATCTGAGTGCGCTGTTGCAACTGGCAGGCGCGGACAACCCGCTGATTGAACAATTGCGTGAGGAGGTACGTAACAGTCTGCGCCTCGACCTGCAGCGTCTGGACGCATCAGGTCTTGATCGTGATGTCTTGCGTGATCTGGCGCATCACGTCACGGGCGGGGCGCACATGATTGGTGCCGAGCGCGTGGTCTCGGCGTGTCGGGTACTCGAGCAGGCCTGCCGTGACGATCAGCCCGCAGCGGCATTGACGGCCGCCATCGATTCGCTGCGCGTGGCCATGCGCGACCTCGCGCAGCAGCTTCAGGCCTGATCGGTCAGTCCCACTGCGGCGCGATGCCTTTGGGGCTGGTCAGGCGATGGCCGCGATCCAGTGTGGCGATCAGCGCCATGTCGGCGTCGCTCAGGGTCAGCGCCGTGGCGCTGAGGTTGCCTTGCAGGTTGGCGCGTTTGGTCGACGACGGAATCACCGCGTAGCCCGATTGCATCGCCCACGCCAGGGTGACTTGCGCCGGGGTGGCTTGCAGACGCTCGGCGATCTGCACGATCAGCGGATCCTTCAACACTTCGCCGTAGGCCAGGGTCATGTAGGACGTGATCTGAATGCCCTGACTCTGGGCGAATTCCACGACCTTGCGGTTTTGCAGGTAAGGGTGCAGTTCAATCTGGTTGGTGGCGATATTTTCCGCGCCGACCGCAGCAATCGCCTGTTTCATCAGGTCGATGGTGAAGTTGGACACGCCGATCTGCCGGGTCAGACCCAGGCGTTTGGCTTCCAGCAGCGCGCCCATGAACTCTTCGACGGGCACCTGATCTTCCGGCGACGGCCAGTGGATCAGCGTCAGGTCGAGGTAGTCGGTCTGCAGTTTTTGCAGGCTCGCCTTGAGGCTTTCGATCAGGCGATCCCTGGGGAAGTTGGCGATCCAGATCTTGCTGGTGATGAACAGCTCTTCACGGGCAATGCCGCTGCCAGCGATGGCTGCGCCGACGTCGGCCTCGTTTTCGTAGATCTGTGCGGTGTCGATGACCCGGTAACCCAGTTCAAGGGCAGTGCTCACCGAATCGATGACCACCTGACCTTGCAGGCGAAACGTACCAAGACCGAAAGCGGGAACAGACATGCAGGAACTCCAGGGTTGCAGTGGGAATGGGCAGGAGTATCCGCGTCTGATTCCTTGGGAAAAACCGCTGTCGGGGCAAAGTACTGTTGACTGAAAAGCACGAATCACAGCGATCGCTCATCGTTCCATCAATAGAACGATGAGGACGGTTTTGGCTGACTAGTACTAAATACGTGGCGAATTTATGATCAGCCCATGATCAACCTGATTTCGGAGCCCACCATGAAAAAACTGATCGGTATCTACACCAGCCCTCGCGGCCACTGGGTCGGCGATGGGTTTCCGGTGCGCACCCTGTTTTCCTACGACAACCTGGGCAAGCACATCAGCCCGTTCCTGCTGCTGGATCATGCCGGGCCTGCGCATTTCACCCCGACCACTGAGCGCCGTGGCGTGGGGCAGCATCCGCACCGTGGCTTCGAAACCGTGACCATCGTTTACGAGGGCGAAGTGCAGCACCGTGATTCCACCGGCAGCGGCGGCACCATCGGTCCGGGCGATGTGCAGTGGATGACGGCGGCTTCCGGCATCCTGCATGAAGAATTCCACTCGGAAAACTTCGCTCGAACCGGCGGCAATCTGGAAATGGTGCAGCTGTGGGTGAATCTGCCGGCCAAGGACAAAATGGCCGCGCCGGGTTACCAGACCATCCTGGACAGTGATATCCCGCAAATCGCGCTCAAGGACGGTGCCGGCAGCCTGCGCCTGATCGCCGGTGAGTTCGACGGTCACAAGGGCCCATCCCGCACGTTTACGCCAATCGACGTGTGGGACCTGCGCCTGAACACCGGCAAGCTGCTTACGCTGGATCTGCACGAAGGCCGCAACACCGCGCTGGTGGTGTTGAAGGGTTCGGTACAGATCAACGGTGTGGAGTCGATGCGCGAAGGGCAACTGGCGCTGTTCGAGCGTGATGGCGATCGCATCACCCTCGAAGCCAGCCAGGACGCGGTAGTGTTGCTGCTCAGCGGCGAGCCGATCGACGAGCCGATCGTCGGTCACGGCCCGTTCGTGATGAACACCGAGCAGGAAATCCACCAGGCTTTCGCCGACTTCCAGTCCGGTCGCTTCGGCCAGATGCACGGCTGAAAAAACCGGCAGGCGCCACGTGCGCCTGCCGGTTTTTTTTGCGCACGCGCAGTGGCGCTCATCCCGCCAAATCAATTACTCCTACACTGAGCCCAATCTGTGCGATCTTCTCGCGACTGGCCCCTGTCGGAGTTGTTTGATGCTGTCTCTGCTCACCGATCATCCGTTGTTTTGCGCCTTGATCCTGATCCTGATCGATCTCGGTCTGTGGCGTCTGATCAGCGCCCACGGCAGCGCGTGGAAACTGTTGGTGCGGGTGCTGATTTTCGCCCTGTTCAGCATCCTGTTGTTCAACGAAGGGCTCAACCCGATGGAGCCTGCGCCGTGGGCCGACAACGTGCCGTTGCATCTGGCGGCGACCGGTTTGCAGATTGGTTGGTGGCTGTTCGGCGCGCGCACTCTGACGGTGTTGATCGGCGCGGTGATGATGCAGCGGGTCGGGCATACCGGGCGGTTGTTGCAGGATTTGCTCGGTGCGGTGATCTTCCTGATTGCGATCATCGCGGCGCTGGCCTACGTGCTGGATCTGCCGGTCAAAGGCGTGCTGGCAACGTCCGGGGCGTTGGCGATCATCGTCGGTCTGGCCTTGCAGAGCACCCTGAGCGACGTGTTTTCCGGGATCGTGCTCAACACCACCAAGCCTTATCAACTGGATGACTGGATTTCCATCGACGGCACCGAAGGCCGGGTCACCGACATTGATTGGCGCGCCACGCGCCTGCAAACCAGTCAGGGCAGCATGGCGGTGATTCCCAACTCGCTGGCGGCCAAGGCCAAGATCATCAACTTCAGCCGGCCGAGCAACATGTTCGGGGTTGCCGTCAGCGTGCAGGTCAGCCCCCATGCGCGGCCGAGCTCGGTGATCGATGCCCTGGAGCGCGCGATGCAGGGCTGTCGCCAACTGCTGGAGAACCCCGCGCCGAGTGTTGCGCTGAAGAGCTCCAGCAGTGCAGGCACCGAATATGAAATCAGCGGGTTCGTCGCCTCGATGAGTGAAAAGCGCGTGGTGCGCAATCAGCTGTTCGACCTGGCCTACCGGCATCTGCAAGCGTCCGGGGTCAATCTGCTGTCGAGTAATGAGCCGGGTGTTCCGAGCAATCTCTCGCGACCTCGGGCGTTGCTCGACAGCTCGCCGATTTTCTCCACCCTGCGTCAGGAGGAGAAAGAAACCTTCAGCCAGAACATGACCCTGCAAACCTTCCGTGCCGGCGAGATGATTCTGGCGGGTGGGGAGGTCAGCGATCACTTGTTCATCATTGAGTCCGGCGTGGTCTCGGTGACGCTCAAGCGCCACGGCACGCCGTTCGAGTCCGGACGGATGGGGCCGGGCGAAGTGATCGGCGAGGCGGGGATTGTGTCCGATACCTCATTGCCGGCCGACTTCTCCGCCAAGACCTTCTGCGCGCTGTACCGCATCGAGAAGTCTTATCTCAAGCCGTGCCTTGATGCCCGTCACGACATCAACGATGCGATGAAGGCGCTGCTCGATTTCCGCCTGCACAAGGCGCAATCCCTGACGGAAGATACGCCGGTGGTCGTGCCGAAAAAAGGCTTCCTGCAATGGCTGCGCAATCGCGTGTAAACGGAGGATCCAACGCAACCGTCGCGGGGGAATCGGTGTCACAGGTTCTATCGGTCAATGGCAGGAGCCCGGACGATGAAAAAAATGCGCATTGCCACGTTCAACGTCAACAGCCTGCGTGCCCGTCTGCCAAATCTGCTGGAATGGCTCAGGCGCGAGCAGCCGGACATCGTCTGTCTGCAAGAGCTCAAGATGCTGGACAGCGCGTTTCCCGCTGCTGATCTGGAGGCCGCCGGTTACGGCGCCATCTGGCACGGTCAGGCGTCTTGGAACGGGGTGGCGATTCTTGCCCGCGATGCGCAACCGCTGGAGAGCCGGCGCGGTTTGCCCGGCGATCCCGACGATAAACACAGCCGCTACCTCGAAGCGGCGGTGCATGGGGTGTTGGTGGGGTGCCTGTATCTGCCCAATGGCAATCCGCAACCGGGGCCGAAGTTCGACTACAAGCTGGCCTGGTTCGAGCGTCTGATCAAATACGCCCGGGATCTACAAAGCAGCGACCACCCGGTGGTGCTGGCCGGCGATTACAACGTAGTCCCCACCGATCTGGATATCTACAACACCCGGTCCTGGCTCAAGGATGCGTTGTTGCAACCGGAGAGCCGCGAGTGCTACCAGCGCCTGCTGGATCAGGGCTGGACGGACTCTTTGCGGCATCTGTATCCCGAAGATCGGCTGTACACGTTCTGGGACTATTTCCGTCAGCACTGGCAGAAGAACTCCGGGCTGCGGATCGACCATCTGCTGCTCAATCCGACACTGAGCCCTTATCTGCACGAGGCCGGTGTGGATGCCTGGGTGCGCAACGAACCGCATGCCAGCGACCACGCGCCGACGTGGATTCGCATCGATTCGCGTAAAAGACGCTAGCCGGTGATTGGTTAATTCAATTGTCGATTCGATGCCCGGATCCCGTATACATGGCGACCATCGGCGGAACGATCCGCGCCCCCATGCAAAAGGACCCAGCCATGAGCGAGCCACGCCTGACGAATCTGAAACAGTACCTGCAACGCCTGGGATTCGATGCGCCCCCGGCGCCGACCCTTGAAACCCTGCGCCTGTTGCAACTGCGCCATACCGGCGCCTTTGTATTCGAAAACCTGTCGACGCTCAGTGGCGAACCCGTCCTGATCGATCTGCCCTCCATTGAGCGCAAGGTCCTGAACAACGCCCGTGGCGGTTACTGCTACGAGCTGAACAATCTGTTCCTGGCGTTGCTGCTCGAGCTGGGGTTCGATGCGCGGGGGATCAGCGGGCGAGTGGTCATGAATCAGCCCGAAGGCAGCTGGACCGCGCGCACCCATCGCTTGAGCCTGGTGACCATTGACGGGGTGCGCTACATCACCGACGTCGGCTTCGGCGGCATGGTCCCGACCGCGCCGCTGGTGCTGGATACCGACGCCGAGCAATCCACGCCGCACGAACCGTATCGCATCGAAGTGCAGGCCGATGGCTACATGCTGCGGGCCAGAGTCGCTGGCGAATGGCGGCCGATGTACCTGTTCGATCTGCAGCGCCAGGAAGACATCGATTACACCCTCGGCAACTGGTACGTCTCGACCCACCCGGACTCACCATTTGCCCAGCGCCTGATGGTCGCGCGTACGGGCGACGGCTGGCGGCGCACCTTGAACAACGGCAGTTTCGCGATCCACCGTATCGGCGCCGAGAGCGAGCGGCGTGAAGTGACGGATGTCGATGAACTGATCGAATTGCTGGAACGGGAATTCGGCTTGCGCCTGCCGCACCAGCTCGGTGCGCGAGAGGCTCTGGCGCGCTTGATTCAGCCAGTTTGAACGCTACGGTTTGACGTCCGGTTCCAGTACTCGCCGGATCTCGTTCACGGCCGCCGACAGTTTTTTCTCAAGGCTCTTGAGGTCGGTGGCGGTGATGCCTTGCTTGAATTGCCCGCTTGAATCTTCGAGTTCAACAGCCGCCCCACGGCTGTTAAGCAATGCGTGGCGCAGGGTGTTGTTGATGACCGTCTGATAGCCAAACCCCTCGCTTTCAGCGACCTCGCGCGCGGCTTCGATCACCGCGTCATCGAGCATGATGGTGATGCGCGTTTTACCCTTGGTGGGAGCAATGTCGCCGCGTTTACCGTCGCTGAAATTGTATCCATCTTTCATTCATCACCTCTGCGCAAAGTTGCCATCGCTCGCTGGGCTCGAATGCGTTGGCAGCATTCTTGCTTTTGTCGAACTGAATCTTGAATGACTTCATTATGCATACTTTATATGTATAAAAGGGTGCGACCGCGCCGTCGGTCGCCATGAACACTTCAGCCCAGGCGGATAAAACGTGCACTCGATCGGGGATGTGTTGCCGGATTTGTGGGGGATGAAAGCAGCGGGATAGAACGTTGGGTGGCTAGCTAACCATTATGTGACTGATAAGTTGTATACAAGTCTATGGACATTTGTCCTGACTCTTGCATACAGTGTGTGCATAACAAAAACCAGGGAACTCCCCCACCATGAAAACGCCCCATGTTTCACACCAACGGCCCGAGGACGAGAATCTCGGGGTCGGCGCGAATATGGCTTACGGCCTGCAACACGTTCTGACCATGTATGGCGGTATCGTCGCGGTGCCACTGATCATCGGTCAGGCCGCCGGGCTTTCGCCGGCGGACATCGGTCTGTTGATTGCTGCTTCATTGTTTGCGGGGGGGCTGGCCACGTTGCTGCAAACCCTGGGTTTACCATTTTTCGGCTGTCAGTTGCCGCTGGTGCAGGGCGTGTCGTTTTCCGGCGTTGCCACCATGGTGGCGATTGTCAGCAGTGGCGGGGAGGGCGGCTTCCAGTCGGTGCTCGGCGCGGTGATTGCGGCGTCGCTGATCGGCTTGCTGATCACGCCGGTGTTCTCGCGAATCACCAAGTTCTTCCCGCCGCTGGTCACCGGCATCGTGATCACCACCATCGGCCTGACGCTGATGCCGGTGGCCGCACGTTGGGCCATGGGCGGCAACAGTCACGCCCCTGATTTCGGCAGCATGCAGAACATCGGCCTGGCGGCGGTCACGCTGGTGCTGGTGTTGCTGCTGAGCAAGATCGGTAGCTCCACCATCTCGCGTCTGTCGATCCTGTTGGCCATGGTGATCGGCACTGTGCTGGCGGTGTTCCTCGGCATGGCGGACTTCTCAAGCGTCACCCAAGGCCCGATGTTCGGCTTCCCGACGCCGTTCCATTTCGGCATGCCGACCTTCCACTTCGCCGCGATCCTGTCGATGTGCATCGTGGTCATGGTGACCCTGGTGGAAACCTCGGCGGACATCCTGGCGGTCGGTGAAATCATCGGCACCAAGGTCGACTCCAAGCGTCTGGGCAACGGCCTGCGGGCGGACATGCTGTCGAGCATGTTTGCGCCGATCTTCGGCTCGTTCACCCAAAGCGCCTTCGCCCAGAACGTCGGGCTGGTGGCGGTGACCGGGATCAAGAGCCGCTATGTGGTGGCGACCGGCGGTATCTTCCTGGTGATCCTCGGCCTGCTGCCGTTCATGGGCCGGGTCATCGCGGCAGTGCCGACCTCGGTACTCGGCGGCGCCGGTATCGTGCTGTTCGGCACCGTGGCGGCGAGCGGCATCCGCACGCTGTCCAAGGTCGATTACCGCAACAACGTCAACCTGATCATCGTCGCCACCTCGATCGGCTTCGGCATGATCCCGATTGCCGCGCCGAACTTCTACGATCACTTCCCGAGCTGGTTCGCGACCATTTTCCATTCGGGCATCAGCTCGTCGGCAATCATGGCGATCCTGCTGAACCTGGCATTCAACCACTTCACGGCGGGTAACTCGGATCAGCAGTCGGTGTTCGCGGCAGCAGAAGAGCGGACCCTGCGTTATCGCGATCTGGCAGCGTTGCGTGAAGGCGACTACTTCAGCGACGGCAAGCTGCATGACTGCGACGGCAACGAAGTGCCGGTGATCGATCCGGATGCAGATCACGGTCATGGGGTACCGAAGGCACATGCCAAGAGCAGCGAGCACGTCTGACCGTTGTGGTTGAATGAAAAGGGCCGATCAGATGGAAAACTGATCGGCCCTTTTTCTATGCCGCCGTTTTTTTCAGCGCCCACTAAAAAGCCCCTGAATCTTTCGATTCAGGGGCTCTGTATTTGGCTCCACAACCTGGACTCGAACCAGGGACCCAGTGATTAACAGTCACTTGCTCTACCAACTGAGCTATTGCGGAATTGGTGCGTATGTTACTGATTTAAAAAGACTAGTCAAGCGCGAGATGTAAATTTGTTGGAAAGGTCAGGACGGGCGGCGGTTTATCGGCGATTGGCGGTTACCAGAACCGTAGCAGAGGTCTACCATGGCCGCCCGGAAGTGGTCACACGCGCTGCCGGCCATTCGCCGAAAAGGTATGCGCCATGAATAGTCCCATCCTCACCCATTGTCCTGTCGAGGTGTTCGCATGAGCACCGCACAAATCAGCCTGCCCAAAGGCGTCGGCCCGCACGCCGAAAAACTCTTCGACGCGATCACCCAGGCCGCCACGGCTGAAGAGCTGAACCGCGCAGGCGGCAAGGCCGAAGGTTTTGTCCTCGGCCTGGAAAGCACCAAGGCCATCAAGAGCCAGATCGCCGAATCGCTCTACGTCGTTTATGACGATGCGGCGACTCAGCGTGCAACAGAACTGGTTTAGCCGCCGAAGGTGAAGGTGCCGAGCATCAGT
The DNA here is from genome assembly GCF_052045815.1 of Pseudomonas sp. 22085. Classification (NCBI taxonomy): domain Bacteria; kingdom Pseudomonadati; phylum Pseudomonadota; class Gammaproteobacteria; order Pseudomonadales; family Pseudomonadaceae; genus Pseudomonas; species Pseudomonas sp. 22085. The sequence continues at coordinate 191,428 of NZ_JBQEQA010000002.1, forward strand.
TTGGCGTACAGCATCGTTGCGCCCAGTTGCACCAGCCACAGCGCCAGCCCACCGAGAAACACCCCGGCCGCGACTTGCAGCACCAGGTTGTTGCCGCGCTTGGCCGGAGCGCGGGGGATGAAGTCATCCAGATCGTCGCGGTCGGCGCGCAGGTCATCGTTTTTCATGTTGTCTCTCTGAAATATCGTCTGTGTGCAGTCTAGAGGGTATGGCGGGTTTTCTTCAGACAAATAAAAAACGGGAAGCCCGAAAGCCTCCCGTTTTCATTGCCACGCCGGATCAGATGACCTGAACGATGGCGTCCGTCACGGCTTCGATGTTGCTCTGGTTCAGCGCGGCGACGCAGATGCGGCCGGTGTCCAGGGCGTAGATGCCGAACTCGTTGCACAGGCGGTGAACCTGTTCGGTGGTCAGGCCGGAGTAGGAGAACATGCCGCGCTGGCGACCGACGAAGCTGAAGTCACGCTGCGGGGCTTTCTTCGCCAGCAGAGCAACCATCTGCTCGCGCATGCCGCGAATGCGCAGGCGCATTTCAGCCAGTTCGGCTTCCCACTGAGCACGCAGTTCCGGGCTGTTCAGCACAGCGGCAACGATGCTTGCACCGTGGGTCGGCGGGTTAGAGTAGTTGGTGCGGATCACGCGTTTGACTTGCGACAGGACGCGGGCGCTTTCTTCTTTCGATTCGCTGATGATCGACAGTGCACCGACGCGCTCGCCGTACAACGAGAACGACTTGGAGAACGAGCTCGATACGAAGAAGGTCAGACCGGATTCAGCGAACAGACGCACGGCAGCGGCGTCTTCGGCGATGCCGTCACCGAAACCCTGGTAAGCCATGTCGAGGAACGGCACGTGACCTTTGGCCTTGACCGCTTCCAGCACGTTGTTCCAGTCCGCCGGGCTCAGGTCGACGCCGGTCGGGTTGTGGCAGCAAGCGTGCAGCACAACGATCGAGCCGTTCGGCAGGGCATTGAGGTCTTCCAGCAGGCCGGCACGGTTCACGTCGTGGGTGGCGGCGTCGTAGTAGCGGTAGTTCTGCACCGGGAAACCGGCGGTTTCGAACAGCGCGCGGTGGTTTTCCCAGCTCGGGTCGCTGATCGCCACGACGGCATTGGGCAGCAGTTGCTTGAGGAAGTCGGCACCGATTTTCAGTGCGCCGGTACCGCCGACGGCTTGAGTGGTGACAACGCGGCCGGCTGCCAGCAGTGGCGAATCATTGCCGAACAGCAGCTTTTGCACGGCCTGGTCGTAGGCCGCGATGCCGTCGATCGGCAGGTAGCCACGGGAGGCGTGCTGAGCGGCGCGAAGGGTTTCGGCTTCGATGACGGCGCGCAGGAGTGGAATTCGCCCCTCTTCGTTGCAGTACACACCCACCCCGAGGTTGACCTTGTTGGTCCGGGTATCGGCGTTGAATGCTTCGTTGAGGCCCAGGATTGGATCGCGGGGTGCCATTTCGACAGCGGAGAACAGGCTCATTTTTACGGCAGCTCTATTGGAGAGTGGAGGGACGTGTGGCGCTCCAGCCGAATGCACTAGAGCGGTGCACAAACGGGGAGCTAGTATAGAGGCCATCATCGATCAATGGCGACAGGCGATTCGGCTTTTAAGGTAAGTTTTTCCGATTATTTCTCGACCGTTAGTCGAATGAACCTGTCAGAGACTTTACCGGATGTAGGACGTTTGCCTTGAAAGGCGAGGCAATCGGCTCCACATTCAGCACAATCTTCGTTTTTCCTTGCGCGACATCGGTCGTTTGCGGTCATTCTCGTGGTGCTGCGGTTTGTCCGCAGCGTCGCGATTCCAGAGGTGTTTATGTCTGAATTCCAGCTCGTCACCCGTTTCGACCCCGCCGGCGATCAACCCGAAGCCATTCGCCAGATGGTCGAAGGCATCGAAGCCGGGTTGTCGCACCAGACATTGCTCGGGGTTACCGGGTCGGGCAAGACCTTCAGCATCGCCAACGTGATCGCCCAGGTGCAGCGTCCGACGCTGGTGCTGGCGCCGAACAAGACCCTGGCCGCGCAGTTGTACGGCGAGTTCAAGTCGTTCTTCCCGAACAACGCCGTCGAGTACTTCGTTTCCTACTACGACTACTACCAGCCCGAAGCCTATGTGCCGTCGTCCGACACCTTCATCGAGAAGGATGCGTCGATCAACGACCATATCGAGCAGATGCGGCTGTCGGCGACCAAGGCATTGCTCGAGCGCAAGGACGCGATCATCGTCACCACGGTGTCGTGCATCTACGGTCTGGGCAGCCCGGAAACCTATTTGAAAATGGTCTTGCACGTCGATCGCGGCGACAAGCTCGACCAGCGTGCGCTGGTGCGGCGCCTGGCCGACCTGCAATACACCCGCAATGACATGGATTTCGCCCGTGCGACCTTCCGTGTGCGCGGCGATGTGATCGACATCTACCCGGCGGAATCCGACCTCGAAGCAATCCGCATCGAGCTGTTCGATGACGAGGTGGAGAGCATTTCTGCGTTCGACCCGCTGACCGGCGAAGTCATCCGCAAGCTGCCGCGCTTCACGTTCTACCCGAAGAGCCACTACGTGACGCCCCGGGAAACCCTGCTCGACGCCATCGAGGGGATCAAGGTCGAGTTGCAGGAGCGCCTGGAATACCTGCGCAACAACAACAAACTGGTGGAAGCCCAGCGTCTGGAGCAGCGCACCCGGTTCGACCTGGAGATGATCCTCGAACTCGGCTACTGCAACGGCATCGAAAACTACTCGCGCTACCTGTCGGGTCGTCCCGCCGGTGCGGCGCCGCCGACGCTCTACGATTACCTGCCGGCCGATGCGTTGCTGGTGATCGACGAATCCCACGTCAGCGTGCCGCAAGTCGGCGCGATGTATAAGGGCGACCGCTCGCGTAAGGAAACTCTCGTGGAGTACGGCTTCCGCCTGCCGTCGGCGCTGGACAACCGGCCGATGCGCTTCGACGAGTGGGAAGGGGTGAGCCCCCAGACGATTTTCGTCTCGGCCACGCCCGGCAATTATGAAGCCGAACACGCAGGTCGGGTGATCGAGCAAGTGGTGCGCCCGACCGGTCTGGTCGACCCGCAGGTTGAAGTACGCCCGGCGCTGACTCAGGTCGACGATCTATTGTCGGAAATCACCAAGCGTGTGGCGCTGGAGGAGCGGGTGCTGGTTACCACGCTGACCAAGCGCATGGCCGAAGACCTGACCGATTACCTGGCCGATCACGGCGTACGCGTGCGTTATCTGCACTCGGACATCGACACCGTCGAGCGGGTCGAAATCATCCGCGACCTGCGTTTGGGCACGTTCGATGTGCTGGTGGGGATCAACCTGCTGCGTGAAGGTCTGGACATGCCGGAAGTGTCGCTGGTGGCGATTCTCGACGCGGACAAGGAAGGCTTCCTGCGTTCCGAGCGTTCGCTGATCCAGACCATCGGCCGGGCGGCGCGTAACCTCAATGGCCGGGCGATTCTCTACGCCGATCGCATCACCGGTTCGATGGAGCGCGCCATCGGCGAAACCGAGCGCCGTCGCGAAAAGCAGATCGCCTTCAACCTGGCCAACGGCATCACGCCGAAGGGCGTGTTCAAGGACGTCGCCGACATCATGGAAGGCGCCACCGTGCCCGGTTCGCGCAGCAAGAAGCGCAAAGGCATGGCCAAGGCCGCCGAAGAGAACGCCAAGTACGAAGCCGAACTGCGCTCGCCGAGCGAGATCACCAAGCGCATTCGCCAACTGGAAGAGAAGATGTACCAGCTGGCCCGCGATCTGGAATTCGAAGCGGCAGCACAGATGCGCGACGAAATCGCCAAGCTGCGTGAGCGGCTGTTGGCCGTTTAACGGATCGTTCCCACGCTCTGCGTGGGAGTGCAGCCCAGGACGCTCTGCGTCCGCTCAAGGTTAATGTGCCTCGCCGGCCTTCAGTCCGGCGGGCAATTTCTTGGTCAGCAAAATCGCCAACATGCTGATCCCCAGCGCAATCCCGACAAAATGAAACGCATCGTTGTAGGCCATGATCAGCGCCTGCTGATGCACGATCTCGCTCAACTTGCCCAACGCCGCCGTGTCACTGCCGAAACGATCGGTCAGCGACGCCAGGCGTTCGGCCACCTGCGGATTGGTCGGCACCACCGCTTCACGCAAATAATCGAAATAGGTCTTGGTGCGCGCATCCAGCAAAGTAGCGAGCAGGGCGATGCCGATGGCGCCGCCGAGGTTGCGCAAAATGTTGAACAGGCTCGATGCTGAGCCCGCGTCTTGCGGCAGGATGTACGCCGTGGCGATCAGCGAAATGGTCACCATGATCAGCGGCTGACCCAAGGCACGGATGATCTGGATCTGGTTGAACTGCGGCCCGGCGAAATCCGGGTTGAGCACCCCGGATGAAAAACTCGCCAGCCCGAACAGCCCGAAACCGATTGTGCACAGCCATTTCGGCGAGACGAATTTCATCAGTTTCGGCACCAGCGGAATCAGAAACAGCTGCGGCACGCCCATCCACATGATCACTTCGCCGATCTGCAGGGCGTTGTAGTTCTGGATCTGCGCCAGGTACAGCGGCAGCAGATAGATCGAACCGTACAGCCCAACGCCCATGCCGAGGCTGGAAATACTCGACAGCCCGAAGTTGCGATTGCGCAGGATGCCGAGGTTGATCAGCGGGTTGGGCTTGGAAATCTGCACGATGACGAAAGTGATCAGGCTCAGCAGGGCGATGCTGCCCAGCGTCACGATCAGGCTCGATTCCAGCCAGTCCTTGCGATGGCCTTCCTCAAGGAAAACCTGCAGGCAACCGAGGCCGACACCCAGGGTGAGAATACCGGTGTAATCGGTGCTTTTCAGCAGCTCCCAGTGCGCTTCTTTCTTCTCCAGACCGTACATCAGCCCGGCGATCATGATCAGCCCCGGCGGGATGTTGATATAGAAGATGTACTCCCAGCCCCAATTTTCCGTGAGCCAGCCGCCGAGGGTCGGGCCGATGGACGGGGCGAAGGTGGCGGTCATGGCAAACATCGCCATGCCTTTGGCACGGTGGTGTTCGGGGAGTTTGATCAGGGTCAGGGTGAAGGCCAGCGGGATCAGCGCGCCGCCGGTGAAGCCCTGCATCGCGCGAAACACGATCATGCTCTCCAGACTCCAGGCCATCGAGCACAACAGCGAAGAAATCAGAAACCCCAGCGACACCCACACCGCCAGCCGCCGTGCCGACAGCAACTGCACCAGCCAGGCGGTCAGCGGAATCATGATGATTTCCGCCACCAGATAAGACGTCGAAATCCATGAGCCTTCTTCCAGCGTCGCCGACAGGGCGCCCTGAATATCCTTGAGCGAGGAGTTGGTGATCTGGATGTCGAGCACCGCCATGAAGGCGCCGAGCATCACGCTCATCACCGCAATCCAGTCCCGCCGGGTCGGTTCGCCGACCGGGCGGATCAGTTGATCACCGGCCATTGTCCGGGGCGTCTTTGATATTCACGGTGGCGGTGACCGACATGCCCGGACGGATCTTGCCGCGCAACGGGTTATCGGCCTTGAAGGTCAGTTTGACCGGAATCCGCTGTACCACCTTGGTGAAGTTGCCGGTGGCGTTGTCCGGCGGCAACAGGCTGAACTGCGCGCCAGAGGCGGCGAACAGACTGTCGACCCGGGCTTCTATCGGCGTATCACCATAGGCGTCGAAAATCAGCTCGGCCTTCTGGCCTGGCTGCATGTGGCCGATCTGGGTTTCCTTGAAGTTGGCCTGCACCCAGATGTCTTCGTCCGGAACGATCGACAGCAGGTACGCACCGGCCTGCACCACTTGACCATTACGCGCGGCACGCTGGCCGATCAGGCCGCTGATCGGCGCGTGGATTTCGCTGCGGGTCAGGTTCAGTTCGGCCTGGGCGAGGTCGGCGCGGGCGTTGGCGATCTGCGCGTCGAGGCGTTTGATTTCGGCCGTCAGTGCGTTGACTTGCTGGCGCTGGCTCTGGGCATCGGCCTGGGCCTTGGCCACCTGCGAGCGGGCGATATGGGCGTCGGCGGAGAGGGTGGTGACCCGCTCCTCGGAGACGTAGCCGGGTTTGCGCAGGGTTTCTGCCCGCGACAAGTCCATCTGCGAGCGCCCAAGGGTGGCTTGTGTGGTTGCCACTTGTGCATCGCTGGCGGCGATCAGGCTGGCTTGCTGGGTCAGTTTGCTTTGGGCTTGCAGGCGCTCGGCTTCGCGTGTGGCGAGGGCGGCATTGGCACGATCGACGGCGAGGCGGAAATCATTCGGTTCGAGACGGATCAGCAACTGGCCCTTTTCCACATGCTGGTTGTCCTGCACCAGGACTTCGTCGATGCGTGCGCTCAACTGGCTCGACACGCGGGTGATTTCACCCTGGACATAGGCGTTGTCGGTGCTTTCATAAAAGCGTCCCTTGAAAAACCAATGGGCGAAAAAGCCCCCGGCAATCAGCAGGACCAGCAGCAGGAAAATGAACAGGCGACGCTTGAGTTGGGCAGGCATGGGCAAACTGTAGTCGAGGAATTGTAAGGAAAGTTATCAGCAGGCGAATCTGGCATACAGCCGATGAACGGTAAATGCCGTCTGTTGATATTCGGCCATTCACCACGGCCAACGGGCGTTCCAGGCGCAAACTTGGCTTAAATGCCCTGCCCGCTGGAGCGGGGCGGGTGTCGCCTGTTACCATTCGCCGCTTGATCGTTCTTTGCTTTTCATTCTTTTCGAGACATGCCATGACCACCGTCCGCACTCGCATCGCGCCATCGCCTACCGGGGATCCCCACGTAGGTACCGCTTACATCGCACTGTTCAACTACTGCTTTGCCAAGCAGCATGGCGGTGAGTTCATCCTGCGGATCGAAGACACCGATCAGTTGCGTTCGACCCGCGAGTCCGAACAGCAGATTTTCGATGCCCTGCGCTGGCTGGGTATCGACTGGAGCGAAGGCCCGGACGTTGGCGGTCCGCACGGTCCTTACCGTCAAAGTGAGCGCGGCGATATCTATCAGAAGTATTGCCAGCAACTGGTCGACATGGGCCATGCTTTCCCGTGCTTCTGCACCGCTGAAGAGCTGGACCAGATGCGCGCCGAGCAAATGGCGCGCGGCGAAACCCCGCGTTACGACGGCCGTGCACTGTTGCTGTCCAAGGAAGAAGTCGCCCGGCGCCTGGCTGCCGGTGAACCCCACGTGATCCGCATGAAGGTGCCGAGCGAAGGCGTCTGCGTGGTGCCGGACATGCTGCGTGGCGACGTCGAGATCCCGTGGGATCGCATGGACATGCAAGTGCTGATGAAGACCGACGGCCTGCCGACGTACTTCCTGGCCAACGTGGTCGACGATCACCTGATGGGCATCACTCACGTGCTGCGCGGCGAAGAATGGTTGCCGTCGGCGCCGAAACTGATCCTGCTTTACGAGTATTTCGGCTGGGAACAACCGGAGCTGTGCTACATGCCGCTGCTGCGTAACCCGGACAAGAGCAAGCTGTCCAAGCGCAAGAACCCGACTTCGGTGACGTTCTACGAGCGCATGGGTTTCATGCCTGAGGCGATGCTTAACTACCTGGGCCGCATGGGCTGGTCGATGCCGGACGAGCGCGAGAAGTTCTCGCTGCAGGAAATGGTCGACAACTTCGACCTCAAGCGCGTGTCGCTGGGCGGTCCGATTTTCGATATCGAGAAACTGTCGTGGCTCAACGGCCAGTGGTTGCGTGATCTGCCGGTGGAAGAGTTCGCCGCGCGGGTACAGAAGTGGGCGTTCAACTCCGAGTACATGATGAAGATCGCGCCGCATGTTCAGGGCCGTGTCGAAACCTTCAGCCAGGTTGCACCGCTGGCCGGGTTCTTCTTTGCCGGTGGCGTGAACCCGGATGCCAAGCTGTTCGAATCGAAAAAGCTCTCGGGCGATCAGGTTCGTCAGTTGATGCAATTGATCCTGTGGAAGCTGGAAAGCCTGCGTCAGTGGGAGAAGGACAGCATCACCGCAACGATTCAGGCGGTGGTTGAATCCCTTGAGCTGAAGCTGCGTGACGCGATGCCGCTGATGTTTGCCGCGATTACCGGGCAGGCGAGTTCGGTGTCGGTGCTCGATGCAATGGAAATCCTCGGGCCTGACCTGACCCGTTTCCGTCTGCGCCAGGCGATTGACCTGCTGGGCGGCGTGTCGAAGAAAGAAAACAAAGAGTGGGAAAAGCTGTTGGGCGCCATCGCCTGATTGCGTTTGACTCTGCAGGACGCGCCGAAGGTCAGGATCTTTTGATCCTGTCCTTCGGTGTTTTCCCCCGAATTTACGGGGGGAGGGCGGTAAGTGATTGTAATGCCGACAAAAAATTTTGAAATTTTTCAAAAATAAGTTTGACAGCCTTTCGATACGCCCTTAAGATTCGCCCCGTCCTCAGCGATGACATCAACGATGAGGGGCTATAGCTCAGCTGGGAGAGCGCTTGCATGGCATGCAAGAGGTCGACGGTTCGATCCCGTCTAGCTCCACCAATTTACACTTCGAAGCCTGGCCACACCGGCTTCGAAGCGATCAACACTCAGCGTTGATCAGTTGTATAGAAGGGTTTGCGTCCCCTTCGTCTAGTGGCCTAGGACACCGCCCTTTCACGGCGGTAACAGGGGTTCGAGTCCCCTAGGGGACGCCAGTTTTACAGAAGCGATGTTGCAAGATGTCGCTCCGCCGAGAGGCGAAAAATCCGGGGCTATAGCTCAGCTGGGAGAGCGCCTGCATGGCATGCAGGAGGTCAGCGGTTCGATCCCGCTTAGCTCCACCAATTTACAGTTCAAGGTCTGGCCACACCGGCCTTGAATCGATCAGTTCTCAGCGCTGATCAGTTGTATAGAAGGTTTGTGTCCCCTTCGTCTAGTGGCCTAGGACACCGCCCTTTCACGGCGGTAACAGGGGTTCGAGTCCCCTAGGGGACGCCACGATTACCCGCTCTGCGGGATTTTATAAGGGTCATTCAATTATTGAATGGCCCTTTTGTTTGTCTGGCGTTTGGCCAAATCCTCTTTTTCCTTAACACTGTGCTTCAGACCAGCGGTCACGCTTGTGACTTGCGGAATATTATTATGAGAATAATATTGCTATCGTAATATTCGGAGGCGACGATGAACGACAAGAAAGCTCAAACCCGCGAACGCATTCTCAAGGCCGCCAGTGCTGCACTGATCCAGCGCGGCCCGGCTGAACCGAGCGTGGGTGAAGTGATGGGGGCGGCCGGCCTGACCGTCGGTGGCTTCTACGCCCACTTCGAAAGCAAGGACGCAATGATGCTTGAGGCGTTCAAGCAATTGCTCGGTCGCCGTCGCGACCTGATTGCCGAAATGGACAGCGAGCTGACAGGTGAAGAGCGGCGCGCGCTGGTGGCTGCGTTCTACCTGTCGCGCAAGCATCGTGATTCCAGCGATTCGGCGTGCCCGATTCCAGCCTCCATCGGCGAGTTGGGCCGTTTGCCAGAGGCGTTCCGGATCGCGTTGAACGAACACTTGGAATTGATGATTGCGCAGTTGGCCGCAACGCCGGAAGACACCGACAAAGCGTTGGCCGACGTGGCCTTGATGGTGGGTGGCCTGGCGCTCGCCAGGGCGTTGGGCCCTGGGGATTTATCCGATCGATTGCTGCGCGCTGCCAAGTCGGCGGTGCGTTGACCTGAAGGCTACAAGCCCGAGGAGAGAGCGATGAGCACGTTGAAGTGGGTTCGCGGCGTTAATGGCACCTTGGGCTGGTTCGCACCGAAACTGGTGGCGAGCAAAATGCGGCTGGCGTTCATGACGCCTCGCGCGAATACACCGCGGGATTGGGAGTTGCCGCTGCTGGCGAGATCCGAACGCATCACCTTGCGTTTCGGTCTTTCGGCCCTGCGTTGGGGGCAAGGCCCGACTGTCTTGCTGATGCACGGCTGGGAAGGGCGGCCCACCCAGTTTGCCGCGTTGATCACGGCGCTGGTCGACGCGGGCTACACGGTTGTCGCGCTGGATGGTCCGGCCCACGGTCGCTCGCCGGGGCGCGAAGCCAATGTGGTGCTGTTCGCCCGTGCGATGCTTGAGGCCGCGGCCGAATTGCCGCCGTTGCAAGCGGTCATCGGCCATTCCATGGGCGGTGCCAGTGCCATGCTCGCGGTGCAATTGGGCTTGCGCACCGAAACCCTGGTGAGCATCGCCGCTCCAGCGCGAATTTTCGGGGTGTTGCGCGGATTTGCCCGCTACGTCGGCATGCCGCCCAGAGCTCGTTCCGCGTTCATTCGCGAGGTTGAACAGGACGTCGGCATGCGCGCCGCCACCCTCGATGTCGCCCACTATCAACTGGATATGCCAGGCCTGATCGTGCATGCCGAGGACGACACCTTCGTTTCGGTCAAGGAATCCCAATTGATCCACGAATCCTGGTTCGACAGTCGCTTGCTGCGCCTGGAGGCCGGCGGCCATCAACGCGTACTGGCCGACCCTCGGGTGATTGATGGCGTGTTATCACTGCTGGCCGGGCGCAGCCTTCAGGCGCGGCAATCGGCCTAGTCATCCGTTACACTGCCCCGGTTGAATCATTTGACCGGGAGTAGGGCATGGGCTGGGATCGGGCAACGCCGTTTACCATTGATCTGCAAGTGGGCGCCGAGGACATCGACGGGCTGGGCCACGCCAACAACGCGGTCTATGTGACCTGGCTCGAGCGCTGCGCCTGGCGCCACTCACAGCGCCTGGGCCTGGATCTGGTCGAGTACCGGCGGCTGGATCGGGCAATGGCCGTTGTACGCCACGAAATCGATTACCTGGCCGCCGCCTACGAAGGCGACGAGCTGCAATTGGCGACCTGGATCGTTGATTGGGACCAGCGCCTGAAAATGACCCGTCACTTCCAACTGATCCGCCCCAGCGACAACGCCACGCTGCTGCGCGCCCAGACCACCTTCGTCTGCATTGAGCTGTCCACCGGCCGGCCCAAGCGCATGCCCGCCGAATTCATCGAAGGCTATGGCCCGGCCATACAGACGGCGGACATGGGTTTAACCCGCGAAACCCAGTAAACTGCCGCACGTTTTTCCTTGAGTGTGTGTTTCCCATGCAAATTGCTCTGGCGCCGATGGAAGGGTTGGTCGACGACATCCTGCGCGATGTCCTGACCCGTGTCGGCGGTATTGATTGGTGCGTGACCGAATTCATCCGGGTCAACGACCAGTTGCTGACTCCGGCCTATTTCCACAAGTTCGGCCCTGAACTGCTCAACGGTGCGCGCACGGCGTCCGGCGTGCCACTGCGCGTGCAGTTGCTGGGTTCCGATCCGGTGTGCCTGGCGGAAAACGCGGCGCTGGCCTGCGAGCTGGGCTCCGAAGTGATCGACCTGAACTTCGGTTGCCCGGCCAAGACCGTCAACAAGTCCCGTGGCGGTGCGGTACTGCTCAAGGAGCCGGAACTGCTCAACCAGATTGTCGAACACGTGCGTCGCGCCGTACCCGCACACATTCCGGTTACCGCCAAGATGCGCCTGGGTTTCGACAGCCCGGACGGCTCGCTGGTCTGCGCCACGGCGCTGGCCGAGGGCGGTGCCGAGCACATCGTGGTTCACGCCCGGACCAAGGTCGACGGCTATAAGCCACCGGCCCATTGGGAGTGGATCCCGCGCGTACAAGATGTGGTCAAGGTGCCGGTATTTGCCAACGGCGACATCTGGAGCGTCGAGGACTGGCAACGCTGCCGGGAAATCAGCGGCGTCGAAGACATCATGCTCGGTCGCGGTCTGGTGTCGCGCCCGGACCTGGCCCGTCAGATCGCCGCCGCCCGTGCAGGCGAGGACGTCGTCGAGATGACCTGGGCCGAGCTGATGCCACTGATTCAGGACTTCTGGCTGCAAGCCAAAGCGCAAATGACCGCGCGCCAATCGCCGGGCCGTTTGAAGCAATGGCTGGCCATGCTGACCCGCAATTATCCCGAAGCCGTCGAGCTTTTCACCGTGCTGCGCCGGGAGACCGAGCCGGATCAGGTCTCGCGTTTGCTGGGTTTGCCGGTCGCCGAAGCCGCCTGAAAAAAATCTTCAAACGATCTCTTGAAAACAAAACGCAGGTCCCTATCTAAGGGTTACGCGATGCCGAATTCGGGTCGCGGAGACAAAAAAACTTGCTGATTGTTTTCAGGAGATTTGAATCATGAGTACTGCATTTTCTCTCGCACCACTGTTCCGTTCCTCGGTAGGTTTCGACCGTTTCAACGACCTGTTCGAAACCGCCCTGCGCAACGAGCCAGGCAGCACCTATCCGCCTTACAACGTGGAAAAACACGGTGACGATCAATACCGCATCGTCGTGGCGGCGGCCGGTTTCCAGGAAGAAGACCTGGAACTGCAAGTCGAAAAAGGCGTGCTGACCATCAGTGGCGGCAAGCGCGATGCCAACGAAGGCGTCACGTTCCTGCACCAGGGCATTGCCCAGCGTGCATTCAAGCTGTCCTTCCGCCTGGCCGATCACATCGAGATCAAGGCCGCCGGCTTGAGCAACGGTCTGTTGAGCATCGACCTGTTGCGCGTGATTCCGGAAGAGGCGAAAGCCAAGCGCATCCCGATCAACGGGGCGCAGCCGGCTCTGCAACACTGAGTCACTTGCAGAAACAAATCGTCTGAACGGGCGATAAGCCGCTGAATGAAGGCCCCGATACGTCGGGGCCTTTTTTGTGGGCGTAGAAAAATGGCTGTTCGACTTTGCCCCCAGCGGCGGTTTCTCTACAATCCGCCGCAGTTTAGCCGACCCCATCCTTAGCGGTCGGCCTGGAGCCTTTTTTCATGGACGATATTCAACAGCGCTGGCTGTGCGCCCTTTCTGCGCCAATGGCAGCGCTCAACACCGGCGCCGGGTATGACGACCCTGCCTTCTGCGACGACCGCTACATCGATCTGAAAGGCAGCTGGGGAATCGATGACCGGCGACAATTGTTCGACATGCTTCAATGGATGACGGACGACGGACATGCCAAGCACCTGAGTGGCGCCTATTCGGCGTGGCAACGTTGTCTGCCGAATGAATGGCAACGCCTGCTCGAAGAGCTGAGCCCTCGCGAGCGTGTTCTGCATGAGTTTGCCAGTCGCACTTTTGGCGGTTGTGGTCCAGGAGGGATCTTGTCCTGGGATTACGGGCGGATGGGGTTTCTCTTGCGTTGCGCAGTGCGCAATCAGTGGATTGATCTGGCCGAAAGCAACTGGCTGCACAGTCGTTTGGCCGTCAGGGCGCAGTTTCACTACGGTAACTGGATGTCCTACTTCAATGGCTTTGTTGTGGGTCGCAGCTTTTGGTGCTGCCTGAACACAAGCGACGACGAGTTAGCCTGGGAGTTGGAGCGGCAGGGGGACAGTGCTCATAACCTGCGGATCACCCGCGGCCTCGCCCAGAACATCCCGCACTTTCTGGCCGACCTGCCCTGGCACATGGAAATTGATTCGTTACCCCGTCCGGCATCGCTCAAGGAGTTCGACTGGTCATGAGTTGCTGGATTCGCCTGGGCATCGAGCCCACCTCCGACGAAACCCTGATTCGCGATGCCTACCGCGCACGATTGCCGTCGCATCATCCGGAAACCGATCCGGAAGGTTTTCAGGCGCTGCGTATGGCCTACGAAAACGCGTTGCGTCTGGCGCGGGAAGGCGAGGAAGAAGCGCCCGAGGAAGAAACTGAAGAGTCAGGGCAGGAGGTTGTCGAGGTCCCGCAGGCGTTCGTGGATTTCTGCGAATTACTTGACGATCCCGCGCGGCGGTTCAATGTCGTGGCATGGCAGGCATTTGTCCGGGCGCTTGATGAGCTGTCGCTGGAACAGCTTGATGAACTCAGTTGGGGGCTCTACCACCGGCTGGCCGACGCCGGTCCGCTGTCCTACCGCTGCGCGAATCTGTTGGCCAGGCGAATGGCCTGGGATCAGCAGTTGCTGGATCTGGAATTCGAAGACGCACAGCGGGTTGAAGCCTTTCTGCAACGAATTGAAACGCCTGACCCGTTCGATACCGATCTGATGAGCGCTTGGTCAGAGGCTGCGCAGACCGAAACACTCTGGTACGCACGCAGCCTCGACTTTATTTTCACCCAGCGTCCACTCCATGAATTCGCCGACTTCGCCAGCCAGCACACGTGTCTGCCGTTGCCGGATGATGCTGTGTTCATGAAACGTTTACTGGTGCAGTTCACCCAAGCGGGCATCGGTGCACCGATATTTTTGCAGTGCTGTGTCGAAAAACAGCTGGAAGCACCGGATGACGTGGACTGGCTTTACCTGTTGGCGTGTCAGAGCAGTCTGCTGGGGCGGGACGATCAGGCATTGCCGTGCTGGATCCGACTGTGGAACGAGTTCCGCCATCCGATGGCCGAAAGTCGTCTGCTGGAATTGTGCGCCAAGCGGCAACCGACTTTTCTGCCTCTGCTGATTCAGGCGTTCGATTGTCTGGGCGATTTCTCCGAGTGGCCTGCGGATCTCGGGGATGACGCGCAGGTATACGGCAGTCCGTCACAACGCCCCGAGACGCTGAACCGTTGGTTGGGTGTTGGACGGTTGAAGCTCGATAGCCTGGCGCAAAGTTTTGTCGATTGGCGCATGACAGGCGATGAGCTCCCGTTGCTTGCCCAACTGCTGGGTGAGAATGCCGACAGCAGGCTGCTGCAACTGTACCGGCATGCCTGGGCGCTGCATCGCGGTGATGCGGTCTTGCTGCAGCGGATTCTGGATCAGCCGCTCCCGGTCGATGCGCTTGAATGCCTGGTGTTGAGCGGGTTCAAAGTTCAGGCCGGACAACATCTGCGCTGGTTGGAGAATGCGCCGATTGCGCAGGCTATGAGCGTATTCAGCGAAGCGGATTCAATATCGCAGCAATTGCCGCAGGCACTGACAACAGGCGAGCTGCACAAGGTCTGTCGCCTGTGGCTGCGTCGCTTGCGGCCCTACAGTGACACCGCCCTGGAGCGCATCGCCGAAGCATTCAAATTGGGCGCCGTCAAAGACGACTGTGATTTGTCCGAGCTCGATCTGCTCCTTCAGTTGAGCCGTCGCGGGATAGGGTTGCCGCCGGTCGGGCTGGGCGAGGCTGCCTGGGAGTGGCACGCTCAAACCGTGTTTTTGCTGGCGTTGCTGGATCAGCCGGAGCGCTGGCTGCCAATGATCGATGGGCAGTGCCTGGAGCGTCTGCCGTTCAGTCCGGCTCATCCTTTGAGTCGACTGCAGCCACTGTTGCGGCGGTTGCAACGCGAGCAAGGCAATTGCGACGGTTTACTGGGCTGGCTGCAAGGCAATGATCCGGTGCACGGCTTGTTGGTGCAGCAATTGTTCAGCGTGCAGCAGGCACTCGACAGCGCCCGATTGCCTGCCAATACCCTGCTTTACACCTGCATCGAGAGCGACCGCGCTGCGTGTGGCGACGATCTGTTGGGGCTGTTGATGTTCTGGGGCGTGCTCTATCACGACCCGAGCCTGAGCGCCGAGCAGCATCGTGCCTTGCTGCAGTCCATCGCGGCAGTCAGTTGCGAGGATGACTGGTTCGAAGGGTTTCGTGACGGCTTGATCAAGGGCGAGCCGGTGTGGCCGCCGCGCAAGGTGTTGACGGATTTTGGGGTCGACAAACTGTTGGCATACGAGGCCCTCGATTCGCTCAAGGCCATGGTTCGCTATGGCGCTGCCGGAGTGCCGAAAACGCGAGTGCTGCGCCAATTGCAGCAGGGCAAGGATGACGTGAAGAACAGTATCGGCTTGCGCCTGGCGCTGTGTGCCTTGCTGTCCTGGTCGGAGCGTTTGATGTTGGCCAAAAGTGATATTCAGCCGGTGCCGGCAGGGGCGATCTGGCGCCTGGGGTCGCGGCTGGGGCGCAAGGCTTTTATCGCCCAGGTCCTGGGGTGTGTGGTGATTACGCCGGTGGCAGGATTGATCAGCGGTACCACATTCTTTGGCATTCTGATCCTGTTACTGGGTGTTCTGCTGTTATTCGGTGCCACTCTGCGCCGTTTGCATGATATGGGACGAGGCCTGCCCACATTGCTGATATTCATGGCCGTGTCGCCGGTCTTGCCGTTTCTGCCGCTGCTGCTGTTCGGCTTTCCCGGTGACAAGTTGCCCAACCGGTACGGGGTGCCACCGGACAGCGGCGGTGGCGAGATGCTGTCCGGTGGTCTGCAGGCTGCTCTGCGGCGACTCAACGGTTAGAGGCGCAGTTGATCCAGCGCCTTGTTGAGCTCTGAGCGGTGGCTGGCGATCTCGGCCGGCTGCTGTCCGCCGAGTACCGTGGTGAAGTTGTGCAGCCACTCGGCAATGTGTTCGCGCTGCGTGCCCAGACTTTGCATCCATGCCCGCTCCAGACGGGCCAGCAGTGTGCGGTTGGGCAATGCGTCGCGTGGATGGACCTTCAGAGTCGACAGACGGTTATGGCTGTCTATGCGTGCTTGTTCATCCAGCCCGGTGGGGCTGCGATCGATGCTGTGGCTGTGGCGTTCGCCGGTCTCTAGCAGCGTGACGTCGACCTCGAGTAAACCGTTGATGTCGTAACTGAAGCGTACGTCCAACTCCTGAATGTTATCGGTGGGCGTCAAGGTGACATCGAAAGCGTCAATGAGGATGTTGTCACGTACCCACGGCCGCTCACCCTGATAAACGGCAATGCGCAGCAGCTCCTGCCGGGGATGGGTTGTGTGGTAGCGCTCGACCCGTGACGTCGGGATGATGGTGTTGCGTTCGATGATCGGTGAAAAGGCGCCGTCGATGCCTTTGTCACGCATGGTTGCGATGCCCAGCGTATACGGGCAGACATCGGTCAGAATCAGTTCTTCGATCGCACCATCGCGCGCCTTGCAGGCCGCTTGCGTGGCCGCACCCAGTGCAACGAGGGTGTCGGGATCAAGATGCCGGTAGGGCAGGCGTCCGAACAGTGTGGCGACCAACTGTTGTACCGCAGGCATCCGCGTTGCCCCACCGACCAGCACCAGACTGTCGAGATCCCGTGGTTTCAGGCGCGCATCGCGCAGGGCCTGTTCGATCGGCGCGCGCAATCGTGCCAGCAACGGTTCCCAGATCTTCACGGCAGCGGCTTCATCCAGCGACCATTCGTACAGTTCGTCGGCATGGCGCCAGCTCAGCGATTGAGGTCCTTCGCCGAGTTTGCATTTGAGTTGTTCCAGGGCATCGCCCAGGCTGGCCATGCCTTGCGGATCAATCATCGACGGGGCCAGTTGCCAGCTTTTCAGACAGGCGTTCAGCAGTGCAGCGGTAAAGTCCTCCCCACCCAAAAAGTTGTCACCGGTGGACGCATGCACTTCAATCAGCGGCAACGCATATTCCAGCACCGTGACATCGAACGTCCCGCCGCCCAGATCGAAGATCAGCGTGCGTTCGAATTTTTGCTCGTGCAGCCCGTACGCCATTGCAGCGGCGGTCGGCTCGTTGATCAGTCGGGAAACCTTCAGGCCCGCCAGTTCGGCGGCGAACAGCGTGCGTTTGCGTTGCTCGTCACTGAAATACGCCGGCACGGAAATCACCGCTTCAGAAACCGGATGACCGAGAAAGGCTTCGGCGTCCTGCTTGAGTGAGCCCAGCACCAGTGCCGACAATTCTTCCGGGCTGAAGGTTTTGGTGCCGAGTTCAATCTGCCGGTCGCTGCCCATGAATCGCTTGAACGCGGCGGCCGTGCGTTCCGGGTGGGTCGTGAGGCGTGCGCGTGCGGCTTTGCCGACCAGAATGGTCTCGTCTTCATCGAGGCTGACCACCGACGGGGTCAGTACGTCGCCGAGGGCGTTGGGAATCAATCGGGCCTGACCGTCCTGCCACACGGCGATCAAACTGTTGGTGGTGCCAAGGTCAATGCCCAGCAGGGCCGGGCGGGGGAGGGTTGCATCCTGCATGATCGATCTCGAAACAGCGCGAAAAAACGCGACCCTACAGGTTGCCGCCAACCCTGGCAATTACCGGCCTGGGTCAATACTTGCGACAAGCAATCGCAGGTGTCGGGTCATTCCAGCAATCCCTTCAACCCCTCCAGCGGCAACGGCCGGCTGTGCAGATAACCCTGATACAAATGGCAGCCCAACCCCTGCAGGAAGGCCAGCTGTTCCGGGGTTTCCACGCCTTCGGCGATCACCTCCAATTCCAGGCTGCGGGCCATGGCGACGATGGCGCGGATGATTTCGGCGTCGTTGGGATCGCTGGTGGCGTCGCGGATAAACGACTGATCGATCTTCAGCGTGTCCACCGGCAATCGCTTCAGATAGGTCAACGATGAATAGCCGGTGCCGAAATCGTCCATGGCAAAACTCACGCCGAGTTTTTTCAGACGACGCATCTTGCTGATGGTGTCTTCCAGGTTCTGAATGACGATGCCTTCGGTAATCTCCAGTTTCAGCAACGAGCAGGGCAGGCCGTGGCTGCTCATGCTGTGTTCGATGCGCTCGACGAAGTCGTTCTGGCGGAACTGCCGGGGGCTGATGTTGACGCACAGACTGAAGGCCAGGGGATCGATCAGCTTTTCGGCGATCAACTGCTTGAAGGCTTCGCACGCCTCGTCGAGGATCCAGGTGCCGACCTCCAGAATCAGCCCGCTGTCTTCCAGCACCTTGATGAATTCGGTGGGTGATTGCGCGCCGAGTTCCGGGTGATTCCAGCGCACCAGGGCTTCGGCGCCGATGATGCGATTGTCCCGGGCGTCGATCTGCGGTTGGTAATGCACGTCGAATTCGCCCCGTGACAGCGCCAGGCGCAGGTCGGTCTCCATGCGCAGCCGTTCGCTGGCCGCTTTCTGCATGGTGTTGTGATACATCTGCGTGGTGTTGCGCCCGGAATCCTTGGCCCGGTACAGCGCAATGTCGGCGCGTTTGAGCAGGTCGGTCGGGGTCGAGCCGTGATCGGGAATCAGCGCCACGCCGATGCTCGGCGTCACTTGCAGGCGCTGGCCGTCGAGGAACATCGGCTCCGACAGCAACTCGCGAATGGTGTCGGCCAGCTCGCGCACCTGGGCACTGACTTCATTGCGCGTGCCCTCCAGACCGCTGAGCAACACCACGAATTCATCGCCACCGAGCCGCGCCACGGTGTCTTCCATGCGCACGCTGGCCTCAAGTCGTGCGGTGATGATTTTCAGCACCGTGTCGCCGACCGGATGCCCCAGCGAGTCGTTGATGTGCTTGAAGTGATCCAGATCGAGAAACAGCAGTGCGCCGCGCAGGTTGTGGCGCTTGAGCAGGGCGATTTGCTGGCTCAGGCGATCCATCAGCAGCGCGCGGTTGGGCAGGTTGGTCAGCGGGTCGTGATAGGCCAGATGGCGGATCTGCGCCTCGGCGTTCTTCAGCAGGCTGACGTCCCGGGCCGTGAGCAACAGGCAGGCGGTTTCGTTGAGAGTGATCGGTTCGACCGAGACTTCCACCGTCAGGATCTCGCCGCGCTTGTTGCGCCCGAGCATTTCCTGATGGTGTACGCGGCCCTTGATCTGCAGTTCGGCCAGCAGTGCCGAGCGCTGTTTTTCCTCGGCCCAGATGCCGACCTGGTACACGGTTTTGCCCACCACTTCGTCGGCGCGGTAGCCGGTGAGGCGGCAGAAACCGTCGTTGACCTCCAGATAGCGTCCGGTGTCGCGCTCGGTGATGGTGATGGCGTCGGGACTGGAGTGGAACGCCTTGGCGAATTTCTCTTCGCTGGCCTTGAGCGCCGCTTCCGAGCGTTGTTGCTGGGTGATGTCGCGCAGCGTGGTAACGATGCACGGCTGGTTGCCGACGCTGATCTGACGGCTGGAAATCACGCAGGTCAGCGACTGGCCGTCCTTGTGCTGGACGATGATCGCGACATTGCTCAGGCCCTGTTCGCGGATCACCCGTTCGATGCGTTGCAGGCTTTTCGCCGAGGCGTCCCACAGGCCGATTTCTTCGGCGGTATGGCCGATCACATCAGCGGCGCTCCAGCCGAAAGTCTGGGAGAAACTGGAGTTGATCTCGATGAATTCCCCGGTTTCCTGGCGGGTCACGCAGATTGGATCGGGGCTGACCTGGAACAGCGTGGCGAATTTCTCTTCCGAAGCCACCAGCCGTTGCTCGCGCTCGACCTGATCGGTGATGTCCAGCAGGGTGCCGGCCATCCGCAGCGGTACGCCGTTGTCGTCGCGATAGAGGCGGGCGCGGCTTTCCAGATAGCGCGAGCTGCCGTCCGGCAATTGCACGCGGTAAGTCAGCTGATAATTGCCCGCCGGGCCTTCGCGCAGGCTGCGATAGGCGTCGCGCATGCTGTCGCGCTCTTCGCCGGGTACGCCCTCGAAAAACTCTTCGAACGATTCATGGAACGGTTTCGGCTCCAGGCCGTGTAATTGCGCAGCGCGGGCCGAACCGTAGAGCATGCCGCTGGGAATGTGCCAGTCCCAGGTGCCGAGTTGCGCCGAATCCAGCGCCAGGTCGAGGCGTTCCTGGCTGTCTTTCAGGGCATGTTCGGCGGCTTTTCGTTCGGTAGTGTCGAGAAAAGTGCTGAGCAGGTAAGGCTGGCCTTCAAGTTCGACCTTTTGCGCACTGAGGATGCCGTCGTGGATCTGGCCATTGCTGGCGCGAAACTGCACCTCCATGCTGACCAGTTCGCCCTTGGCCTTGGTCTTCTTGACCAGCTCCGCCCGTTGCTCGGGATGCACCCACAGGCCCAGTTCCAGGGTGGTGCGCCCGATGGCGCTTTGTACCGGCCAGCCGAACAGGCTTTCGAAATACTGGTTGGCCTCGCTGATCAGGCCGTCTTCCTGACGGGTCAGCAGCACCATGTTCGGGCACAGATGAAACAGTGTCGCAAAACGTTTCTCCGAACTGCTGAGCGCCTGTTCCCGTTGCCGCTGGTGGGTGATTTCGCGGATCACCCCGATCATTCGGGGGCGACCGTGTTTGTCGGGGAGCAGGCTGCCGTTGATCTCCAGCCAGTGCAGGCTGCCGTCGGGCCAGCGGATGCGGTGGTGCATTGCCTGTTCCAGCGGCGCACCGGCAATCACCGCGTGGAAGGCGCGGATGGTTTTCGCCCGGTCTTCCGGCGGCAGCAGGTCAAGGTATTCCAGGTCTTCGGGCAGCGGTTGCCGCGGGTCGAAGCCGAACAAGGCCTGAGTGCCGCGCGACCAGCTGATCTGCCCGCGCTCGATGTCCCAATACCAGGCGCCGAGGCGGGCACCGTTGAGCGCCGCGAGCAATTGCGGCGCACTCTCCCAGCTCTGCTCGGATCGCCGTGGATCAATGGCCTGAATACGCGGCATCGGCGGAATACGGTCAACAGATTTCGGCATTGTTAAGGGGCCTTGAGCTGATTTGGGCGTTTGGCACAGGGGCGGCAGCTCTATAGGAGTAGCACAAGTTAGCCGAGAGTCCCTGGCAGATCGATTTGAGCGTCCAGCAGGGCCATAAACGCCCGTGCAGCATTCGACAGCGTCCTTTCAGTGTGCAGGATATAGCCTAGCTGGCGACTGAGCTGTATGCCCGGTAAAGGTATGCGCGCCACCTGCTCATCGAGCATCGTGCGCGGCAAAACGCTCCAGGCCAGGCCGATCGACACCATCATCTTGATGGTTTCCAGGTAGTTGGTGCTCATGGCGATGTTCGGCGTCAGCCCCTGAGCCTCGAACAGCCGTTGGACAATATGGTGGGTAAAGGTGTTGCCGCCGGGGAAAACCGCCGGATGGCCGGCAATGTCCGCCAATGTGACGGCGCCGTTGCTGATCAATGAATGTTCCGGGGCGACCACGAAATCCAGCGGGTCATCCCACACCGGGGTGGCCTTGACCAGGGTGTGCGGCTCCGGCGCAAGGGTGATGACTGCCAGTTCCGCGCGGCCGTGGAGAATTTCCTCGTAGGCCACTTCCGAATCGAGGAACTGAATATCCAGCGCCACCTGTGGGTAACGGCGGGTGTATTCCCTCAATAAGGGCGGCAGACGGTGCAGGCCGATGTGGTGACTGGTGGCCAGGGTCAGGCGACCGGTGACTTCACCGGTCAGGTTGGTCAGGGCGCGACGGGTGTCATCGAGTACGTTGAGAATCTGGTAGGCCCGTGGCAGCAGGGCCCGGCCGGCCTCGGTCAGACCCACTTCACGACCCAGCCGGTCGAACAGCCGCACATTCAATTGCTGCTCCAGCCCGGCGATACGTTTGCTGATCGCCGGTTGCGTCAGGTGCAGCCGTTCACCGGCGCCGGAGAAGCTTCCCGTCTCGGCAATCGCGATAAAAGCATTGAGGTTGGCCAGGTCCATGTTCGTATTCCAGTTGGTTATCCAAAGCATAAAAAATATGAATTTGAGTTATTTAATCTAACCCCATAGGATCGGCCTCACAAGCCAAAGGGTTATTGATAAGCCCAGGGCATAGAAACAAGCTGATGAGGAACCGTCTGATGGCCGGCAAAACGCTCTACGACAAGCTCTGGGATTCGCATTTGGTCAAGCAGCGCGACGATGGCTCGGCGCTGATCTATATCGATCGTCACATCATTCACGAAGTGACCTCGCCGCAAGCCTTTGAAGGCCTGCGTCTGGCCGGGCGCAAGCCGTGGCGCATCGATGCCAACATCGCCACCCCGGACCACAACGTACCGACCACCCCGGAGCGCAAGGGCGGCATCGAAGCCATTGCCGACCAGGTCTCGCGTTTGCAGGTCCAGACCCTCGACGACAACTGCGATGAATACGGCATCGTCGAATTCAAGATGAACGACGTGCGCCAGGGCATCGTTCACGTGATCAGCCCGGAGCAGGGTGCGACCTTGCCGGGCATGACCGTGGTTTGCGGCGACTCGCACACCTCGACCCACGGCGCGTTCGGCGCCTTGGCCCACGGTATCGGCACTTCCGAGGTCGAGCACGTGCTCGCCACCCAGTGCCTGGTCGCCAAGAAAATGAAGAACATGCTGGTGCGCGTCGAAGGCCAGTTGCCGTTCGGCGTGACCGCCAAGGATATCGTCCTCGCGGTGATCGGCAAGATCGGCACTGCCGGCGGTAACGGCCATGCCATCGAATTCGCCGGCAGCGCGATCCGCGATCTGTCGATCGAAGGCCGCATGACCATCTGCAACATGTCCATCGAAGCGGGTGCCCGCGTGGGCCTGGTGGCGGCGGACCAGAAGACTGTGGATTACGTCAAGGGTCGTCCGTTCGCACCGAAAGGTGCCGAGTGGGATCTGGCGGTCGAGTCCTGGAAAGACCTGGTGTCCGACGCCGATGCGCATTTCGACACCGTGGTCGAGCTCGACGCCACGCAGATCAAGCCGCAGGTCAGCTGGGGCACTTCGCCGGAAATGGTCTTGGCCGTTGATCAGAACGTGCCGGACCCGGCCAAGGAAATGGACCTGGTCAAACGCGACTCGATCGTCCGCGCCTTGAAATACATGGGTTTGACCGCCAATCAGGCGATCACCGACATTCAGCTCGACCGCGTATTTATCGGCTCCTGCACCAACTCGCGGATCGAAGACTTGCGTGCTGCGGCGGTGATCGCCAAGGGTCGCAAGGTTGCGTCGACCATCAAGCAGGCCATCGTGGTGCCGGGTTCGGGTCTGGTGAAGGCTCAGGCCGAGGCCGAAGGTCTGGACAAGATCTTCCTCGAAGCCGGTTTCGAATGGCGCGAGCCGGGTTGCTCGATGTGCCTGGCGATGAACCCGGACCGTCTGGAGTCCGGCGAGCATTGCGCCTCGACGTCCAACCGTAACTTCGAAGGCCGTCAGGGCGCCGGTGGCCGTACCCACCTCGTCAGCCCGGCCATGGCCGCTGCGGCGGCGGTGAACGGTCGTTTCATCGACGTTCGTGAATTGATCTAAAGGAGCGCAGCATGAAAGCTTTTACCCAGCACACTGGTCTCGTTGCGCCTCTGGATCGTGCCAACGTCGACACCGACCAGATCATTCCGAAGCAGTTTCTGAAATCGATCAAACGCACCGGTTTCGGCCCGAACCTGTTCGACGAGTGGCGTTACCTCGATGTGGGTCAGCCGTATCAGGACAACTCCAAACGTCCGCTGAACAAGGAATTCGTGCTCAACGCCGAGCGTTATCAAGGCGCCAGCGTGTTGTTGGCCCGCGAGAACTTCGGTTGTGGCTCCAGCCGTGAACACGCGCCGTGGGCGCTGGAAGAGTACGGTTTCCGCAGCATCATCGCGCCGAGCTATGCCGATATCTTCTTCAACAACAGCTTCAAGAACGGTTTGCTGCCGATCATCCTGAGCGACGCCGAAGTCGACGAGCTGTTCAAGCAGGTCGAGGCCGCGCCGGGCTATCAGTTGCAGATCGATCTGCACGAGCAGACCGTGACCAGCCCGAACGGCAAGGTCTATCGCTTCGAGATCGACGCCTTCCGCAAACACTGCCTGCTCAACGGCCTGGACGACATCGGCCTCACCCTGCAGGACGGCGATGCGATTGCCGCATTCGAAGCCAAACATCGCGCGAGCCAGCCTTGGTTGTTCCGCGACGCGTGATTGATTCGAGATTGATGTAGTCAGGTCCGGCCCCATCGCTGGCAAGCCAGCTCCCACAATGTTTGCGGTGTTCATCAAACCTGTGGGAGCTGGCTTGCCAGCGATGAGGCCGGATCAAGCAACCCAAGATCAAAGGGAAGTCCCCATGACCAGCACCGCCCACAGTCAGGTTGTACAAAAGCAATTCGGTGAACAGGCCGCCGCCTACCTGAGCAGCGCCGTTCACGCTCAAGGCACTGAATTTGCGCTGCTGCAGGCTGAGCTGGCGGGGCAGGGCGAGGCACGGGTACTGGATCTGGGTTGTGGCGCCGGGCACGTGAGTTTTCACGTCGCCCCGTTGGTGAAAGAAGTGGTGGCCTACGACTTGTCGCAGCAGATGCTCGACGTGGTGGCCGCCGCTGCCGTTGATCGCGGCTTGAGCAACGTGTCCACGGTCAACGGCGCCGCCGAGCGTCTGCCGTTTGCCGATGGCGAATTCGACTTCGTGTTCAGCCGCTATTCGGCGCACCATTGGAGCGATCTCGGCGTGGCCTTGCGCGAAGTGCGCCGGGTGCTGAAACCAGGTGGCGTGGCGGCGTTCATCGATGTGCTGTCGCCGGGCAGTCCGCTGTTCGACACCTATTTGCAGAGCGTCGAAGTGCTGCGCGACACCAGCCATGTGCGCGATTATTCCGCCGGTGAGTGGTTGCGCCAGGTCAGCGAGGCCGGGCTGCACACCCGCAGCACCACGCGTCAGCGCCTGCGTCTGGAGTACAACAGCTGGGTCGAACGGATGCGCACGCCTGAGGTGATGCGCGCCGCGATCCGCCAGTTGCAGCAATCAATGGGCAACGAAGTGCGCGAATATTTTGAGATTGAGGCCGATGGTTCGTTCAGTACAGATGTACTGGTGCTCTGGGCTGAAAAGTAATCCTGAAACGATAAGTATTTTTCCGGGCGCGCCAGTCGATGGCGCACCGACTGAAGACACGAGGAAAGCATGAGCAAGCAGATTCTGATTCTCCCAGGCGACGGTATTGGTCCGGAAATCATGGCCGAAGCGGTCAAGGTGCTGGAGCTGGCCAACGACAAGTACAGCCTGGGCTTCGAGCTGAGCCATGACGTGATCGGTGGCGCCGCCATCGACAAGCACGGCGTGCCGCTGGCCGACGAAACCCTCGATCGTGCCCGCGCTGCCGACGCTGTGCTGCTGGGCGCCGTGGGCGGCCCGAAATGGGACACCATCGAGCGTGACATCCGCCCTGAGCGCGGCCTGCTGAAAATCCGTGCGCAACTGGGCCTGTTCGGCAACCTGCGTCCGGCGATCCTGTACCCGCAACTGGCCGAGGCTTCGAGCCTGAAGCCGGAAATCGTTGCCGGCCTGGATATCCTGATCGTCCGTGAGCTGACCGGCGGCATCTACTTCGGCGCGCCGCGTGGCACCCGTACCCTGGAAAACGGCGAGCGCCAGTCCTACGACACCCTGCCGTACAGTGAGAGTGAAATCCGCCGCATCGCCCGTGTCGGTTTCGACATGGCCCGCGTGCGTGGCAAGAAACTGTGCTCGGTGGACAAGGCCAACGTGCTGGCGTCCAGCCAACTGTGGCGTGAAGTGGTCGAGCAGGTCGCCAAGGATTACCCGGACGTCGAACTGAGCCACATGTACGTCGACAACGCCGCCATGCAACTGGTGCGTGCACCGAAGCAGTTCGACGTGATCGTCACCGACAACATGTTCGGCGACATTCTGTCCGACGAAGCGTCGATGCTCACCGGCTCCATCGGCATGCTGCCGTCGGCCTCGCTGGACGCCAACAATAAGGGCATGTACGAGCCTTGCCACGGTTCGGCACCGGACATCGCGGGCAAAGGCATCGCCAACCCGCTGGCGACCATTCTCTCGGTGTCGATGATGCTGCGTTACAGCTTCAATCT
This sequence comes from Pseudomonas sp. 22085, assembly GCF_052045815.1. Taxonomy (NCBI): domain Bacteria; kingdom Pseudomonadati; phylum Pseudomonadota; class Gammaproteobacteria; order Pseudomonadales; family Pseudomonadaceae; genus Pseudomonas; species Pseudomonas sp. 22085. The sequence goes on from NZ_JBQEQA010000002.1 coordinate 217,726, forward strand.
GCAGGACGCGGCGGATGCCATCGAGAAAGCGGTCAGCGTGGTGCTGGATCAGGGTCTGCGCACCGGCGACATCTTTTCGACCGGTTGCACTAAAGTCGGTACGCAGGAAATGGGTGACGCAGTAGTCGCCGCGCTGCGGAATCTGTAATCTCTCGGGCCCGCTGCGAAATTCAATACAAAGCAGCGGCCCACTTTTCAAGAAGGTGTAGTTGCGATGAAACGTGTAGGTCTGATCGGTTGGCGCGGCATGGTCGGTTCCGTGCTCATGCAGCGGATGCTGGAAGAGCAGGATTTCGATCTTATCGAGCCGGTGTTTTTCACCACTTCCAATGTCGGTGGCCAAGGCCCGTCCGTGGGCAAGGACATTGCTCCGCTCAAGGACGCTTACAGCATTGAAGAGCTGAAGACCCTCGACGTGATCCTGACCTGCCAGGGCGGCGACTACACCAGCGAAGTGTTCCCGAAGCTGCGCGAAGCCGGCTGGCAGGGTTACTGGATCGACGCGGCCTCGAGCCTGCGGATGAATGACGACGCCGTCATCATCCTCGATCCGGTCAACCGCAAGGTCATCGACCAGCAGCTTGACGCGGGCACCAAGAACTACATCGGCGGCAACTGCACCGTCAGCCTGATGCTGATGGGCCTGGGCGGTCTGTTCGAAGCCGGTCTGGTCGAGTGGATGAGCGCCATGACCTATCAGGCGGCGTCCGGTGCCGGCGCGCAGAACATGCGTGAACTGATCAAGCAGATGGGTGCGACCCACGCCGCTGTCGCCGATCAACTGGCCGATCCTGCCAGCGCGATCCTCGACATCGACCGTCGTGTGGCCGAAGCCATGCGCAGCGACGCGTACCCGACCGAAAACTTCGGCGTACCGCTGGCCGGCAGCCTGATCCCGTGGATCGACAAGGAACTGCCGAATGGCCAGAGCCGCGAAGAGTGGAAGGCCCAGGCCGAGACCAACAAGATCCTCGGTCGCTTCAAGAGCCCGATCCCGGTCGACGGTATCTGCGTGCGCATCGGCGCCATGCGTTGCCACAGCCAGGCGCTGACCATCAAGCTGAACAAAGACGTGCCGATCGCCGACATCGAAGGGCTGATCAGTCAGCACAACCCTTGGGTCAAGCTGGTGCCGAACAATCGCGATATCAGTATGCAGGAGCTGAGTCCGACGAAAGTTACCGGCACCCTGAACGTACCGGTCGGTCGTCTGCGCAAGCTGAACATGGGGTCGCAGTTCGTCGGTGCTTTCACCGTCGGCGACCAACTGCTGTGGGGCGCGGCCGAACCGCTGCGTCGCATGCTGCGGATCCTGCTTGAGCGTTGATCGCTTGAAGCTGTGAAAAAAACCGTGCCTTGTGAGAGGTACGGTTTTTTTATGCCTGACTGTGCTCGGGTGCCTGGTCTGGTCCCATCGCTGGCAAGCCAGCTCCCACAGTGTTTGGTGTCGGCCCCGGTTTTTATTGCACCATAGAAACCTGTGGGAGCTGGCTTGCCAGCGATGAGGTCGGTACAGGTGGCACTAATCCCCGGCAGAAATTGCCTGTGCGCCAGTCTGCCGGTAAAGTGCCGCTCCCCCCGTTTCGCCAGAGGTAGCAACATGACCCAGACCCTTGATATTGCCGTGATCGGCGCCACCGGTACTGTCGGCGAAACCCTCGTGCAGATTCTCGAGGAGCGCGACTTCCCGGTCGGCACCTTGCACCTGTTGGCCAGCAGCGAATCCGCCGGCAGCTCGGTGCTGTTTCGCAACAAGAACGTGCGCGTGCGTGAAGTCGACGAGTTCGATTTCAGCAAGGTCAAGCTGGCGTTCTTCGCCGCCGGCCCTGCCATCACCCTGAGTTACGCCGCCCGCGCTCACGCGGCAGGTTGCTCGCTGGTCGATCTGTCCGGCGCCTTGCCGGCGGATCAGGCGCCGCAAGTGGTGCCGGAAGCCAATGCCGAGGTGCTGGCCGGTTTGAAAGCACCGTTCCAGGTCAGCAGCCCGAGCCCGTCGGCCACCACATTGGCCGTGGTGCTGGCGCCGCTGCTCGATCTGATCGAGCTGCAATATGTGCACGTCACCGCCAATCTGGCGGTTTCCGCCCAGGGCCGCGAAGCCATGACCGAACTGGCGCGCCAGACCGCCGAGCTGCTGAACATGCGTCCGCTGGAGCCGACATTCTTCGACCGGCAGATGGCTTTCAACCTGCTGGCCCAGGTCGGTACGCCCGACGCGCAAGGTCACACGCTGCTGGAAAAACGTCTGGTGCGCGAGCTGCGTCAGGTGCTGGCCAAGCCTTTATTAAAGATTTCCGCAACTTGCGTTCAAGCCCCGGTGTTTTTTGGCGATAGCTTTAGCGTGACCTTGCAGTCAGCGAGCGCGGTCGACCTGGAAAAGGTCAACGCCGCGCTTGAAGAGGCCGACGGCATCGAGCTGGTCGAGGCGGGCGATTATCCGACCGCCGTCGGTGACGCGGTCGGGCAGGACGTGGTCTACGTCGGGCGGGTGCGCGCCGGTGTCGACGAGCCGTCGGAACTTAATCTGTGGCTGACGTCAGATAACGTACGCAAAGGTGCGGCCCTCAACGCCGTGCAGGTCGCCGAGTTGTTGATAAAAGACCTGCTGTAAAAGATACTTGGCAACAATTTGTCGACTGATTCTAGCCGGGCGCTATGCTTGGCCAGATCGCTTGATGACGCGACACCCTCCGGGACTTTCCGGGGCATCAAAGAAATGATCGCGCGCGGCATGCTGTCGTCGTCGCGCGCAATGCCTTACGGCAGCGACTATCAACATCTTCTCGCTGGCCGAGGAACGTTCAAACAAAGGAAGAGGCTATGGTTCAAGTTCGCAAACTGGTGTTAGCAATAGCGGCCGCCTCGGCGCTGTCCTCCGGTATGGCGCATGCCCTCGGGCTCGGGGAGCTGACCCTGAAGTCGACCCTGAACCAGCCGCTGGTGGCGGAAATCGAGCTGCTCGATGTCAAGGATCTGACCGCTGCAGAAGTGGTGCCGAGCCTGGCCTCGCCGGAAGATTTCGCCAAGGCTGGCGTCGATCGCCAGGCCTTCCTCAATGATCTGACGTTCACGCCGGTGCTCAACGCCAGCGGCAAAAGTGTGCTGCGCGTTACCTCGAGCAAACCGCTGTCGGAACCGATGGTGAAATTCCTCGTGCAGGTGATGTGGCCGAACGGCCGTCTGCTGCGTGATTACAGCGTGTTGCTGGATCCATCGAAGTTCTCGCCGCAGACCGCTGATGCCGCCGCCCAGCCTGCGCCGGCGCAAACCATCACCGCTCCGACCACCGGCGCCACGCATTCAACCCACACCACCACGCCGCGCGACACCCTGTGGGAAATCGCCGCGAAGGCGCGCACCGGCGGTTCGGTGCAGCAGACCATGCTGGCGATCCAGGCCCTGAACCCGGACGCGTTCATCGGCGGCAACATCAACCGCCTGAAAACCGGTCAGGTGCTGCGTCTGCCGGACCAGGTGCAAAGCACCGCACTGCCGCAGTCCAAAGCGATTGCCGAAGTGGCGGCGCAGAACGAAGCCTGGCGGCAGGGTCGTCGTTATGTGGCCAAGCCGGGCACCGGTCAGCAGCAGCTCGATGCGACCAATCGTGGTCGCGCCAATACCGGTGCTGCGCAAAACGCCAAGGACAACCTGAGCCTGGTGTCAGCCGAAAGCGCCAAGGCGCGTGGCAAGGGTCCGGCCGGCGATGCCAAGGCCCTGAGCAACAAACTGGCGGTCACTCAGGAAAGTCTCGACACCACCCGTCGTGACAACGAAGAGCTGAAAAGCCGCATGGCCGATCTGCAAAGCCAGCTGGACAAGCTGCAACGCCTGATCGAGCTGAAGAACAATCAACTGGCGAAAATGCAGGCCGAAGGTTCGGGCTCGGCTCCGGCCACAACGGCCCCTGTTGTTCCTGCGATCACTGCGGAACTGGCAACCACGCCACCGGCGACTGCTGCAGAGGTTGCGCCAGTCGCACCTGCGCCTGAGGCCGCTGCTCCGGCCCCGGTCGAGCCGGTTGTCGAGCCTGTGGTTGAAACGACGCCGGCCGCCAATGACGAAAAAACCTTCAATGAACTGCTGACCAATCCAATCCTGTTGGGTCTGGTCGGTGGCGGTGCAGTGGTCCTGCTGCTCCTGTTGTTGCTGCTGGCCCGTCGCCGCAAGGCGCAACAGGAAGCCGAAAAACACCTGCGTATGGCACGTGCGCTGGAGGAGCAGTCCTTCTCCCAGGATCTCGATCTGCCGGAAAGCAGCTTCGAAGGTCTGGAGGTGCCAGCCGCCAGCGTCAAGCTGACCCCGGCTCCAGCTCCAGCTCCAGCTCCAGCTCCAGCTCCAGCTGCGGCGCCTGCCGCCGCTGCTGTAGTTGCGCCCGTCGTGATGGCCGAGCCGATCGCCGCGCCGCTGGTGGCGCCGGCCGCCGAGCGTTCCGACGACGTGCTGGACAAGGCGCAGTCGCACATCGACGGCGGTCGTTTGAATCAAGCCGCCGCGTTGCTGGAGGAGGGCGTGAGCCTGGAGCCGCAGCGCAGCGATCTGCGTCTGAAGCTGATGGAGGTTTACGGTCGCCAGGGTGATCGCGATGCCTTCGTCGGCCAGGAGCGACAACTGGTTGCCAATGGCGACAACTTCGCCAAGGTCGAAGAGCTGAAAAGCCGCTTCCCGGCCATGGCGGTCGTCGCGGCCAGCGGTCTGGCGGCAGCGGCGATTGCCGCCGAACTGGACGCGGAATACGTCAAGGAGCTGCTGCTCGACGAGCCTGAAGCGCCGGCTGCTTCTGCTGCGGCAGATGACGATCTGGACAGCGCTTTTGACCTGAGCCTCGACGATCTCGACAACATCACGCCAGTTGAACCTGTGGCGGCTGTCGAGCCGGAAACGCCGGTCGAGCTGGACGCATTCCCGACTGACGACGACCTGAGCTTCGAGTCGGTGCTGCAACAGCAAACCGACATCAAGGAAAACCTCGACGACCTGTCGGACTTCGACCTGGATCTGGATCTCGGTGCCGACCCTGCGCCTGCGCCGGTCGAGTTGGCAGACGATGACTTCCTGCTGGATCTGGACGAAGGCGTGAAGGATCTGCCGCTGGTCGAAACCCCGGCCGTGACCGACGTGCCGCAGGACGATCTGGAGCTGCCAGCCGATTTCGACCTGTCCCTGGCTGACGAAATGGACGCTGCGCCAGCCGAGCCGGATGCGTTCGCCGCCGAGCTGGATGACGTCAACGCTGAGCTGGATCGCCTGTCGAGCAGCATCAACGAGCCAAGCTTCACCGAAGCTGATGCTGCGTTGGGTGATGATCTGGGTGAGGATGACTTCGACTTCCTGTCCGGCACCGACGAAGCCGCGACCAAGCTCGATCTGGCGCAGGCCTACATCGACATGGGCGACAACGACGGTGCGCGCGACATCCTCAATGAAGTCATCAGCGAGGGCAACGACAAGCAGAAGAGCGAAGCGAGCGAAATGCTTTCGCATCTGGCCTGAGTCGGCATTGAGCGCTAAACAGAACGGCAGCCCATGAGGCTGCCGTTTTTGTTTGGGTCTGGTTTCCCCGTCCCGCCGCCTTATAATGCCCGCCTTTGTAGATCAGCAGGCTGTACCGACTTGGCAAACATAGATAACCCGGCCGCCGAAATGGCACCCGAAGGCTTTTTCCGCGTCGCGCTGGGCGTTGAATACAAGGGCTCGCGCTATAGCGGCTGGCAGCGCCAGTCCACCGGTGTGCTCACCGTGCAGGAAACCCTGGAAAAAGCCCTGTCGAAGGTCGCCGACTCACCGATCTCGCTGCAATGCGCGGGGCGCACCGACGCCGGTGTGCATGCGTGCGGGCAAGTGGTGCATTTCGATACCCAGGTCGACCGTTCGCTGAAAGCCTGGGTCATGGGCGCCAACATCAATCTGCCCCACGACATCAGCGTCAGTTGGGCGAAGGTCATGCCGGCGCATTTCCATGCGCGATTCAAGGCGATTGCCCGGCGCTATCGCTACGTGATCTACAACGATCAGATCCGCCCGGCGCATCTCAACGAAGAAATCACCTGGAATCACCGTCCGCTGGACGTCGAACGCATGGCCGAGGCCGCGCAGTACCTGATCGGTACCCATGATTTCAGTGCCTTCCGTGCCGGCCAGTGCCAGGCCAAGTCGCCGATCAAGCAGATGCATCACCTGCGCGTGACCCGTCACGGCAAAATGATCGTTCTGGACATCCGCGCCAACGCGTTCCTGCACCACATGGTGCGCAACATCGCCGGCGTGCTGATGACCATCGGTGCCGGCGAGCGGCCGGTGGAGTGGATGAAAGAAGTGCTGGAGAGCCGCGAGCGGCGTTCCGGCGGGGTCACGGCGCATCCGTTCGGCCTGTATCTGGTGCAGGTCGAGTATCACGACGAGTTCCCGTTGCCCGAGCGTTTCATCGGGCCACATTTCCTTACGGGTTTCGCGGAACTTGACGGCTGACGCCCTCGAACGCATTTGTTACCATCCGGGACTTTCTCGGATTTGCCTTGGGGTTTTTATCGACATGTCAGCCGTTCGCAGCAAGATTTGCGGGATTACCCGCATGGAAGATGCGTTGGCAGCCGTCGAGGCCGGGGCCGATGCCATCGGTTTTGTGTTCTACGCTAAAAGTCCCCGGGCCGTGACCGTGCAGCAGGCGCGGGCGATCATCGCCGCATTGCCGCCGTTCGTGACCACGGTCGGGCTGTTCGTCAACGCCAGTCGCTGCGAGCTCGGGGAAATCCTCGATGCCGTGCCGCTGGATCTGTTGCAGTTCCACGGCGACGAAACCGCCGCCGAGTGTGAAGGCTGGCACCGGCCGTACATCAAGGCTTTGCGGGTCAAGGCGGGCGATGACATTGCCGCTGCCTGCGATGCCTACCCAAGTGCCAGCGGCGTGCTGCTCGACACTTATGTCGAAGGCGTGCCCGGCGGAACCGGCGAGGCGTTCGACTGGTCATTGATTCCGCAAGGCTTGAGCAAACCGTTGATTCTGGCCGGCGGCCTGACGCCGGAGAACGTCGCCGATGCGATCGCCCAAGTGCGGCCGTATGCCGTGGATGTCAGCGGCGGGGTAGAGGCGAGCAAGGGCATCAAGGATCACGCAAAGATTCGTGCATTCATCAACGCCGTACGCTGATGTGACGGCTGGCAGACTGCCGCCGTCCACAGCTCTGTAGAAAAGAGGCTGAGGGTCTTTTCGGGGTGTACGCAGGTCAGTTCCGCTGACCCGGCAGCCCGGCCGATCATCGCCACACATGAATTTAGCTGAAGGGCATACGCGGGGCCGCGAACCAGAGCGTTCGGGCCGCCGGTACTGGAGAAAGAAAGCATGAGCAACTGGTTGGTAGACAAGCTGATCCCTTCGATCATGCGTTCCGAGGTCAAAAAGAGCTCGGTCCCTGAAGGTCTGTGGCACAAATGCCCGTCCTGCGAGGCTGTGCTGTATCGTCCGGAGCTGGAAAAGACCCTGGACGTTTGCCCTAAGTGCAACCACCACATGCGCATCGGCGCACGTGCGCGCATCGACATCTTCCTGGACGCCGAAGGCCGTGCCGAACTGGGCGCCGATCTGGAGCCGGTTGACCGTCTGAAATTCCGCGACGGCAAGAAGTACAAGGACCGTCTGGTCGCCGCCCAGAAGCAGACCGGCGAGAAAGACGCACTGGTTTCCATGAGCGGCACCCTGCTGGGCATGCCGGTCGTGGTTTCGGCGTTCGAATTCAGCTTCATGGGCGGTTCCATGGGCGCCATCGTCGGTGAGCGCTTCGTACGCGCCGCCAACTACGCGCTGGAAAACCGTTGCCCGATGGTCTGCTTCTCCGCCTCCGGTGGCGCGCGGATGCAGGAAGCCCTGATCTCGCTGATGCAGATGGCCAAGACCTCGGCCGTACTGGCGCGTCTGCGTGAAGAAGGCATTCCGTTCATCTCCGTACTGACCGATCCGGTTTACGGCGGCGTTTCCGCCAGTCTGGCGATGCTGGGCGACGTGATCGTCGGCGAGCCTAAAGCCCTGATCGGCTTCGCCGGTCCGCGCGTGATCGAGCAGACCGTGCGCGAAAAACTGCCGGAAGGCTTCCAGCGCAGCGAGTTCCTGCTGGAGCACGGTGCAATCGACCTGATCATCGACCGTCGCGAACTGCGTCCGCGTCTGGGTAACCTGCTGGCGCAACTGACCGGCAAACCGACGCCTAAATTCGTTGCTGCGCCGATCGAGCCGATCGTCGTTCCGCCGGTGCCTGCCAACGTATGACCGAGCGCACCCTTGGCGAGTGGCTCGCCTACCTTGAACAGTTGCATCCATCGGCCATCGACATGGGGCTGGAGCGTTCGCAACAGGTAGCGTCCCGCATGGGACTGGGCCAGCCGGCGCCACGGGTGATTACGGTCACCGGCACCAACGGCAAGGGGTCGACCTGCGCTTTCGTGGCTTCATTGCTGCGGGCGCAGGGCCTGAGCGTTGGTGTCTACAATTCTCCGCACCTGCTGCGTTACAACGAGCGGGTGCAGCTCAATGGCGTCGAAGCCACTGACGCGCAGCTGTGCGAAGCCTTCGCGGCGGTCGAAGCGGGGCGCGGCGACACTTCCCTGACTTACTTCGAAATGGGCACCCTGGCGGCGTTCTGGCTGTTTCAACAGGCCGGGCTCGACGCGGTGGTGCTGGAAGTCGGGCTGGGCGGGCGTCTGGACACGGTCAACGTGGTCGATGCCGATATCGCGCTGGTCACCAGCATCGGTGTCGATCACGCCGATTACCTGGGCAATACCCGCGAATCCGTGGCCTTCGAGAAGGCCGGGATTTTCCGTCAGGGCAAATCTGCGCTGTGCGGCGATCTGAATCCTCCACAACCCCTGCTGGACAAGGTGCGCGAGCTGGCTTGCCCGTTCTTCCTGCGCGGGCGCGATTTCGATCTCGGCATCACTGATCAATTCTGGCAGTGGCGCGGTACCGATACTGACGGTCAGATTGTCGAGCTGCGCGATTTGCCGCTGCTCGACCTGCCGATGGAAAACGCTGCGCTGGCGTTGCAGGCTTATCTGCTGCTCGGTTTGCCGTGGGATGCCGGGCAGATTGCAGCGGCGCTGCAGGCGACTCGCGTGGTCGGTCGCCTTGATCGTCGCTCGTTCGAATGGAACGGCAAGCGTCTGAACCTGCTGCTGGATGTCGGCCATAACCCGCATGCGGCGGAGTATCTGGCGCGGCGTCTGGCGGCTCGTCCACCGGTCGGCAAGCGTCTGGCGGTGTTCGGCCTGTTGGCGGACAAGGATCTGGACGGTGTCATCGGTGAGTTGAATGCCAGCGTCCAGCACTGGGCGGTGGCGCCGCTGGATTCGCCGCGTTCGCGTCCGGTGGATGAATTGAAACAGGCATTGCAGAACCTTGGCGCCTCGGTCACGTCTTATGACAGCGTGGCGGCCGCCCTGGAAGGGCAGTGTGCAGTGGCCACCAGCGACGACGAGATCTTGCTGTTCGGATCATTTTATTGTGTCGCCGAGGCCCTTGAATGGCTGTCTCGGCGCTCCACGGAGGAAGCGGCAAATGGCTTTGCTGGATAAAGCGTACAAGCAGCGCATGGTCGGTGCCCTGGTGCTGGTGGCGCTGGCGGTGATTTTCCTGCCGATGCTGTTTTCCCGTCAGGATGAACAGCGTCAGGTGACCGTCGAGGCGCCGGCTGCGCCGCAAGCGCCCGCCGTGGCGCAGATCCAGATGGAAACCGTTGCGGTGCCGGAGCCTCAGGTTCTGCCGCAAGAGCCAGTGCCGAGCGATGACGAAGTCGCCGAGCAGGCTGTGCCAACGGCGCCGATTGCTTCCGCCGCGCCAGCCCCGGCTCCGGCGCCGGTGGCCAAACCGGTTGCGCCGGCGCCTGCTCCGGCTTCAGCGGCCAAGCCAACCACGGCCCCGGCCCAGCCGATCGCTGCATTGTCTACCAAGCCGGATACCACCCAGAGCCGCGTCGATGCCAATGGCCTGTCGGTGAGCTGGTCGGTGCAACTGGCCAGTCTGTCGAGCCGCGCCAGCGCCGAAAGTCTGCAGAAAACCCTGCGCAGCCAGGGTTACAACGCTTATATCCGTTCGGCCGATGGCAAGAACCGGGTGTTTGTCGGCCCGCTGATCGAGCGCGCCGAAGCCGATCGTCTGCGTGATCTGTTGAGCCGCCAGCAGAACCTCAAGGGGTTTGTGGTGCGCTTCCAGCCCGAACGCGGCTGATATCTATCACTTCGATAGAAATGCACTGAAAATCGCAGCTTACCGACAGCCATGCGCTCTGCTAAAATGCGCCGCCTTATCCGTCTGTAGGCTGCACTGTGCCATTTACCTGGGTTGACTGGGCGATCGTTGCAATCATCGCCATCTCCGCTTTGATCAGTTTGAGCCGCGGCTTCGTCAAAGAAGCATTGTCGCTGGTGACCTGGATCATCGCAGGAGCTGTTGCCTGGATGTTCGGTGGCTCACTGTCCGAGTACCTCGCCGGATACATTCAAACACCGTCGGCTCGTGTGATCACGGGCTGTGCCATCATGTTTGTCGCCACACTGATCGTGGGCGCAATGATCAATTATCTTATCGGCGAGTTGGTTCGCGTCACCGGGTTGTCCGGGACCGATCGATTCCTCGGCATGGCCTTCGGCGCTGCGCGTGGCGTGTTGCTGGTGGTCGTGGCAGTCGGGCTGTTGAGCCTGGGGCCGGTACAGCAGGACGGGTGGTGGAAAGAATCACAGCTCGTGCCAAAGTTTCTATTGGTCGCAGACTGGTCCAAGAACCTGATTCTCGGGTGGAGCAGTCAGTGGCTTGCCAGCGGAATCAGCGTACCCGCTGATATTCCGTTCAAGGAGCAACTCTTGCCGTCGGCCAAAACGCCTCAGTGAGTGTTGTTCAGTTCAGATCCATTAAGTAGGGGTTGCGTCGCATGTGTGGCATCGTCGGTATCGTCGGTAAGTCGAACGTCAATCAGGCGCTGTATGACGCGCTAACCGTGCTCCAGCACCGCGGCCAGGACGCTGCCGGTATCGTGACCAGCCATGATGGCCGGTTGTTCTTGCGCAAGGACAATGGCCTGGTGCGTGACGTGTTTCAGCAGCGTCACATGCAGCGCCTGGTCGGCCACATGGGTATCGGCCACGTCCGTTACCCGACTGCCGGCAGCTCGACCTCGGCCGAGGCCCAGCCGTTCTACGTCAACTCGCCGTACGGCATCACCCTGGCGCATAACGGTAACCTGACCAACGTTGAACAGTTGGCCAAAGAGATCTACGAATCCGATCTGCGTCACGTCAACACCAGCTCCGACTCGGAAGTGTTGCTCAACGTGTTCGCCCACGAGCTGGCCCAGCGCGGCAAGCTGCAACCGACCGAAGAAGACGTGTTTGCCGCCGTGACCGACGTGCACAACCGTTGCGTCGGTGGTTACGCGGTCGTGGCAATGGTGACCGGTTACGGCATCGTCGGTTTCCGTGACCCCCACGGCATCCGCCCGATCGTGTTCGGCCAGCGTCACACTGACGAAGGCGTCGAGTACATGATCGCCTCCGAAAGCGTTTCGCTGGACGTACTCGGCTTCACCCTGATCCGCGACCTGGCACCGGGCGAAGCGGTCTATATCACTGAAGATGGCAAACTGCACACCCGTCAGTGCGCAACCAACCCGTCCCTGACTCCGTGCATCTTCGAACACGTCTATCTGGCGCGTCCGGACTCGATCATCGACGGCGTGTCGGTCTACAAGGCCCGTCTGCGCATGGGTGAGAAGCTGGCCGAGAAGATTCTGCGCGAGCGTCCAGAGCACGATATCGACGTGGTCATCCCGATTCCGGACACCAGCCGCACTGCCGCGCTGGAGCTGGCCAACCATCTGGGCGTGAAATTCCGCGAAGGCTTCGTCAAGAACCGTTACATCGGCCGTACCTTCATCATGCCTGGCCAGGCCGCGCGCAAGAAATCGGTACGCCAGAAGCTGAACGCCATCGAGCTGGAGTTCCGCGGCAAGAACGTGATGCTGGTGGACGACTCGATCGTTCGCGGCACCACCTGCAAGCAGATCATCCAGATGGCCCGCGAAGCCGGCGCGAAAAACGTCTACTTCTGCTCGGCGGCTCCGGCTGTTCGCTTCCCGAACGTGTACGGCATCGACATGCCGAGCGCTCACGAGCTGATCGCGCACAATCGTTCGACTCAGGATGTCGCTGATCTGATCGGCGCCGACTGGCTGATCTATCAGGACCTGCCTGACTTGATCGAAGCGGTCGGTGGCGGCAAGATCAAGATCGAAAACTTCGATTGCGCAGTATTTGACGGCAAGTACGTCACCGGCGATGTCGACGAGGCTTACCTGAACAAGATCGAACAGGCACGCAACGATGCCTCGAAGGTCAAGACCCAGGCGGTCAGTGCGATCATCGATCTGTACAACAACTGAGTTTCAACCGGCCCTTAGGGGCCGGTTTTGTATCTGGCAAAAGACTTTTATTTATCGAGAACAGGGCAAGGAGTGACAGCATGAGTCAGGAATGGGATGCCGGTCGGCTGGACAGCGACCTCGAAGGCGTAGCGTTCGACACCCTGGCCGTACGTGCCGGTCAGCACCGTACGCCGGAAGGCGAGCACGGTGATCCGATGTTCTTCACTTCCAGCTACGTGTTCCGTACCGCTGCTGACGCGGCCGCACGGTTTGCCGGGGAAGTGCCGGGCAACGTCTACTCGCGCTACACCAACCCGACCGTGCGCGCGTTCGAAGAGCGCATTGCCGCGCTGGAAAGCGCCGAGCAGGCGGTGGCCACGGCCACCGGCATGGCCGCGATCATGGCGGTGGTGATGAGCCTGTGCAGCGCTGGCGATCATGTGCTGGTGTCGCGCAGCGTGTTCGGTTCGACCATCAGCCTGTTCGAGAAGTATTTCAAGCGTTTTGGCGTGGAAGTCGATTACGTGCCGCTGGCCGATCTGTCGGCCTGGGACGCAGCGATCAAGTCCAACACCAAATTGCTGTTCGTCGAGTCGCCGTCCAATCCGTTGGCTGAACTGGTGGATATCACCGCGCTGTCGGAAATCGCGCACGCCAAGGGTGCGATGCTGGTAGTCGACAACTGCTTCTGCACGCCTGCCTTGCAGCAGCCGCTGAAGTTGGGCGCAGACATCGTTGTGCATTCGGCAACCAAGTTCATCGATGGCCAGGGCCGTTGCATGGGCGGCGTGGTTGCCGGTCGCAGTGAGCGGATGAAGGAAATCGTAGGCTTCCTGCGTACCGCCGGGCCGACCCTCAGCCCGTTCAATGCCTGGATCTTCCTCAAAGGCCTGGAAACCCTGAATCTGCGGATGAAGGCGCACTGTGCCAACGCTCAGCAACTGGCCGAGTGGCTGGAGCAGCAGGACGGTATCGAGAAAGTGCATTACGCCGGTCTCAAGAGCCATCCGCAGCACGAACTGGCCCAGCGTCAGCAGAAAGGTTTCGGCGCGGTGGTGAGCTTCGAGGTGAAGGGCGGCAAAGAGGGCGCCTGGCGCTTTATCGATGCGACCCGTTTGATCTCGATCACCGCCAACCTGGGTGACAGCAAAACCACCATCACTCACCCGAGCACCACATCCCACGGCCGTCTGGCGCCGCAGGAGCGTGAAGCTGCCGGCATTCGTGACAGCCTGATCCGCATCGCGGTCGGTCTGGAAGACGTGGCTGACCTGCAAGCCGACCTGTCGCGCGGTCTGGCGGCGTTGTGATCGAGTTGTCTACGCCAAAGATCGGCACCCATGGCCGCGTTGCATTGGTCACGGGTGCCGCGCGCGGGATCGGCTTGGGCATCGCGGCATGGCTGATCAGCGAAGGCTGGCAGGTGGTGTTGACGGATCTGGATCGAGCGCGAGGTTCGAAAGTGGCGAAGGTGCTCGGCGAAAACGCCTGGTTCATCGCCATGGACGTCGCGGACGAAAGTCAGGTGGCGCTCGGTGTCGCTGAGGTGCTGGGGCAGTTTGGCCGCCTGGATGCGCTGGTGTGCAACGCTGCCGTGGCCGATCCGCACAACATCACACTGGAAAGCCTCGACCTGGCTTATTGGAATCGGGTGCTGGCGGTGAACCTCGGTGGGCCGATGTTGCTGGCCAAGCACTGCGCGCCGTATCTGCGTGCGCACAACGGGGCGATCGTCAATCTGGCCTCGACCCGTGCGGCGCAGTCGGAACCTGATACGGAAGCCTATGCGGCGAGCAAGGGTGGTTTACTGGCGCTGACCCACGCGCTGGCGATCAGTCTCGGGCCGGAGATTCGCGTCAATGCGGTCAGCCCGGGCTGGATCGATGCGCGGGATCCATCCGTGCGGCGCGCGGAACCGCTGACCGATACCGATCATGCCCAGCATCCGGCGGGCAGGGTAGGGACGGTCGAGGATGTGGCGGCGATGGTGGCTTGGTTGCTTTCGAAGAATGCAGGGTTTGTGACAGGCCAGGAATTCGTGGTCGATGGCGGCATGACCAAGAAGATGATTTATACGGAATGAAGCAATTTCGTCTTTTTTAGAAAAACTTCAATCCTGCTATTGACTTAGGTTCGCTACCTGCGTAAATTTCGCGGCCTCGGAGATGCAAACGGGTGATTAGCTCAGCTGGGAGAGCGTCTGCCTTACAAGCAGAATGTCGGCGGTTCGATCCCGTCATCACCCACCACTCCCGAGAGACTTGCGCAAGCAAGAACGTAGGCTGAAAGTGCCTGCACCGACGCGCAGCGGTAGTTCAGTCGGTTAGAATACCGGCCTGTCACGCCGGGGGTCGCGGGTTCGAGTCCCGTCCGCTGCGCCATATTTAACGAATCAGACACTGTCTGGTTCGCGATTGAAAAGCACCGAAGCTTTCAGTCAAACGAGTTACTTGAGCGCAAGCTCAAAGCGATACGCAGCGGTAGTTCAGTCGGTTAGAATACCGGCCTGTCACGCCGGGGGTCGCGGGTTCGAGTCCCGTCCGCTGCGCCATATCTGTTTCAAGGACTACTGAACGCCTTGAACCACCGAAAGCAACTTCTGGTTGATTCGGCATCGATAGCAAAGACCCTGGTCGAAAGACCGGGGTTTTTTGTGTCTGAAATTTGACCTTTCCCAAATTCCTCCCTTGTAGCCGGCGACGAAGCCTGGCCGTGGCTCGTTCGATGCCGCCGGGCAATCTACCTGCGTCTCTGAGTCGCTGCGATGCAATGCCGCATTGATTTTTTGATTCTTTGGTCAAATTTTTGTAACTGGTTGTTTGCTGCGAGCTCAGAAACCTATAAAGTTAACCTTTCGGTCAGCTTTGCACTGTCATCACGCCCTTTGCTTCGTCAAAAAGGGCTTCTGCAAGACTCGAGATTCCCAGTAGATAACCAGAAGGGCGGATCCATAACCGTCCAGAGGATGATCCATGTCCAACCGTGAAATATCCCGGCGCTCGTTCCTCCAGGGCGGGCTGGTGGCGGGTGTGAGTGTCACGCTCACGCCGCTCAGCAGTCAGGCGCTGGCTGCCTTGATGGAAAACAGCGTGACTGTGCCGTCCGAGCAATGGCTCGGCAGCAACGGCAAGGCACGCCAGCGTAATGATGCCTTGTCCAAGGTCTGCGGCAGCAAAGTGTTTGCCCGCGACATCCGTTCCAAGGACATGCCGGGTTGGCCCCAGCAACAAGGCCACGCCATGTTGCTGAAAACCATCAAGGCTGACCGCATCTACGACGGCTATGACCTGTCGTGGCTCGGCGCTGATCTGCAGCCTGATCGCATCGTCACCGCCGCCGACCTGGACAAGGACGGCATTGTGTTCCCTGAAGAGCACGCGCCGGATCCGCTGCTGCCGGAAGGCAAAGTGCCGATGTTCATCGGCCACCCGGTTGCGATCCTGATCTGGAACGACTTCGAGCGGTTCCGTCAGGCCAAGAACAAACTCAAATTCAATGACAAAGCGATTCGTTACGGTGCGCAAGTGCCGTTCTACGAAGGCGATCCCTATGGCAGTTTCCGCTACGTGCGCGTCGGTGGCCCGACGTCGGCAGACGAAGACGAGTTCGCCAGCCTCAAGGACTCGATCCTGTTCCCGATGCTGAAGAACCGTCGTCCGGTGTGGAATTCCCAGCCGAACCTGCACGGCAACCTGACCGAGCGCGGCCTGTTCTACGCCGACCGCATGAAGAAAGAGATCGATACCCCGCCGGACAACTGGCTGGTGTTCGACGAGCGCTACAAAACCCCGTCGATCGAACCGGCCGCGATGGAGCCGGACAACGGCAACGGCTGGTACGACCCGGCGACCAAGACCCTGCATTTCGTCGTCGCCACTCAATGCCCGCTGGAAACCGCCACCGAGACCGCGAAGATGATCGGGCCGTCGCGTTTCGGCCTGGCGAACCTGAACATGCACCCGGGCTACACCGTCGGTTACGGTTCCAAGGACCACAACATTTTCGTCTACTACGCAGCCCTGGCGGCGTTGTACGGTGCGGGTGTACCGATTCGCCTGGCCAACGACCGCTACGAGCAGTTCCAGAGCGGCATCAAGCGCCACCCGTTCGACATCCGCTACCAGTTGGCAGTGGACAAGACCGATCACAGCTTCAAGATTTTCCGTGCCGAGATGAGCGTCGACGGTGGCGGTCGGATCAACTACAGCCCGTCGGTGGCCGCCGTTGGCGCTACGGCGGCGCAGTCGATCTACTACATGCCGCAGAACGACCTGCAGGTCACCGCTTACCATTCCCGCGCCGTTGAAGCGGGTTCGATGCGCGGTTACGGCACCCTGCAGAGCATGGCTTCCACCGAGATGATGGTCGACGAAATCGCCGATCGCCTTGGTGTCGATGCCATTGATCTGCGCCGCAAGAACGCGCTGCGCTCGGGAATGAAAAACACTCAGGGCGCGATCCCGGCCGGTGCATTGCGCCTGCACGAGATTCTCGACAAGGCTTCGCTGCACGAAGTCTGGAAAAATCGCGACGCGATCAAAAAGCAGCGCGAAGCTGCAGACCCGGACAACTGGTACGGCGTAGGTTTCGCCATTTGCCAGAAAGACTTCGGCACCGGTTCCGAAGCGCCGATGGCCAGCATCGAGTTCACCGCTGACGGGCGCATTTCCCTGCGTCACATCGGCATCGAGATCGGCACCGGCATGTCCACCTCGCAAGCATTGGTGGTGGCTGATTTCCTCGGCAGCGCGGCTCACGATGTGAAGACCGGCGAAACCGAGTGGGATGAGATGCAGCTGGTGACCGCCGGCAACCCTTACATCATGAGCCAGGCCGAGCAGGACAACTTCCTGCGTAACCCGCGCTGGGTCGGCAAACTGGCGTCGGCCTCGTCCGCGACCAACTCCGCCTATTACTTCAGTCACGCCACCCGTGAAGCGGCGCGCGTGCTGTTCAACCACGGTCTGTGGCCGGCAGCGCTGGAGATCTGGCGTCAGGGCCCGTACGGCGGTCAGGCCAACCCTTACGTGGTGCGTCGCGAAGATGCGCATTGGGTCGACGGCAAACTCACCGCCAACGGCATGCAGCCACTGACTTTCGAAGAGCTGGCCAAGCGTGCCCACGAGCGCGGTCTGGTCACTGGCGCCACGGTTCACGGTTTCAACCGCTGGAGCTGGGCTGAAGCCGAATACAGCATCGATGGCGTGCGCGAGCGTTTGCCGCTCGACGGTCTGGCGGTGAAGTACGGCGACGGCGCCCCGAAAGCGAAAAAGGCACAGATGACCAGTGCCGGTTTCCACCTGTTGGATCGGCAGAATGTTGCCTATCCGGTGGTTCAACTGAACAACGCCGCCGTGACCTATTACAGCCCGGTCGCGACGCTGGTCGAGTTGAAGGTCAACAAAGGGTCGGCAGAAGTCGAAGTCCTGAACCATCACTCGTGGCTGGAATGCGGTCGGGTGCTGGTCGAAGAACTGGTTCGTGGCCAGCTCGAAGGCGGGATCGCCATGGGCATTGGTCACGCCTTGATGGAAGAGATGCCGCTGTACGAAGGCGGGCCGGGGGAGGGTGACTGGAACTTCAACCGTTATCGCCTGCCGATGGCGCGCCATGTGGCGGTGTGGAAGCAGACGTCGGAAATCCTGCCGCCGCTGTCCCCGAGCGACCCGTCCAAAGGCATCGCCGAAGTGGTGATGATCCCGGTGGTCGGTGCCATCGGTAACGCCGTGGCCCACGCCATCGGTAAACGTGTTCGCGATCTGCCAATCACTGCTGCGCGCATCAAGGAGGCCCTCAATGGCTAACCGTCCGCTTCAACTGACCCTCAACGGTCAATCCGTCGGCCCGGTGGACATCCCTGATGACCTGCCGATGATCGATTACCTGCACGAATACAAGAACCTCACCGGTTCGCGCCTGGGTTGCGGCCAGGGCATCTGCCACGCCTGCGTGGTGATCGTCGACAATCCGGACGGCACCAGCGAGGAAGTGCGCACCTGCATCACCGGCGCGCATTACTTCGAGGGCAAGAAAGTCCGCACCATCGAAGGCCACGCCAAGCGTGACGAGCAAGGCCAGGTGACCGAGCTGAACCCGATCCAGCAGCGCTTCGTCGACGAATTCGCCTTCCAGTGCAGCTACTGCGCACCGGGCTTCGTCAACGCCGCGACCGTGCTGGTGGAAAAGCTGCAACGCCAGCCGATCGTCAAAAGCAAGCTGGAACAAGTCATCGAGGACAGCCTCGGCCATCACGTCTGCCGTTGCACCGGGTACGTGCGTTACTACAACGCCACCCGCAACGTGTTGACCGATCTCGGCCTGGTCAAGGAGGGTTAAGCATGAAGCAACTACTGACCCGCCTGGCCCTGGCGGTCGGGCTGGCTGCGCCTGTGTTGGCAGCGCACGCGGATGATCAGGTCAAGCGCGGCGAGTACCTTGCCCGCGCGGCCGACTGCATGGCCTGCCACACCGCACCGGGTGGCGCGCCATTTGCCGGCGGGCTGCCGATCGTGTCGCCGTTCGGCACGATCTACGGCACCAACATCACTCCAAGCAAAGAGCACGGCATCGGTCTCTACACCGATGATGAATTCTTCGCTGCGCTGACTGAAGGCAAGCGTCGTGACGGCGCGAACCTCTATCCGGCGATGCCGTACACCTCGTATCACTTGATGCCGCGTGCGGATTCGGATGCGATTCACGCGTATCTGAAAACCATTGAGCCAATCGAGCGTGCCGCACCGGTGACCAGCCTGAGCTTCCCGTTCAACGTGCGTCCGGGCTTGATCGGCTGGAACATGATGTATGGCAAAGCCTTGAAGCTGGAGCCTGCCGAAGGCAAAAGCGACGCCTGGAAACGCGGCCAGTACATGGTCGAAGTGCTCGGCCATTGCGGCGAATGCCATACGCCACGCGGCCTGCCGGGCGCGATGCAGTTGGACAAGCGCCTGACCGGCGGCATCCTCAATGGCTATCTGGCGCCGAGCCTGCTGGCAACGGATCTGGCGGCGCGTGGCTGGAACCATCAGGACCTGAGCACGTTCCTCAAGCATGGCATGAGCGCCCAAGGCACGATGTTCAACGAGATGTTTCCGGTGTTCCACAACAGCACTCAGGGCCTGAGTGATCCTGATCTGGCGGCGATGGCGACTTTCCTGCTCGGCGATCAGCCTCCGGCAGCGAAAGAACTGACCGACGTGCCGGTGGAAAAACTCAGTGCCAGCGCTCAACGCGGCCGCCAGGAATACTTGAACGTCTGCGCCGGCTGTCACGCGGCCGGTGGCGAGGGCAAGCCGCACATCGCGGTGGCCATGCGCGGCAACACCACGCTGCGTCTGGAAGACCCACGCAACCTGTTGCGCGTGATCGAGGATGGCATCGGCGAACAGAAATTCGCCGGGTTCGAACACATGCAGCCGATGCCGGGTTTTGCCGACAAGCTCAGTGCCGAACAACTGACCGATCTGCTGAACTACCTGCGTCAGGGCTGGGGTGGTCAGTCGGCCGAGCTGGCGGTCGGCGATGTGCAGAAGCTCCAGGCTGACGCTCCGTCCATCGAGCACAAGGCGCACTGATCATGCAGCATCTCGATCTGCAGGTTGTGCGTCGGGCGCTGGAGTGGTCGACGGCGGGGCAGCGCATCTGGCTCTGCACCGTGCTGACCACCTATGGTTCGGCGCCCCGCGCGCCGGGTTCACTGCTGGCGGTGAACGACGGCGGGCAGTGGATCGGGTCGTTGTCCGGTGGTTGCGTCGAGGAAGACTTTCTCGAGCGCGTCGCCGAAGGTGCGTTTCTCGATTCGATCAATGTCGTGCGTTATGGCGAAGGTGACGATCCGCGTTCGCGGGTCAGCCTGCCGTGCGGCGGTATTCTCGATGTGCTGGTAGAGAAATTTGACGCCGGCTGCGATGTGCAGGCGCACCTGCGTGAACTCGAATCGGCGTTGCTGGGGCAGCGCCGGTTGATTCGCGAGGTCGATCTGACCACCGGAGCGCGCAACCTGTTTGCCGATCGCGAGCAGGGTGCGCGGATCGAGCGTGAAATCGACCGGGTACGGATCCGCATCGGGGCCGCCCAGCGTTTGCTGCTGGCCGGCTATTCCAGCGTGGCGCAGGCCTGTGCGGAGTTCGCGGTCGGTCTCGGCTTCGAAGTGATTCTCTGCGACCCGCGTGATGAAGTGCTGGAAGGCGTGGTGCTCAATGGCGTGGAGATTCGCCGACAATTGCCGTCGGTGTTCATCGCCGATGGCGGTTGCCACCGTGATACAGCGGTGGTGGCGTTGACCCACGATCCGCGCATCGACGATCTGGCGATGATGGAGGCCGTGCGCACCGAAGCGTTCTACATCGGCGTGATGGGCTCGCAGCAGACGTCGCAGAAGCGCTTCGAGCGTTTGCGTAGGATTGGCGGTCTGGGGGAGGGCGAGCTGGCGCGGATTCATGCGCCGATCGGTCTTAACCTTGGCAGCAAGACGCCGGCGGAAATTGCTTTGGCGGTGCTCGCAGATATCCTGCGGATTCGCAGCGGGATTGCACGGGATCAGTTGTGATTGATGCCGGATGTAAAAAGGGCCGCTTTTCAGCGGCCCTTTTTTTCGCGCATCAGAAACCGAGCTTGTCGCGCAGTCCGTAGTACCACGCGCCCAGTGCGGCAAACGGTGTGCGCAGCAGTTGCCCGCCGGGGAACGGGTAGTGCGGCAGGTCGGCAAACGCATCGAAACGCTCGGCTTGTCCGCGCAGAGCCTCGGCCAGTACCTTGCCGGCCAGGTGTGTATAGGTCACGCCGTGGCCACTGCAGCCTTGAGAATAATAGATGTTGTCGCCCAGACGTCCGACCTGAGGCAGGCGCGACAGGGTCAGCAGGAAATTGCCGGTCCAGGCGTAGTCGATTTTCACGTCCTTGAGCTGCGGGAAGGCCTTGAGCATTTTCGGGCGGATGATCGCTTCAATGTTTGCCGGATCCCGCGCGCCATATACAACGCCGCCGCCGAAGATCAGGCGCTTGTCGCCGCTCAGGCGGTAGTAGTCGAGCAGGTAGTTGCAGTCTTCGACGCAGTAGTCCTGCGGCAGCAAGGATTTCGCCAGCTCATCGCCCAGAGGCTCGGTGGTGATGACCTGAGTGCCGCATGGCATCGATTTGGCCGCCAGCTCCGGCACCAGATTGCCGAGGTAGGCGTTGCCGGCCACGATGATGAATTTGGCCCTGACTCTGCCCTGCGGTGTGTGCACGACCGGGTTGGCGCCGCGTTCGATGCGCACGGCCGGCGACTGTTCATAGATGGTGCCGCCCAGGGATTCCACGGCGGCTGCTTCGCCCAGCGCCAGGTTAAGCGGGTGGATGTGGCCGCCGCTCATGTCGAGCATGCCACCGACATATTGATCACAAGCCACCACTTCACGGATGCGGCGTTGATCGAGCAGTTCCAGTTGGGTATGGCCGAAGCGTTCCCACAAGCGTTTCTGCGATTCGAGGTGGCCCATTTGCTTGGCGGTGAGGGCGGCGAATACGCCACCGTCCTTCAAGTCGCAGTGAATGTTGTACTTGCTGACGCGCTCACGAATGATCCGGCCGCCTTCGAACGCCATCTGCCCGAGCAGTTGCGCCTGCTTCGGGCCGACGCTGCGTTCGATCACATCGATGTCACGGCTGTAGCTGTTGACGATTTGCCCGCCATTGCGCCCCGAAGCGCCGAAACCGACCTTGGCGGCCTCCAGCACGGTCACGCGAAAACCGTTCTCAAGCAGGAACAGGGCCGAGGAAAGTCCCGTATAGCCAGCGCCGATCACACAGACATCCGTCTCCACGTCATCCTGCAGAGCAGGGCGTGGTGGTACGGCGTTGGCCGACGCAGCGTAATAAGACTCTGGGTAAGGGGTGTTCGCCATCCTGCAGCCTCTGTTTAATATATTTTACGAGTGCAGCGATCCTACCCCAGTTGAAAAACCTCCGCCAGCTACCGGGAAATCTTCTTGCGCCGGGTCGAAATTAAATATTTTGCATATTCATAGGGTTAGGTGAAAAAAAGGTGTTGACACCCCTCCGGAATTCCGTAGAATGCCGCCTCACAGCAGGCACGTAGCTCAGTTGGTTAGAGCACCACCTTGACATGGTGGGGGTCGTTGGTTCGAGTCCAATCGCGCCTACCAAACAAAATCCGCTCTGCTGGGCGGTCTAAAGGGGTCACCGGAAACGGTGACCCCTTTTTGCATTTTGCGATTTGCAAAACCTTTGCAAAATCCGGTTTGGTCGACCGCAGCTACACTTCGCGCATTTGCAGGGATGTATTCATGAGTCGCCAGCTCAGGCGCGCCGGCCCGGGTGGTATCGAAAGTACTGATCGCAATGGATTCTGATCCATTCGTCCGCTGAATGTCATGAGCGACCTTTTAAATAGTGTGGATATTTAAGGGGTTACGGATTTTATTAACCATCCGGTTATCAAAAAATCGTTGTTACGAGGCAAATAAATCAGTAGTATCCGCCCCGCGTTCACCACCACGGTTTATGCATTTTTAAATCCCAAGCTTCCATCAGCTGCTTGGGATTTTTTTTGCCCGCGATTTGCCTTTCCTGCACCTCTGTCCAGTCTCTCGCTTCGCCCGCTTCTGTTTTTCCGGGAGGAGTGACAAGCAGGCTCACAATTTTTCAACTACTACTGTCAGGCTGATTTCAACTCTGCCGGACGGAAGTTCATCGATGCTGGTTCATTGGTTTCTTGCAGCGATTCATTTACTGGCGTTTGCCATGGGTTTCTGGGCGGTGTTGACGCGTGGGGCTGCCTTCAGTCGTCTGGCGTCCGGCGCGGTTGAGGTCGGGCGCGTGTTGCTTGCCGACAATCTGTGGGGGCTTTCGGCGCTGGTGTTGCTTATCACCGGTGGCATGCGCGCTTTTGCCGGTTATGAGAAGGGAACCGACTACTACCTGCATCAGCCGCTGTTCCATCTGAAGATGACGCTGTTTGTGCTGATTCTGCTTTTGGAGCTGGTGCCGATGATCACCCTGGTCAAATGGCGTTTGACCAAGGCGCGCGGCGTTGTCCCTGATACAGGGCGTGCGAAGGTGTTCGCACGGATCAGTCATGCCGAAGCGCTGCTGTTGATATTGATGGTCGTGGCAGCCACCGGGATGGCCCGTGGCGTTACATTCGGCTAGGCGGGCGAGATTCCCAACCGCTATTCGGAAATGTCCGACAGCCAGTCCATGGAATGACGGTTAGTATCGGTTGCGAGAAGGGTTGAGGCAGGAAGGGGCGTAGCACGCGCCGTCACCAAAGAGGTGGGGGAATGGCAATACGGCGCTTGAATCTTTAGCCAGTCATTGCGCGCAGGCAAACGAACTGGCTACTGACTGCGATAGGGCTCAGGGCGTTTGTGGCTTGTCCGGGGCGGTCAGGCCAGCCTGGATGCGCTGGTAGATTTCTTCCCGATGCACTGCAACGTTCTTTGGAGCATTGATGCCGATTCGAACTTGCTGGCCGCTGACGCCTAGAATGGTGATCGTGATGTCATCACCGATGTTTATGCTTTCACCGACTTTGCGGGTGAGTATCAGCATGGTCTTCTCCTTGATTGCTTTGTAGGGCACCTGATTCAGACAGTGCAGAGGTCGGTGGTACGTATAG
Source organism: Pseudomonas sp. 22085 (assembly GCF_052045815.1). Classification (NCBI taxonomy): domain Bacteria; kingdom Pseudomonadati; phylum Pseudomonadota; class Gammaproteobacteria; order Pseudomonadales; family Pseudomonadaceae; genus Pseudomonas; species Pseudomonas sp. 22085. The sequence goes on from NZ_JBQEQA010000002.1 coordinate 241,747, forward strand.
ATTAGTGCGAAGTCTTACAGTTTGGGTGCCTCTTTCTGACGCGCAGCAGCGGCATTAATTCCCAGCGCGTAACTATACAGGGGCTGCCAGCATCAATCTCGTAGTTTTGTGCCCATTTTGCGGGGCTGCGAAAGTATTCTCGAATGTTAAGATCGCCGCTTTGAAAATTCAGAGGGAAGCGTTGTGCGCAAATTGGTCTGGGTAGTCGCGGCACTGGCATTGGCAGGATGTGGCGAAGGCAAGAGTGTGGACGCACAAAAGCCGAAACCGGCTGTGGTAACAGCGCCTGCTGCGGTGGGTCCTCAATGGGATCTGGAAGTGCGCGGTGAAACCCCTCAAGCCGTGAGCGATCTCAGTGGTTGGCTGATCGAGCATGCTTTTGTGGCCAGTGTTGTCAAGGATGCCAGCGGCAAGACTCGGATTCTCCTCGGTCCTTTCAATTCGAAGGCTGACGCCGAGGCGCGTCAGGCGGATGTGAATGCAGCGCTGATCAAGGCGAAGAAGCAGAACATCGAGACGCTGGTGATCGAGCGCACGTCGGCGCAATAAGCGATCCATTCGGCGGAGCTGACTAAAGGGTGTCCCCCGTGATTCGTTTTTAAAGCAATCACCGAAGATACCCAGAAGGAGCTCCGCATGGCCTCCGCCAATCCTTACAAGTTGTTCGACGTTGTTTTGCGTCACAAGCAACATCTGAGCCCGCATCTGATGCGGATCACCCTCGCAAGCCCGGCGGTCACCGAGATGGCTACCTGGGCGCCGGATCAGCGAGTGAAGCTGTTTTTCCCGGCAGCAGACGGCTCACCCGCCAGGCTTTCTCAGGCGGAAGGATGGTACGCCCGTTTTCGCTCGATGCTGGTTGATCGTCGCCCGACGATGCGCACCTACACCATCCGCCACTTGCGTGCCGAAGCGGGCGAAGTGGATATCGATTTCGTCCTGTACGGCGAAACCGGCCCGGCCTCCCGATGGGCGTTGCGATCCCAGCCTGGCGAGTCGATGCAGATTCTGGCACCTGACAGCCAATTCTCGGCACAAGAGGCCGGGGGATTTGAATGGAAGCCACCGCAAACGCTCAAGCAACTTCTATTGGTCGCCGATGCGACTGCCTTGCCGGCCGCCATGGGTATTCTGGAAGAGCTGGCGACTCTGGCTGAGCCGCCGCAGACCCAGGCGTTTTTTGAGGTCGACAGTCGTGAAGACAGGTTGGCCGTTCCTGACTGGCCCGGACTTTCGGTGCAATGGCTGATCCGCGATCATGCAGTTGCTGGCAGGTTGATGGTGGACGCCGTGCGGCAGGCAAAGCTGCCTGTGGATGCATCGCCTGTTGGGCAAGCGGTCGAACTGGCGGATGTCGACATCGAAGAGGAGATTCTCTGGGAGATCGCCGACACGGCTACCGAGGGATTCTATGGCTGGATCGCCGGAGAATCTGCAGCGGTCATGAGCCTGCGCAAATACCTGATCAAGGAGCGCGGCATCCCTCGAGAGTCACTCAATCTGATGGGCTACTGGCGTTACAACAAGTCCGGAGGTTGAGTACAAAAAAAGGCCTTGAGTTTATCGCTCAAGGCCTTTTCTTTTGATCAAACAATCAACCGCAGGCTTTCAGGTTCACCGGGCCGACAAACTCGTTGCCGCGTCCCATCACGCACGCCACGCTCTGGTTGCGCTGACGCTCCCAGTCTTGCACCGGATAAGTCTTGTCCCAGGCTTCGTACAGCTGCCGATCCTGCTTCGACAGGCGCAAGCCGTACTGTTTGCTCATGTAAAAGTAGGTGCGGGCGATCATGCCGCGAATCGAAGGGCGGGGCATGACCTTCTTCGCCTTGAAGTCGACCTGAGTCAGGCATGAGCCGTACTGACCCTTTTCGACCGGCAGCCAACCATAGCTGAAGTTGCTGCGGTCGCCATTCACCTCGCCAATGCTCGGCACCAGGTTGTGCAGGTCGGCTTCGGCTTTCTGATAGCCAGGGTCGTAGCGGGTGCAATTCTTGCGACCGCCTTCCTGCCAGCATTGACGTTGATGGCCGAACTGCCATGCGGGAACGATGTGTTCCCATTCGATGCGGGAGGCCCGTTTGGCGTTCTTGCGTGGGACGTAGCCGCAGGCGGCCAGATCAACCTTGTTACCGGTGTATTTGCACCCGCAATAAAACTCGGTCGATTGTGGAGCGTACAGCTTCCAGGCGACCTTCTTGGCCTCGGTGAACGTACGCGGTGCGCCAGCTTGCGCACCCAGGCAAATGAACAGCAACAGCACAGCAGCAAAACGCAGAATCATTGAATCAATCTTCCTTCGGCACAACCCAGAAAATCTGTACGCCACCGTCGTCGCGGTAGGCGAGGGTGACGTTGTCGTTCTCGTCGATCTCTTCCAGTAAGCGCTCCCACTCGTCCGCCGGTTCGTCCGGAAGGCGGAAGATCAGTGCGGCTTTGGCTTTTTGTGCGGTGGGGGAGTTGATGATTTTTTGAACGCGCATGCCCATACGTTCGTAAGCGTCAGGAGCATCAGGGGAAGTGGCCACGAGGTTATCCTTATTAAGCTGTACGTGCATACAGTATTTAACTGTAGGCATTTTCGCAACTGCTTAAAATTCAAGAAAATCCTCTGACACCGGTTTTCGGGTTTTGGTGTCGCGCAGGTGTAATTTTTCTTTGGCGGAGGTGGGAGCTCCACCCTCCGTCAAGTTGACGAAGGGTGAAGTCAGTGACCGATCAGGAAGGATCAGACGAAGACGAATCAGTATTCCCAGAACATCCGTTGCAGCTCTTTGCTGTCGTTGGTCTTGGTCAGCGCGACCATGGCCAGGATGCGGGCTTTCTGTGGGTTCAAGTCGTGAGCGACCACCCAGTCGTATTTGTCGTCAGGCTGTTCGGCGTTGCGCAGAACGAAACCGCCGGCATTGACGTGAGACGAGCGAATGATCTGCACGCCGTCCTTGCGCAGAGCCTGCAAGGCCGGAACCACGCGGGAGGAAACCGAGCCGTTGCCGGTGCCGGCATGGATGATCGCCTTGGCGCCGGACTGGGCGAAAGCCTTGTAGGCTGTATCGCTGACATTGCCGTAGGAATAGGCGATTTCTACATCAGGAAGGCTCTTGATGTTTTTGATGTCGAATTCCGAATCCATGGTGTGGCGCTTGGCTGGCAGGCGGAACCAGTAGGATTTGCCTTCGACTACCATGCCGAGCGGGCCCCAGGCGCTTTTGAACGCTTCGGTCTTGATGTTGATCATCTTGCTGACATCGCGACCCGACTGGATTTCATCGTTCAGGGTCACCAGTACGCCTTTGCCGCGCGCTTCTTTGCTGCTGGCGACGGCCACGGCGTTGTACAGGTTCAGCATGCCGTCCGCCGACATGGCGGTGCCCGGGCGCATGGAGCCGACGACGATGATCGGCTTGTCGGTTTTTTCCACCAGGTTCAGGAAGTATGCGGTCTCTTCCAGGGTGTCGGTGCCGTGTGTGATGACGATGCCATCGACGTCTTTGCTCTCGGCCAGTTCGGAAACACGACGACCCAGTTGCAGGAGGTTTTCGTTGGTGATGCTTTCCGAGGCGATTTGCATGACCTGTTCGCCACGCACATTGGCCAGCGTGCTCAGCTCGGGAATGCCGGCGATCAACTGTTCGATGCCCACTTTCGCAGCCTGATAGGTCGCACTGTTGGCTGCGCTGGCGCCGGCACCGGCAATAGTGCCGCCGGTGGCCAGTACCACCACGTTGGCCAGTTTGGCCTGGGTTTCAGCTTCTTTTGCCTGGAGGGCGGTTGGCAGGAGCAGCAGAAGGGCCAAAGCGCCCGGAACGAAACTCTTCAAAGCAGATGTCATTATTTTTCTCTCTAGTAGTGAGACGGTGCTGATGCAGGTTCATCTAGATGCGCCCCGGGCCGATCTGAATGCCAGGGGTGCAGGGAGGGAGCAGGATCTGTACCAGTCGCACTTTGCTTTGGCGAAGTGTTTAACTTTTTGATTTATATCAGTATTTATCGGGTTGACGATTTTTTGCAGCAATCGTTTATCCGGTATTCCGAACAATGGAAGCTTTCATGTTCGGCTCTCCGAAAAGTACCACTGCATCTGTCGACGCAATCAGGTTGCCGGTTTCGAGTTTTCTGCTAAAGAAACCGTCAATCAGGCCGATGCGTGCTAAAGGACACTGCAACTTAGGGAGTTCACATGTCACTGACGATCGGTTTTTCAAATCCCGGTTCGGTCACGATCGGCGGCAAAACTGCAGCGACGATCAATGCAATGAGTGAAGCTGAGGCCGATGCGTCCGCCGAGGCGCTGGGTACGGAAAAGGTTAAAACCAATCAGGTCAGAACCGGTGGTCCTGCCCAGGAAGCAAGCGCGAGCGAGGCTCAAGGCGGTGACAATCTGAGCGTCACTATCAAGACGTTGCTCAAGCGCATGCAGGAATTGCAGAAGCAGCTTCAGGAGCAGCAGCAACAACTGGCCGCCGCGCAGGCTGCGAGTTATCCAACCCCCGAAGCCAAGTCGCAAGCGGTGATGTCCATCCAGGGGCAGATCGCTCAAACCAGCGGTGCCCTGCTGGAAGTCTCGGCTGCACTGGTGAAGGAAATGTCGAAGGGTTCTTCTGCCGGTAATGTGGTCAACACTACGGCTTGAACACTCAAGGGCGAATCCGTGGATTCGCCCTGCAATAAGATACCGATTTCTGATTGTTGACAAATGTCGGCCTGATTCGCATAGTTCGGTCTACGCAAACGTTTGCGCGGTCTTCGCGATGGATTGAATTTTCGTGGGGTGCAGCGAGCTTACGCCAGCGCAAGCGTTGCTCACAATAATCATAAGATCGGAGTGAACCCATGAAGCTGCCATTCGCTGGACGTCTTCTTGCTGTCGCCATGCTGGCTGCCGCATCCGCTGCACTGCCTGTCTCTTCGGCTTTCGCCGAATCCCCTGAAAAACCCAAAGTTGCCCTGGTCATGAAATCCCTGGCCAACGAATTCTTCCTGACCATGGAAGACGGCGCCAAGGCCTACCAGAAAGAACATTCCGCCGATTTCGACTTGATCTCCAACGGCATCAAGGATGAAACCGATACGGCGGGGCAGACGCGCATCGTCGAGCAGATGATTCTGGCGAAGGTCAATGCACTGGTCATCGCACCGTCTGATTCCAAGGCCATGGTGCCGGTGATCAAGAAAGCCGTCGATGCCGGTATCACCGTGATCAACATCGACAACCAGCTGGATCCGGCTGTGATCAAAAGCAAGAACATCAGCGTTCCTTTCGTAGGCCCGGACAACCGCAAAGGCGCGCGTCTGGTGGGTGAATACCTGGCCAAGCAACTGAAGGCCGGTGACGAAGTGGGCATCATTGAAGGCGTCTCCACGACCACCAACGCCCAGCAGCGTACCGCAGGCTTCAAGGATGCGATGGAGGCCGCGCAGATCAAGGTTGTTTCGCTGCAGTCCGGCGATTGGGAAATCGACAAGGGCAACAAGGTTGCCGCTTCGATTCTCAGCGAGTACCCGGACGTGAAGGCGCTGCTGGCCGGCAACGACAGCATGGCCGTAGGTGCCGTTTCCGCCGTGCGCGCTGCCGGCAAGGCCGGTCAGGTGCAGGTTGTCGGTTACGACAATATCAACGCCATCAAGCCCATGCTGAAGGACGGTCGCGTCCTGGCGACGGCCGACCAGTACGCTGCGAAGCAGGCGGTGTTCGGCATCGAGACCGCGCTGAAAATCATCAAGGGCGAGAAAGTCGACAGTGGTGCCAATGGCGTGATCGAAACGCCGGTCGAGCTGGTCACCAAGTAAGTTCTTTGGCGACACAATGGCGCTCGTCCGTCCGGGCGAGCGCATGGAGATTTTTATGTCAGTTTCCGCTCCGAACGCTGTCCTCTCGGTCAGCGGTATCGGCAAGACCTATGCGCAACCGGTTCTGACCGGCATCGACCTGACGTTGATGCGCGGTGAAGTGCTGGCGCTGACCGGTGAGAACGGTGCCGGCAAAAGCACTCTGTCGAAGATCATCGGTGGACTGGTCACGCCTACCACCGGCCAGATGCAGTTCCAGGGCAAGGAATATCGCCCCGGCAGCCGCACGCAGGCTGAAGAGCTGGGTGTGCGCATGGTCATGCAAGAGCTCAATCTGCTGCCGACGCTTTCGGTGGCGGAGAACCTGTTCCTTGACAACCTGCCGAGCAACGGTGGCTGGATCAGCCGCAAGCAGCTGCGCAAGGCCGCCATTGAAGCCATGGCTCAGGTCGGCCTCGATGCCATCGATCCGGACACACTGGTCGGTGAGCTGGGCATCGGTCATCAGCAAATGGTCGAAATCGCCCGTAACCTGATCGGCGATTGCCACGTGCTGATCCTCGACGAGCCGACCGCGATGCTGACCGCCCGTGAAGTCGAGATGCTGTTCGAGCAGATTACCCGCTTGCAGGCGCGCGGCGTCTCGATCATCTATATCTCCCATCGCCTCGAAGAACTGGCCCGGGTCGCACAGCGCATTGCCGTGCTGCGTGACGGCAATCTGGTTTGTGTCGAACCGATGGCCAACTACAACAGCGAGCAACTGGTCACCCTGATGGTCGGTCGCGAGTTGGGCGAGCATATCGATCTGGGGACTCGCAACATCGGCGCGCCGGCCCTGACGGTCAAAGGCCTGACCCGCTCCGACAAGGTGCGCGACGTGTCCTTTGAGGTTCGCGCCGGTGAGATTTTTGGCATCTCGGGTCTGATCGGGGCAGGGCGTACCGAGCTTTTGCGGCTGATCTTCGGTGCCGATGTCGCGGACTGCGGCACTGTGGCACTCGGTTCACCGGCGAAAACGGTGAGCATTCGCTCGCCAGTCGATGCGGTGCGCAACGGCATCGCCCTGATCACCGAGGATCGCAAGGGCGAAGGCCTGCTGCTGAGCCAATCGATCAGCGCCAACATTGCTTTGGGCAACATGCCGGAGATTTCCAGCGGCGGGTTCGTCAACAACGGCGATGAAACGAAGCTCGCGCAACGCCAGATCGACGCCATGCGCATACGCAGTTCCAGCCCGACGCAACTGGTGTCCGAGCTGTCCGGCGGTAATCAGCAAAAGGTGGTGATCGGTCGCTGGCTCGAGCGCGACTGTTCGGTGCTGCTGTTCGACGAGCCGACTCGCGGTATCGATGTCGGCGCCAAGTTCGATATTTATGCCCTGCTCGGCGAACTGACTCGGCAGGGCAAGGCGCTGGTCGTGGTGTCCAGCGATTTGCGCGAGCTGATGCTGATCTGCGACCGCATCGGTGTGTTGTCGGCAGGGCGCCTGATCGACACGTTCGAGCGCGACAGCTGGACCCAGGATGACTTGCTTGCCGCCGCGTTCGCCGGCTACCAGAAACGTGATGCGTTGCTCAACGAAGCAGCGCCTAGGGATCTCCCATGAAAACTGCATCTTCCGCCGGCAAATCCAGTGGCAATTTCTACGGCCTTGGCACTTATCTGGGCCTCGCCGGCGCCTTGCTGGCAATGATTGCGCTGTTCTCGGTCATGAGCAGCCATTTCCTGTCGTACAACACCTTCAGCACCCTGGCCAACCAGATTCCCGACCTGATGGTGCTGGCAGTGGGCATGACGTTCGTCCTGATCATCGGCGGGATCGATCTGTCGGTGGGCTCGGTACTGGCACTCGCGGCCTCCACTGTCAGCGTGGCGATTCTTGGCTGGGGCTGGAGCGTACTGCCGGCGGCCTTGCTGGGTATGGCTGTCGCGGCGTTGGCTGGCACGGTAACTGGCTCGATTACCGTGGCGTGGCGAATTCCGTCGTTCATCGTGTCTCTGGGTGTTCTGGAGATGGCCCGTGGCCTGGCCTATCAGATGACCGGTTCGCGTACGGCCTACATCGGTGATTCCTTCGCCTGGCTGTCGAACCCGATCGCCTTCGGCATTTCGCCGTCGTTCATCATTGCCTTGCTGGTCATCTTTATTGCCCAGGCCGTTCTGACCCGTACTGTGTTCGGTCGCTACTTGATCGGCATTGGCACCAACGAAGAAGCGGTGCGTCTGGCGGGGATCAATCCAAAACCCTACAAGATCCTGGTCTTCAGTCTGATGGGGCTGCTCGCCGGCATTGCGGCGCTGTTCCAGATTTCCCGGCTGGAAGCGGCCGACCCGAATGCCGGTTCCGGCCTTGAGCTGCAAGTGATCGCTGCCGTGGTGATCGGCGGCACCAGCCTGATGGGCGGACGTGGTTCGGTAATCAGCACCTTTTTCGGCGTGTTGATCATCTCCGTCCTGGCGGCCGGTCTGGCGCAGATTGGCGCGACCGAGCCGACCAAGCGCATCATCACCGGCGCGGTGATCGTAATCGCCGTGGTGCTCGATACCTATCGCAGTCAACGCGCAAGCCGACGGGGCTGATAAATGGCAACGATCAAGGATGTGGCGGCACTCGCAGGAATTTCCTATACGACCGTGTCCCACGTAGTAAACAAGACCCGACCGGTGAGCGAAGAGGTGCGGGTCAAGGTCGAGGCGGCGATCAAGAGTCTCGACTATGTGCCGAGCGCCGTGGCCCGTTCGCTGAAGGCGAAAACCACTGCCACCATCGGTTTGCTGGTGCCCAACAGCCTTAACCCATACTTCGCCGAACTGGCGCGCGGGATCGAGGATTACTGCGAGCGTAACGGTTACTGCGTGATTCTCTGCAACTCCGACGACAACCCGGACAAGCAGCGCAGCTACCTGCGGGTCCTGTTGGAAAAACGCATCGACGGCTTGATCGTCGCCTCTGCGGGTGGCGACAGCGGTCTGGCGCAAGGGTTGGCGGGTGTGAAGACGCCTATGGTGATCGTCGACCGTGGACTCGAAGGCGTGGATGCCGATCTGGTGCGGATCGATCACGAATATGGCGCCTACCTTGCGACGCGGCATCTGCTTGAGCTCGGTCATCGCGATATCGCCACGATCGGTGGTCCGGCCAGTACCAGTGTTGCGCAAATGCGTCAGGCCGGTTTTTGTCGCGCGCTGGAAGAGGCCGGTGTTGAGGTGTCCCCGTCGCGCATGCTGGAAAGCGACTTCACCAGCACTGGCGGTTACAGCGCGGCCTCGGTCCTGCTCGAGCGAAAACCGCCAAGCGCGATTTTTGCCGGTAACGACATGATCGGCATCGGTGTGCTGCGAGCGGCGGCGGAGCGCAACGTGCGCGTGCCTGCCGAGTTGTCGGTGATCGGCTTCGACGATATCCAGATGAGCCGCTACGTGTATCCAGCGCTGACGACTGTGGGCCAGTCGATCCTGCAACTGGGCGAAATGGCCGCGGAAGTCTTGTTGCGAAGAATTGCCACCCCGGGTCTGGCGACGGATCAACGGATCGTGACGCCGAGTATTGTCTTGCGTGAATCGACTGCACCGCTGTCCGGCGTGTTCACCGAATACCGCTGAAACGAATTGAAGAGTAGTGATGTATGTCCACAAATGTAGTGGTAATAGGTAGCCTGAACATGGATCTGGTCACCCGGGCGCCTCGCTTGCCCCGGGGTGGTGAGACGCTGATCGGCCATTCCTTCGCGACCGTGTCCGGTGGCAAGGGTGCCAATCAGGCGGTGGCCGCTGCGCGTCTGGGTGCGAAAGTGTCGATGGTCGGCTGCGTCGGCAACGATGCTTATGGCGTGCAATTGCGCGAGGCGTTGCTGGCCGAACAGATCGATTGCCAGGCTGTCAGCGTGGTCGAGGATTCCAGTGGCGTGGCGCTGATCGTGGTCGATGACAACAGTCAGAACGCGATTGTCATCGTTGCCGGTGCCAATGGTTCGATGACCCCGGCGGTCATCGACCGGTTCGACGCCGTGCTGCAAGCGGCCGACGTGATCATCTGCCAGCTGGAAATCCCTGATGCCACCGTAGGCCATGCCCTCAAGCGCGGACGTGAGCTGGGCAAGACAGTCATCCTCAACCCGGCGCCGGCCAGTCATCCGCTGCCGGCAGACTGGTTTGCCGCCATCGATTACCTGATTCCCAACGAGAGCGAGGCCGCCGCCCTCAGCGGATTGCCGGTGGACTCGCTGGAGACCGCTGAGAAAGCCGCCGCGCACCTGATTTCGCTGGGGGCCGGCAAGGTCATCATCACGCTGGGGGCTCAAGGCTCTTTGTTCGCCAACGGTATGGGTTACCAGCATTTTCCTGCACCCAAAGTGAAGGCTGTCGATACCACTGCCGCCGGGGATACCTTTGTCGGCGGATTTGCCGCTGCACTGGCGGCCGGCAAAACGGAGGCCGAGGCCATTCGTTTTGGACAGATTGCTGCGGCCTTGTCGGTCACCCGGGCAGGTGCCCAGCCGTCCATTCCCACCACCTCCGATGTACAGGCATTCAAACCCGCATGAAAAAGACTCCTTTGCTCAATGTCGCCCTGTCGCGGCTGATTGCTTCCCTCGGCCACGGCGACATGGTCGTGATCGGTGATGCCGGCCTGCCGGTGCCGCCGGGTGTCGAGCTGATCGACCTGGCGTTGACGCACGGCGTGCCGGATTTCGTCAGCACCCTGAAAGTCGTGCTCAGCGAAATGCAGGTGGAAAGCCACGCGCTGGCCAAGGAGATTTTCGACAGGCAACCGACCGCGCTGTCCACGCTGGACGAGCTGAATGACGAAGGCTCGCTGGGGCGGCGTGACCTGCTCAGTCACGAGCAATTCAAGGTACTCAGCCGACAGGCACGAGCGATTGTTCGTACGGGCGAATGCCAGCCGTACTGCAACATCGTGCTGGTGTCTGGAGTTACGTTCTAAACAGGGTTCGCCCCTTTTGATTTCATCTGCACAAGGAATGCGCCATGCACCGCTATGCTCAAAAATTGCATCAATTGATTCGGAGTCTGCTGCTTTTGTCCGTGATAACCGCGACCGGCGCCCAGGCGGCGGAAAAGATCGACCTGATCATCGACACCGATCCGGGCGCCGACGACGTGGTCGCCCTGTTGTTTGCCCTGGCCTCTCCGGAGGAGCTGAACATTCGTGCGTTGACTACCGTGGCCGGCAACGTGCGTCTGGACAAGACTTCGCGCAATGCCCGGTTGGCCCGTGAGTGGGCTGGGCGGGAAGATATTCCGGTGTACGCCGGGGCGCCAAAACCGCTGATGCGTACGCCGATCTACGCTGAAAACATCCATGGCAAGGAAGGCCTGTCGGGTGTCACCGTGCATGAGCCGAAGAAAGGCCTGGCCGAAGGCAATGCGGTCAACTATCTGATCGACACCCTGAAAAAAGCCAAGCCGCACAGCATCACCATCGCGATGCTCGGCCCGCAGACCAACCTGGCCCTGGCGCTGATCCAGGAGCCGGAGATCGTTCAGGGCATCAAGGAAGTCGTGATCATGGGTGGCGCTCACTTCAATGGCGGCAACATCACGCCAGTGGCCGAATTTAACTTGTACGCCGACCCGCAAGCCGCGGAAGTTGTGCTCAAAAGCGGCGTGAAACTGACTTATCTGCCGCTGGACGTGACCCACAAGATCCTGACCAGCGATGCGCGCCTGAAGCAGATTGCGGCGCTGAACAACAATGCGAGCAAGATTGTCGGCGGCATCCTCAACGAGTACATCAAAGGGGATATGGAGCACTACGGTATTCCGGGTGGCCCGGTGCATGACGCCACCGTCGTGGCTTACCTGCTCAAGCCCGAGCTGTTCACGGGTCGTTCGGTGAATGTGGTGATCGACAGTCGTGAAGGCCCGACCTTCGGCCAGACCGTTGTCGACTGGTATGACGGCCTGAAGGCGCCGAAGAATGCGTTCTGGGTGGAGAACGGCGATGCCCAGGGCTTCTTCGATCTGCTGACCGAGCGTCTGAAGCGTCTGAAGTAAGCCATACGCCCGCAGGTGCCAGCTTGCGGGCTTCTACTCCCTCTCGGTGTCCGATGTTCCTTTGAAGTCATCGGGATACTTCTCGAACAGCTGGGCGATGAATGACTGCGCGCGTTGCGTTCCCAACGTCTTCACCAGCAAGTCAATGCTGATCAATGCCAATTCCTCGGGACTGCCCGGACTGTAAGAACTGTGCCCTTGTGGCCAGGTGGCCTTGATGTCGGCGGTAATGCTTACGGTGGTCATGGCAAGGCTCGGTCTCGGGATTGAAGTCTTGAGTTAACCATTTTGTCGGGCGGTTGGCACTGCGACTTAGGCATGAGCACAGCGCTATGCGACACTTGGTCGTTTACGCAGAAAAACAAGGATTGCGCTGTGCAGATCGATTTGAATAGCCCCGACGGCCTGACCCTTGATGCTGTCCGCCAGATGCTTGCGTCGGCCAGTGATGACGAACATACCCAGCTGCGCGTAACCAAGGGCGGGATCGCCTATATATCTTCGGGTGTCACTGGTGGTCAGGACATTGATGGCCTGCTGTTTCGCTTGGAGACCTGGGCAAAAGGCTCAGGGTATGTGGGAAATGTCGCAGCCAGCGACGAAGTCTGGGTCATGCAGATTTTCAATGCGCTCAAGGACAACTGGCCGAATCCGCCCTACGACTACATTGATGTCTACTGAGCGTCATTAATATTCAGTGACGTTTTTCGGGGTGATGCTTCAGGTGTTGCTCAGGCACACTCGGCGTTTTTCCGATGGTGGGGCAGGGTGATGGCACTCATCGGGAAACCAATCGCCGTATTGGTGGTCGCACGATCTCTGGTAAAAATTGAATAAGGAGGCTTCATGCCTTGGAAGTTCGCGTCACTGGGTGCATTGATGGCCGTTGCTTTGTTGGCTGGTTGCACCACGACCTCCAGCGAATCGCAAAAGGATCCCGTGGCGACTGAGGCCGGACATGGTCGTTGTGAAGTATCGGCTGCGGAGTTCGCTCTCGGCAAGAAAGCTTCGCCAGAGCTGTTGGAGCAAGCACGCAAAAAAGCCGGTGCGCAGAACGCCCGGTTCCTCAAGCCGAATGACATGATTACTTTGGAGTACCGCTCCGATCGCCTCAATCTGAATACCGATCAGAACCTGGTGGTCACTCGCGTCAGCTGCGGCTGAGTTTCGGGCATTTGTCTCACCCATAAAAAACCCCGTCACATGGACGGGGTTTTTTTAGTGCGCCGGGAAATTACTCTGGGCGAACTTGTGCAGCTTGCATACCCTTTTGGCCTTTCTCAGCCACGAAGGAGACGGTCTGGCCTTCTTTCAGGCTTTTGAAACCGTCAGTTTCGATAGCTTTGAAGTGTACGAACAGGTCGTCACCGCCACCTTGAGGAGTGATGAAGCCGAAGCCTTTTTCATCGTTGAACCATTTAACGGTGCCGGTTTGGCGATTAGACATGGTGTATCTCCAAGAAACATATATTTTCAGTAGTACTGTGCTGCTCAGGCCAACTGGGCACACCGGGGTATCATAGTCGAAATGTTCGCTTTGGTAGCCCCCCGGACGTGCTGTTTGCCAATCAGTCGTGTTTTCTTTACTGCCTGTTTCGGCTGGAGGCCCCGGTTTAAAAGGCTTTGAGCGAAAAATAAAGACAATAAAAAAACCTGTAAAACCTGCATAAATCGTACGAAATGGCCTGAATCAGATGCTTTTCAGCGGTGCTGGAGGCAGTGAAAAGGCCTGTTTCATCATTTTTTCGCCGGGGTATTGGCCTTGCATTTGGCAATTTGCCCCAAGGCTTTCTGTTGCAGTTCAGGCGTGGCCTTGTTGTCCATCAATGCCTGAATATCGCTGGCCGGGTAGGACTTGATGGCATCGGCACCGCACGCGCAGTGGGATTTTGCGGCAGCGGCACCGATTTGCGGAGTGGCCGCCTGGGTGCACTGAGCCATGTATTTCTCACGCTCGCCCTTTGGCCAGTCGGCGTGGGCGCTCAGCGGCAGCAGCAAAACGAGGGGGGCGACTGCAGCAAGCAGGGTGTTAAGACGCATGCGAGGATGCTCCTTGTGGGTCAATGTCTTGTTATCTGAGGGCCCAAAGGCCGATCAAGTTCAGCACTCTGGCATAAAACAGACGATTTGCCTCTCGCTAAAACCTGAGTGCATCGGTGACCGTTCATCTGTGCTAGCATGCCTGGCTCGGGCGTTCGCAGGCTCCGGATGACCTTCAGTCCCGGTAGCGGCAGCGCACGAATTTTCCGATTTGAATCCCAGTCACTCTGGTTCGGTTTTCCGGTTGGCCGCAAGGCTCCTGCCGCTGTAAGGCAGGCGTTCGTCATTGAATGGCCTGGATCGGATCTTGTACTGGCTCATCCCAACCCACGTGACCTTTGGTAGGGGTCACCACTAGGAGAGGAGGCGCCATGCCAACTATTACTCTTCCCGACGGCAGTCAACGTTCATTCGATCACCCGGTTTCCGTAGCCGAGGTCGCCGCCTCCATCGGTGCAGGTCTGGCCAAGGCCACCGTAGCCGGCAAGGTCAATGGCAAGCTGGTCGACGCCTGCGACATCATCGACAGCGATGCGACGCTGCAAATCATCACGCCAAAGGATGAAGAGGGGCTGGAGATCATTCGCCACTCTTGCGCCCACCTGGTCGGCCATGCGGTCAAGCAGCTGTACCCGACTGCAAAAATGGTCATCGGGCCGGTTATCGACGAAGGTTTCTATTACGACATTGCCTTCGAGCGTCCTTTTACTCCGGACGACATGGCGGCCATCGAACAGCGCATGCACCAGCTGATCGATACAGAATATGACGTCATCAAGAAAGTCACTCCGCGTGCCGAAGTGATCGAAGTGTTCAAGGCTCGTGGCGAAGACTACAAGCTGCGCCTGGTCGAAGACATGCCGAACGAGCAGGCCATGGGCCTGTACTATCACGAAGAATACGTCGACATGTGCCGCGGTCCGCACGTGCCGAACACTCGCTTCCTGAAATCCTTCAAGCTGACCAAGCTGTCCGGCGCCTACTGGCGCGGTGATGCCAAAAACGAGCAATTGCAGCGCGTTTATGGCACCGCGTGGGCTGACAAGAAGCAACTGGCTGCTTACATCCAGCGTATTGAAGAAGCTGAAAAGCGCGATCACCGCAAGATCGGCAAGCGCCTGGGCCTGTTTCATACCCAGGAAGAAGCGCCGGGCATGGTGTTCTGGCACCCGAACGGCTGGACGCTGTACCAGGTACTCGAGCAGTACATGCGCAAAGTGCAGCGCGACAACGGCTATCTCGAGATCAAGACGCCGCAAGTCGTTGACCGCAGCCTGTGGGAGAAATCCGGGCACTGGGCAAACTACGCCGACAACATGTTCACCACTGAGTCGGAAAGCCGCGACTACGCCATCAAGCCGATGAACTGCCCTTGCCATGTGCAGGTGTTCAACCAGGGCCTGAAGAGCTACCGCGAGCTGCCGATGCGTCTGGCCGAGTTCGGCGCCTGCCACCGTAACGAGCCATCGGGTGCGCTGCACGGCATCATGCGTGTGCGTGCGTTCACTCAGGACGATGCTCACATTTTCTGCACCGAAGAGCAGATGCAGGCTGAATCCGCTGCGTTCATCAAGCTGACCATGGATGTTTACCGCGACTTCGGCTTTACCGACGTCGAGATGAAGCTGTCCACTCGTCCGGAAAAACGCGTCGGTTCCGACGAGTTGTGGGATCGCGCCGAGGCAGCACTGGCTGCAGCCCTTGACAGCGCGGGTCTGCCGTACGATCTGCAGCCGGGTGAGGGCGCGTTCTACGGTCCGAAAATCGAATTCTCGCTGAAAGATTGCCTCGGCCGCGTGTGGCAGTGTGGTACCTTGCAGCTCGATTTCAACCTGCCTGTGCGTCTGGGAGCCGAATACGTTTCCGAAGACAACAGCCGTAAGCATCCGGTGATGTTGCACCGTGCGATCCTCGGTTCGTTCGAGCGTTTCGTCGGGATTCTGATCGAGCACTACGAAGGTGCGTTCCCTGCGTGGCTGGCGCCAACCCAGGCAGTGATCATGAATATCACTGATAAACAGGCAGATTTCGTCGCTCAGGTCGAAAAAACTCTCAACGAAAGCGGGTTTCGTGCCAAGTCCGACTTGAGAAATGAAAAGATCGGCTTTAAAATCCGCGAGCATACTTTGCTCAAGGTTCCATATCTCTTGGTTATTGGGGATAAGGAAGTCGAGATGCAGACTGTCGCTGTGCGTACTCGTGAAGGTGCTGACCTGGGCTCGATGCCCGTCGCCCAGTTCGCTGAGTTTCTCGCGCAAGCGGTTTCCCGGCGTGGTCGCCCAGATTCGGAGTAATTATTATTAAGCGTGAAATGAGACAAGATAAACGAGCTGCACCGAAAGCCCCGATCAACGAGAATATCTCGGCACGCGAGGTTCGGTTAATTGGCGCTGATGGCGAGCAGATTGGCATCGTCTCGATTGATGAAGCGCTTCGTATTGCTGAAGAAGCAAAGCTTGATCTGGTAGAAATTTCTGCCGACGCAGTCCCACCGGTTTGCCGTGTGATGGACTACGGCAAATCGATCTTCGAAAAGAAGAAGCAGATTGCTGCGGCGAAGAAAAACCAGAAGCAGATTCAGGTAAAAGAAATCAAGTTTCGTCCAGGGACGGAGGAAGGGGATTACCAGGTAAAACTGCGCAACCTGGTACGTTTCCTGAGTGACGGGGACAGGGCCAAGGTATCCTTGCGATTCCGCGGCCGTGAGATGGCCCACCAGGAGCTGGGGATGGAACTCCTCAAGCGGGTTGAACAAGACCTGCTCGAGTACGGTTCGGTCGAACAGCATCCTAAGATGGAAGGACGCCAGCTGATCATGGTCATCGCCCCGAAAAAGAAGAAGTAATCAACAGGGCACGGCAGGCCTTCTGATTATGTTTATCAACTGAATGCGGAGTATCCGAACATGCCAAAGATGAAAACCAAAAGTGGTGCTGCTAAGCGGTTTCTGAAAACTGCTAACGGTATCAAGCACAAGCACGCTTTCAAGAGCCACATCCTGACCAAAATGTCGACCAAGCGTAAGCGTCAACTGCGCGGTAGCAGCTTGCTGCATCCGTCTGACGTGGCAAAAGTCGAGCGCATGCTGCGCCTTCGTTAATTTTTGGATCAAGAATAGAGGAAGTAACTCATGGCTCGTGTAAAGCGTGGCGTCATTGCCCGTAAACGTCACAAAAAAATTCTGAAACTTGCTAAAGGCTACTACGGCGCACGCTCCCGCGTATTCCGTGTTGCCAAGCAAGCGGTAATCAAGGCAGGCCAATACGCCTACCGTGACCGTCGTCAGAAAAAACGTCAGTTCCGCGCTCTGTGGATCGCTCGTATCAACGCTGGTGCTCGTGTTAAC
Organism: Pseudomonas sp. 22085; assembly: GCF_052045815.1. Lineage (NCBI taxonomy): Bacteria > Pseudomonadati > Pseudomonadota > Gammaproteobacteria > Pseudomonadales > Pseudomonadaceae > Pseudomonas > Pseudomonas sp. 22085. The sequence goes on from NZ_JBQEQA010000002.1 coordinate 258,944, forward strand.
GGTCTGTCCTACAGCCGTTTCATCGCTGGCCTGAAAAAAGCGTCCATCGAGATCGACCGTAAGGTTCTGGCTGATCTGGCAGTGAACGAAAAAGCGGCGTTTGCTGCGATTGTCGAGAAAGCTAAAGCCACCTTGGCTTAAGTACCCCCGACAGTCACCCGGCCTCACCTCTGTGGGGCCAGGTGTTAAACGTCATAAATAGGGGAAGAGCCTTCAAGCTCTTCCCCTATTTTGTATCTGGAGTCTGTACATGGAAAACCTGGATGCGCTGGTCTCTCAAGCACTAGAGGCTGTGCAAAGCGCTGAAGATATCAATGCCCTGGAGCAAATCCGGGTTCAATACCTTGGCAAAAAAGGTGAATTGACTCAGGTGATGAAGACCCTGGGGAATTTGCCGGCAGAAGAGCGTCCGCAGGTCGGCGCCCTGATCAACGTTGCCAAGGAACGTGTCACAGGCGTTCTCAATGCGCGCATGGCTCTGTTTGAGGAAGCCGAACTGGCTGCCAAGCTGTCTGCCGAATCCATTGACGTGACCCTGCCGGGCCGTGGTCAGACCTCCGGTGGTCTGCATCCGGTAACCCGGACTCTGGAACGTATCGAACAGTTCTTCACTCATATCGGCTACGGCATTGCCGAAGGCCCTGAGGTCGAAGATGACTATCACAACTTCGAGGCGCTCAACATCCCAGGCCACCACCCGGCCCGGTCGATGCATGACACCTTCTATTTCAACGCCAACATGTTGCTGCGCACCCATACCTCGCCGGTACAGGTCCGCACCATGGAATCGAAAAAGCCGCCGATCCGCATCGTCTGCCCAGGCCGTGTGTACCGCAGCGACTCCGATATCACCCACTCGCCGATGTTCCACCAGGTCGAAGGTCTGCTGGTCGATCGCGATATCAACTTCGCCGACCTAAAAGGCACGATCGAAGAGTTCCTGCGGGTGTTCTTCGAGAAAGAACTGGCCGTGCGTTTCCGTCCTTCGTACTTCCCGTTCACCGAGCCTTCCGCCGAAGTCGACATGGAATGCGTGATGTGCAGCGGTAAAGGCTGCCGCGTCTGCAAGCAGACCGGCTGGCTGGAAGTGATGGGCTGCGGCATGGTTCATCCGAACGTGCTGCGCATGTCCGGAATCGATCCGGAAGAGTTCTCGGGCTTCGCCTTCGGCATGGGCGTTGAGCGTCTGGCCATGCTGCGTTACGGCGTGAACGACTTGCGTCTGTTCTTCGACAACGACTTGCGGTTCCTCGCGCAATTTCGCTAGTCGTAACGAATTCTTAGGAGAGCAGGATGAAATTCAGTGAACAATGGCTGCGTGGCTGGGTCAGCCCGCAGGTAGATCGCGACGCGCTGGTTGCCCGTCTGTCGATGGCCGGTCTTGAGGTCGATAGCGTTACGCCGGCCGCCGGTGTTTTCAGTGGCGTGGTGGTGGGCGAGGTGCTGAGCACCGAGCAGCACCCCGATGCCGACAAATTGCGCGTTTGCCAGGTCAGCAATGGCGCGGAAACTTTCCAGGTTGTGTGTGGTGCGCCAAACGTGCGTCCGGGCCTGAAAATTCCGTTCGCGATGATCGGTGCCGAGCTGCCGGGCGACTTCAAGATCAAGAAGGCCAAGCTGCGCGGCGTCGAGTCCAACGGCATGCTGTGCTCGCAAGCCGAACTTCAGATCGGCGAAGGCAATGACGGTCTGATGGAGCTGCCGGCTGATGCGCCGGTGGGCGAAGATTTTCGTGTTTATCTGGACCTGGAAGACGCCAGCATCGAAGTCGATCTGACTCCAAACCGCGGCGACTGCCTGTCCCTGGCCGGTCTGGCCCGTGAAGTCGGCGCGTTGTACGACGCTCCGGTCACTCGCCCGGTGGTGATGGCCGTTCCTGCAGTGCACGACGAAGTGCGCTCCGTCGAAGTCCTGGCACCTGCTGCCTGCCCGCGTTATCTGGGCCGTGTCATCCGTAACGTTGACCTGTCCAAACCGACGCCACTGTGGATGGTTGAGCGCCTGCGTCGCGCCGAAGTACGCAGCATCGACGCCGCCGTCGACATCACCAACTACGTGATGCTCGAGCTGGGCCAGCCGCTGCACGCTTTCGATCTCGCCGAAATCAATGGCGGCATCCGTGTGCGCATGGCAGAAGAGGGCGAGAAGCTTGTGCTGCTCGACGGTCAGGAAGTCAGCCTGCGTAGCGATACGCTGGTGATCGCCGACCACACTCGCGCTCTGGCCATTGCTGGCGTGATGGGTGGCGAGCACAGCGGTGTATCTGCGACCACTCGCGACGTATTCCTTGAAAGTGCGTTCTTCGACCAGATCGCGGTGGCGGGCAAGGCTCGTTCCTACGGTCTGCACACCGACGCTTCGCACCGCTACGAGCGCGGTGTGGACTGGCAACTGGCCCGTGAAGCCATGGAGCGCGCCACTGGCCTGCTGCTGGAAATCACCGGTGGCGAAGCCGGCCCGATCATCGAAACCGTCAACGAGCAGCACTTGCCGTCGATCGCGCCGATCACCCTGCGTGCGCAGCGCATCACCCAGATGCTGGGCATGGAAATGGATTCGGCCGAAGTCGAGCGCCTGCTCAATGCTTTGGGTCTGAAGGTTTCCGCCGACGGAGCAGGGCAGTGGCGCGTAGAAGTGCCGAGCCATCGCTTCGATATCAGCCTGGAAGTCGATCTGATCGAAGAGCTGGCGCGTCTGTACGGTTACAACCGCCTGCCGGTTCGTTACCCGCAAGCTCGTCTGGCGCCACAGGCCAAGGCCGAAGCGCGCAGCGATCTGCCGGAACTGCGTCGTCTGCTGGTCGCTCGTGGGTATCAGGAAGCGATCACTTACAGCTTCATCGATCCGAAGCAGTTCGAGCTGTTCAACCCGGGCGTTGAGCCGCTGCTGTTGGCGAACCCGATCTCCAACGACATGGCTGCGATGCGTTCGTCGCTGTGGCCGGGTCTGGTCAAGGCGCTGCAGCACAACCTCAATCGTCAGCAGGATCGCGTCCGTCTGTTCGAGAGCGGTCTGCGCTTTGTCGGTCAGCTGGAAGGTCTGAAGCAAGAACCGATGATCGCCGGTGTGGTGTGCGGCAGCCGTCTGCCGGAAGGCTGGGCGCAAGGCCGCGATACCGTCGACTTCTTCGACGTCAAGGCTGACGTCGAAGCGGTGCTGGGCTTTGCCGGTGCGCTGGATCAGTTCACTTTTGCACCGGGCAAGCATCCTGCACTGCATCCAGGCCAGACCGCACGCATCGAGCGGGAAGGGCGTGAAGTCGGCTTTATCGGCGCGATTCACCCTGAGCTGTCGAAATCCCTGGGTCTCGACCGTCCAGTGTTCGTCTTCGAGCTGGTTCTGGCTGAAGTCGCTCTGGGGAAAATGCCGAAATTCCACGAGTTGTCGCGCTTTCCTGAAGTGCGTCGTGACCTGGCACTGATTGCGCACAAAGACGTTGCAGCCTCGGCTGTACTGGACGTAATCCGTGAAAATGCAGGCGAATGGCTGACAGACCTCAGGCTATTTGACGTGTATCAGGGTAAAGGCATTGATCCTGATAGAAAAAGCCTCGCAGTCGGCTTGACCTGGCAGCATCCATCGCGCACTCTTAATGACGATGAGGTGAATTCGACGACGCAAGATATCCTCACCTCGCTCGAACAAAGGTTGAACGCCACGTTAAGGAAGTGACGTATGGGGGCTTTGACGAAAGCTGAGATGGCGGAACGTCTGTATGAAGAGCTGGGCCTGAACAAGCGGGAAGCCAAGGAGTTGGTGGAACTGTTTTTCGAGGAAATCAGGCACGCTCTTGAAGACAACGAGCAGGTCAAATTGTCGGGTTTCGGCAATTTCGACCTTCGGGACAAACGCCAGCGGCCTGGCCGCAACCCGAAAACGGGGGAAGAAATCCCGATCACGGCTCGCCGTGTGGTCACCTTTCGTCCAGGGCAGAAATTGAAGGCCCGAGTTGAGGCTTATGCTGGAACCAAGTCATAACGACGAACTACCCGTCATCCCGGGCAAACGCTACTTCACCATTGGTGAAGTCAGCGAGCTGTGTGCGGTAAAACCACACGTGCTGCGCTACTGGGAGCAGGAGTTTCCTCAGCTCAACCCCGTCAAACGCCGCGGAAACCGCCGGTATTATCAGCGCCAGGACGTGCTGATGATCCGGCAGATCCGTGCGCTCCTTTACGATCAGGGGTTCACCATCGGCGGTGCGCGTCTGCGACTGTCCGGCGATGAGGCCAAAGACGACACCACCCAATACAAGCAAATGATCCGCCAGATGATCGCCGAGCTCGAAGATGTTCTGGTGGTTCTCAAGAAATAATTTCCTGCTTTTAAATACTTCCAGTTTTCAAAAGCTTGCGATATATTCTTGAGCGTTCTTCGAGACGGAGAACGAGTTTCACGCCTAGTCGGGGCGTAGCGCAGTCCGGTAGCGCACTAGCATGGGGTGCTAGGGGTCGAGTGTTCGAATCACTCCGTCCCGACCATAATTCCTGAGTAAAATCAGACACTTGAGCCGATCAGCTAGATCGGCTTTTTTGTGCCTGCGCAAAACTACTGATGCAGCAATACCGTTCAAAGTTTCTTTTCTTTAACCCTATCATTCGATCCGCTGGATGTTTGCGCATCCTTCTCGGTCTCATGGGCCTCTGCGCCGGAGTTCGACCCCGAGGCTTCTTCACCCTTTTTATCGGCCTTGTCTTCCTTGGATTCGGTGCCTCCCTGATTGACCCCTGGAATGCCCGTAGGCGGAACGGTGCTTCCCGCCATCGCCAGCGGTGCGGTGGCAGATAAAAGACTTCCAAGCATGAGGGCTGCAATGGTTCTGTTCATCGTCGGGCTTCCGCGTCAGGTGGATAGGCGTTGGAAGTTCTGACTCGGGGTAAAGTGCCGGTCAACTGACGGGCGGGAACTCATAGCTATTCGTTCACGGACGCCCGCTATAGATGTGGTTCAGCAAGAACAGCTCGATGATCGCCACAAAGACGCAGGTCACGACAAATCCGCGGGTGAAGACTCTGCGAGGCTTTTGGCCGGACGTTTCGAAGCTGCACAGTGATAGCAGGTCTGAGAAAAATTCCAGTAAGCTCATCCGTGTCTGCCCTTCGCTCGATGTTTGTATTGCGGTGTGGCGCAGTTTATCTCAACGGCTTAGTTGATTGCGGCCGCGCTTCACTGCTCGCGCAACTTGCTCCAGTCAATGCCGAACCGACCAAGGTATTTTCTCAATCGGTCCGCATCATTGGGCTGCGCCTTGGCCTGTCGCGACACGCCGAACAGGCGTCTGCCGGCATCCGACAAGCTGTCTGCCTGTTTGCAAACCTCCAGTACCGCCTTCAATTGCAATCGATCGAACAGATCCAGCGTGTCGGCATCGCCCGGCAGGTCAGTCGTCGCACTGGCCGGTTGCGCCAGCCCCCACGCATACCGCAGCCGGTCAATTTCCTCTTCCACTTGCGCTTCATCGATTCGCCCGCTGTCGGCCAGCGTCGCCATGCGCGTGATCGAGGCCGAGAGTTCGCGGAAGTTGCCCAGCCACGCAGCTTCCCGTGAGCTGGCGAAACTCAGGTAGCGCCGTCGGGCTTCAAGATTGAAGCGCACCAGTTGGCCGTATTCGCGTGCGTGACGTTCAAGCTCGAAATCGATATTGGGTTCGATGTCTTCGCGGCGTCCGGCCAAGCCTGGCAGGTCGAACGTCCAGAGGTTGATCCGTGCGTAGAGATCTTCCCGGAACAGACCTTCGGCGACGCGACTGCGCAGGTCGCGGTGGGTGCCGGCGATGATCAGGAAGTCGCTGTCGACTTCCTTGTCCGAGCCCAGCGGGAAGAAGCGCTTCTCTTCGATGGCCTTGAGCAGCATAGCTTGTTCATCTGCCCCCAGTTCGCCGATCTCGTCGAGGAACAACATGCCGCCATTAGCCGCCCGCAGCAGGCCGTCGCGGGCGCCTTGTGCGCCGGTAAAGGCGCCTTTGACGTGGCCGAACAGCGCGGACATTGCTCCGTCGCCACGCAAGGTGGCGCAGTTGACTTCAACGAAACGCCCCTGCATTTGATGGCGACTGCGTTTGAGCTCATAGATGCGTCGGGCAAGAAAGGACTTGCCGGCGCCGGTCGGGCCGATCAGCAGCATCGGCGCTTTGGAGCGCACGGCCACGCGTTCGATCTGCTCGATGGAACGGTTGAACGCGGTGTTGCGAGTGGCGATGCCGGACTTGAGAAACTCCAGGCCTTCCAGACGTTTGTGGGTGAAGCGCGAGGCAATCCGGTCGTAGCGCGACAGATCAAGGTCGATCAGGGCGTGGGTGCCGGTGGCCGGCTCTTCATCGCTCTTGCGGCGGGCGGGGGAGGTCTGGATCAGGCGCGCAGGCAGGTAGCGCGCCTCGGTCAGCAAGAACCAGCAGATCTGCGCGACGTGGGTTCCTGTGGTGATGTGCACCAGATAGTCCTCACGCTCGGTATCGAAGGTGTATTCGGAGGTGAAGTCGTGGAGTGCGCCGTAGACCTCTTCGAAATCCCAGGGGTTGCGCAACGCCATCGGGTGCAGCCGTACCTCTGTGTCCGGCGATACCTGACGGATGTCCTCGCGAATGCGTTCGGCCAGGCTCGCGTCCCGGGCGTCCGTGCCGTGTATCAGTTCCAGTCGATGGATCAAGACATCCGGCTGCTGGCACAGGCCCACGCTAGGCCGCCAATGGTTCCAGCGGTTGGCGCCTTTGCCTACTCGATCGAGGGTGGCGCCTATGAAACCGATGGCGACAGTGCGCTTGCTGGACATTGATTATCCTGAAAGATAAGTAACGATAACCAATGATAGTGTTCGACGGCGTTATTTGTCGTGGCGAAAATTCAGAGATGCTCGGATTTAAAATAAAAACCTTTAAAATCAAATAGATAAAAATGATTAATGAACATTTTCAAAAGCTGGCACAGCGGCTGCAATACCTGTCACAACGAACAGGACAACACAGCGAGACGCCACGATGGCCAACTTCAACCTCTTCAACACGCAATCGAAAAACCTGCCGGCGTGCGACACCTTGAATGCTTCCGGGGCTGCGGCTTATGCCTACACGCCCAAGCATCAGCTGGCCCAGCTGGCAGTCACCGGTTGCCTGAATTCGACCTTTTACGCATCCGCTCAAAGTCAGTTGGATCAGGTGTTGAAACTGGTGGCAGAGCTGGACAGCCGCTTCGTGGCGAATGCCGCTCTTTATGCTCGCCAGAAGGGTCATATGAAAGACATGCCGGCCTTGTTGCTGGCGGCGCTGGCGGCTCAGCGCTCGGCGCTGGTGCCGGAGGTGTTCGGGCAGGTCGTGGACAGCGGCGAGATGCTGCGCAACTTCGTGCAGATCCTGCGCAGTGGCGCCACCGGTCGCCGCTCCCTCGGCTCCCAACCCAAGCGTCTGGTGCAGAACTGGCTGAACAGCGCGACCGAGCGACAGCTTTTGCAGGCATCGATCGGCAATCAGCCTTCGCTGGCAGATGTGCTGAAGATGGTTCACCCAAAACCGTCCGAGGCCTGGCGCGAAGCGTTTTTCGCCTGGGTGATCGGCAAATCGGTGGATGCACAGGCGTTGCCCGCACTGACTCGCGATTTGCTGGCCTTTCGCAGCGGTGCGAGTGATCAATTGCCTGAAGTGCCTTTTCAATTGCTCGGTAACGAAACATTGAGCAAGGAGCAATGGGCGGCTCAGGCACGAAATATGGGGTGGCAGGGCCTGCGCATCAACCTCAATACGCTGGCGCGCCACGGTGCTTTTGAAGTACCGGGTTGCACCGAATACGTGGCCGCGCGGTTGGCGGATCCTGAAGCCGTTGCGAAGGCGCGGGTGTATCCGTACCAGTTGCTGGCGGCGTACCGGATGGTCGGCGATGACGTGCCGGCGCTGATACGCGAGGCTTTGCAGGATGCGCTGGAGCTGTCATTGACCAATGTGCCGAAGCTGCAAGGTGCGGTGGTGGTTTGCCCGGATGTTTCCGGCTCGATGGGGAGCCCGCTGACCGGTTATCGTCAGGGCGCGACCACCGCGGTGCGCTGCATCGATGTGGCGGCGCTGATTACGGCGGCGGTGTTGCGTAAACAGACGACGGCGCGGGTGATGCCGTTCGAATGGAAGGTGGTGGATATCACCCTCAACCCGCGCGACAGTGTGATCAGCAATGCCGAAAAGCTTGCGGGCATTTTCGGCGGCGGAACCTGCTGCTCGGCGCCGTTGAAGAAGCTGGCGGACAGCAAGGCCAGGGTCGATACGCTGATCATGGTGTCGGACAACGAATCCTGGATCGATGCGCGACGCCAGGGCGCCAGCGAGACGATGCTGCAATGGGAACGGATAAAGCGGATCAACCCCCAGGCACGTCTGGTCTGCATTGACCTGCAACCGGGCTGGGCGACACCGGCGGCGGATCGTGACGACATCCTGAATGTCGGCGGTTTCAGTGACGCGGTGTTTGATGTGATCGAACAGTTCACTGCCGGCCGATATGGGCCGCAGCACTGGGTCGAAGCGATTGAACGCATGGGGTGAGGCGATGAGCCGCCCAAAGAATTGATTTGTCACGGGCACTGAATGCCGGTGGGACTACATCCAAGACGTCTCACCAAACCCTTGTCAGTGCGCGTGACGGCACGAATGCCGATGGCTGTACATCTGAGGCCGGCTAACCCCGGTGCGCGGCAACGCGCAACAGTCATCAACCTTTGTCGTGCCACCTTTTTAGAAGCTGCCGGCGACTGCCGGTGGGACTACCTGAAGAATCGAGATGATGAAAGAACACACTTACCAACTGCTGGAAGTCGCCAACGGCAAACCGATCAAGCTCTGGACCGAAGGCGTCCCGGTGGAAAGCGAAGCGCGCGAGCAGTTGATGAACACGGCGAAGATGCCCTTCATCTTCAAGCATCTGGCGGTTATGCCGGACGTCCATCTGGGCAAGGGCTCGACCATCGGCAGCGTGATTCCCACGGTCGGCGCGATCATCCCGGCTGCGGTCGGGGTGGACATCGGTTGCGGCATGATTGCCGCGCGAACCTCGCTGACGGCGGCCGATCTGCCGGACAACCTGCACGGGCTGCGCAGTGCCATCGAGCAAGCGGTGCCTCATGGCCGCAGTTCGACCCGCTCGCGCCGTGACAAAGGCGCCTGGGACGAGATTCCGCAACAGGCGGATCAGGCCTGGGCGGCGCTGAATCCACGGTTCAAGGCGATCACCGACAAGTACCCGAAACTGGCCAACACCAACAACCGCGGGCATCTCGGAACACTGGGCAGCGGTAATCATTTCATCGAAGTGTGCCTGGACGAGGCCAACCGGGTCTGGTTCATGTTGCACAGCGGCTCGCGCGGTGTCGGCAACGCCATCGGCAACCTGTTCATCCAGATGGCCCAGGCGGATATGCGGCAGCACATCGCCAATCTGCCGGATCGTGACCTGGCGTACTTCGAAGAAGGCAGTCGGCATTTCGACGATTACGTCGAAGCCGTGGGCTGGGCCCAGGATTTCGCCAAACAGAACCGTGCGCTGATGATGCAAGCGGTGATTCAGGCCACGCGGCAGATTATCCGCAAACCGTTTGAAGTGGCGCTGGAGGCAGTGAACTGCCACCACAACTACGTGCAGAAAGAGCGGCATTTCGGTGAGGACATTCTGGTCACCCGCAAAGGCGCGGTGTCAGCGAAGAAGGGCGAGTTGGGGATCATTCCCGGTTCGATGGGCGCCAAGAGTTTCATCGTGCGCGGTCTGGGCAACGAAGAATCGTTTTGCTCCTGCAGCCACGGTGCCGGCCGGACCATGAGCCGAACCAAGGCCAAAAACACCTTCACCGTCGAAGACCAGATCCGCGCCACCGCGCACGTTGAATGCCGCAAGGACGCTGCGGTGATCGATGAAATTCCGATGGCCTACAAGGACATCGACAAAGTCATGCACGCCCAGCGTGAGCTGGTTGAAGTGCTGCACACCCTGCGTCAGGTGGTGTGCGTCAAGGGATAACGCGTGCCGCAAGGCACGCCGGAACAAGGATTAAAGGACATGAAATTCGAAGAACGTCACCCGCTGTGCAACACCATGCGTGCCCGGGTACTGGAAGAACTGACGCGCATAGAGCGCGAACGCAATGTCACGGTGCTGTATGCCTGCGAATCGGGCAGCCGTGCCTGGGGCTTTGCCTCGCCGGACAGTGATTACGATGTGCGCTTCGTTTATGTGGAGAAACCGGAGTGGTTCGTCCAGGTCGATGCACCAAGTGATGTGATCGAGCGCCCGCTGGATGACGAGCTGGATGTCAGTGGTTGGGAGCTGCGCAAGACCCTCGGGCTGTTGCGCAAATCCAACCCGACCTTGCTCGAATGGCTCGACTCCCCGCTGGTTTATCGCAGCGAGACTGCAGCGGTTTCTCAGCTGCGGGCACTGGCCGAGGCGTTCTACAGCCCGCCAGCCGCGCGCAATCATTATCTGTCGATGGCGAAGAAGAACTTCCGTGGTTATCTGCAAGGCGAAAGCGTGCGGTTCAAAAAGTACTTTTACGTACTGCGGCCGCTGCTGTCGGTGCGCTGGATCGATCAGGGGCGAGGTCGGCCGCCGATGACGTTCAGCGATCTGCTGAGTACCGTCGATGACCGAGCCTTGCTCGATGAAGTTGATGAACTGCTCGCGCTCAAGCGCAATGCCGATGAGAGCGCATACGGTCCTCGTCGTCCGGCGCTGCATGCGTTCATCGAGGCGGAGCTTGAGCGTGCGGTGCCGACATTGCCCAGAACCCGGGAGGATTCGCGGCAGCTCGATCGATACCTGCGGGAAACCGTTGGCCTGTACGCCTAAGGAAAAAAATGAAACAGGACGTTATTGAACTGGACGGCGCGATCGGCGGTGGCCAGGTGTTGCGCAGTGCGCTGAGTCTGTCGATGGTGACGGGCCAGGCGTTTCGAATAGTGCGGATTCGGGCCCGGCGCAGTCGTCCCGGCCTGTTGCGCCAGCACCTGACCGCCGTGATGGCGGCGGCGCAGGTCTGCGGTGCGAAGGTCCAGGGGGCTGAACTGGGTTCGCAGACATTGAGCTTCGAGCCAGGGCCGATCCGTGGCGGCGATTATCGCTTTGCCATTGGCACCGCCGGCAGTTGCACCCTGGTGTTGCAAACCTTGCTGCCCGCCTTGTTACTGGCGCCGCAAGCCAGCCGCGTGCGGATCAGCGGCGGCACGCATAATCCGCTGGCGCCCCCGACCGATTTTCTCAGCCGCAGCTGGCTACCGTTGCTGCGACGCATGGGCGCGGAGGTTGAACTGACGTTGCTGCGCCACGGGTTTGTACCGGCGGGTGGCGGTGAAATCGACGTCAGGGTGCAACCATCGAAACTGTCAGCACTGCACTTGTGTGAGCGCGGCTTGCCGCTCTCGCGACAGGCGTTCGCGCTGACGGCCGGGCTGGCGCCAAGTGTCGGTGTACGCGAGCTCGACCGGGTGGCGCGTCGTTTGAACATGGCTTCAGCAGAATTGAACGCCGTCATCCTTGATCCGGCCTGTGGCCCGGGCAACGTGTTGCTGCTGGAATATGCGTTTGAACACGTCACGGAGGTTTTCAGCGCTTTCGGTCAGGCTTCACTGCGTTTGGAGAAGGTGGCGGACGCCGCTATCGATCAGGCAGCCGATTGGTTGCATAGCGGTGCAGCGGTGGCAGAGCATCTGGCCGACCAGTTGCTGTTGCCGATGGTGCTGGCCGGAGGTGGATCGTTTAGCACGCCCAGGATGACCGAGCATTTGCACAGCAATATCTCGGTAATCCAGCGTTTTGTCCCGATCGTCATCCAGTGCCGGGAAGAAGGCACAGACCGATTGAAGGTTGAAGTCTGCGCCCGGGAGCAATAGGCGGCAAACTGCTGGCCCCCGAGTGTTTCAAGTCCCGGCAAACTCGCCTTTTTTCAAAAGGTTAGGTGGGCTATATGCGGACGATTGTCATCACCGTAGCAACGCTTTCCCTCGCTCTGTTCGCGGTGGAGGCCCAGGCCAGGGAACTGAGCAAGAGCCATCGTTTCGCGTGTACCTGGGGTTCGGACATCGCCGCCGGCGCGCAACAATCGAAGTTGTCAGGAATTTCCCTGTATGGCGCGCGCAAACGCTTGCAGGCACGCAAGTTTCAGCAACCGTGGATGCGCATGACCGCCATGGGCATTACCGAGCAGACCTATGACAGCGCGTCGCGGCTCAAGCCGGCGGCTGTCAAGCAGACCTACTACGAGCAGTGCGTACGGCACGAGCTGGCCCAGCGTTGAACGCAAAAGCCCGACCTGAAGAGGTCGGGCTTTTTCATGTCCGCTGCAATGACAGCGTCACCTGTCAGTTTCGCAATTGACCATCCACGACACACCAAAACGATCCACCAGCATGCCAAAACGTGCGGCCCAAAAGGTGGCTTCCAATGGCATGTCGACGCGACCGTCCCTGGCCAGGGCGTTAAACACCCGTTCGGCCTCGGCGATGCTGTCGACATTCAGCGAAATCGAGCAACCGCTCATGCCCTGGGTCGGGCGGTCGGGTGTGGTATCCGAGGCCATCAACATCTGATCGCCGACTTTCAGGCAGGTGTGGATGATCAGGTTGTGGTGCTCTGTGGGCACATGTTCAGCGGCTGGCGTTTCGCCGAAGGTCATCATCGCTTCGAGCTTGCCTTGCAGGCATTGCTCGTAAAACGTGAAGGCCGCGCGGCAGTCGCCGTTGAAGATCAGGTACGGGTTGATTTTCATGGTGGTGCTCCCGAATAGGCAGTGGAACGCTGCGCGGCCGGGTGTGCCGAAGCAGCGTCATGGATGGACTCCATCCAGCAAAGCGTCAGATCGCCGGATTGCCAGCCGATGCTGCAAGAATTTCCTTTCGGGGTGACCGATGGTCTGCGGGGGAGGGACGTCAGGAATCGCGCGGATTCTTTTGCACCGCAGCACCCGCCACCCGTGCGGCAGGTCGGGTTTGCATCAGCGCATCGATCGCCTTGCGATAGTTCTGTCCGCCCAGCGCCATGCTGTTGTTGTGCGTGGCGCCGGGTACCAGCAACAGGCGTTTCGGCTGCCGGGCGGCGGCGAACAGTTGCTCGCTGAAGCGTGACGGCACGAATGCGTCGGCCAGTCCGTGCACCACCAGCAACGGCATGTGGATTTCGGCGATCTTGTCGATGGAATCGAATTTCTGCGACAGCAACCAGCGGACTGGAAGGGAGGTGTTGGCCACGGCTGCCGCAACATCCGCCAATGAAGTGAAGGTGGATTCGATAACCAGTCCGCGCACCGGCAGTGGGGTGTGGTTTCTGATGGCGTCGCGACCGAGTTCGGCAGCCAGATCGATGGCGACCGCGCCACCCAATGAATGCCCGTAGATCAGGCGTTTGTTCGGATCGGGTTGCAACAGCTGGAAGCGTTCCCAGGCTACCCGGGCATCTTCGTACACCGTGCTTTCCGACGGCAGATCGCCACGGCTCTGGCCGAAACCGCGATAGTCGATGGCCAATACCGAATAACCTGCCGCGCGCAATTGTTCGATACGAAACAGTTGCCCTGTCAGATTCCAGCGTACGCCATGCAAATAAAGAATGGCCGGTGCATCGGCGCGCTCTGCCGGCCACCACCATGCGTGAATGTTTTGCCCGGCCTTGAAGCTTTTCGGTTGCAGGTCGAGTTCCTGCACGCTGCCGGGCAAGCCGTGATACCAGCCGGCGGTGCCCGGTTCAATGCGAAACAGCAGCTTGCGCTCGGTGTGTTCCAGCACGGCACAACTCGCCGGCACGCCGACGATCAGGGCGGCCATGCAGGCGAACGCCAGACGGCGGCGTCGAAGTCGGGTCATGAAGGCAAGGAACATTAAACGTTTCACCAGGGCGTGGACAAAGAACGCTTTTTACCAGATGCCTGGACCCGCGCGTGACATTTTCGACCACCGCACGCCTGCAACGATTACAAAATGCTGCAACGACTCAGTCGATCTTCAGCACGATCTTGCCGATGTGGTCGCCCGCTTCCATGTGCGCATGGGCCTTGGCTGCGTCGGCGAGCGGGTAGACCTTGTCGATGATCGGCAGGCAGCGTCCGGCGGCCAGCACCGGCCAGACGTGTTCGCGCAATTGATCGGCGATGGCGGCCTTTTCCGCCGAGGTACGCGCGCGAAGCAGGGAACCGGTGACCACCGCACGCTTGCCGAGGATCGCCAGCAGGTCAATGTCATTGGCCCGCGCGCCACCGAGAAACCCGAGCATCACCAACCGCCCATCCATGCCCAATGCGCTGATGTTCCCGTTGAGGTAAGAGCCGCCCATGATATCGAGGATCACATTCACGCCCTGGCCGGCGGTTTTCTCGGCGATGACCGCCGCGAACTCCTGTTCTCGGTAGTTGATCGCGTCGCCGCCCAGATTGCGGATCGCTGCACATTTGTCGGCGCTGCCGGCGGTGGCGAAAGCTTCAATGCCAAACTCGCGGCACAGCATGAGCGCGGTGGTACCGATGCCGCTGGTGCCGCCGTGGATCAAGGCGCGCTGACCGCGGCTGGCGCCGCCGAGGCCGAACAGGTTGGCCCACACCGTGAAAAAGGTTTCAGGAATAGCCGCAGCCTGAATCCAGTCCAGCCCTTCGGGAATCGACAGGGCCTGGCCCGCCGGAACCGCGCAATATTCGGCGTAACCGCCGCCATTGGTCAGCGCACACACCCGGTCACCCACCGCGAATGTGCTGACACCGCTGCCAATCGCCACCACCTCGCCGGCCACTTCAAGGCCCGGAATCGGGTTCATGCCGGGCTTCATCGGGTATTTGCCGGCGCGTTGCAGGGCGTCCGGGCGATTGACGCCGGCGGCGTGCACGCGGATCAGAACTTCGCCTTCTGCGGCAACCGGCAGCGGCACGCGTCGGGATTGCAGAACCTCGGGCCCACCCGGTTCGGTGATTTCGATTCGGGTCATTTCAGTGGGCAACGTCATTTTCGATTCCTCTTGAAAAAGTGATCAGTAGATGGGAACGCAGTCAGGGCGCAATGATTCCCGTCATTCGGCGCAGCAGCGTTGTTCGACGGAGGAGGGCAGCAATTTCATGGCGTACTCAAGTATCAGAGCGATCAAGATGGCACCGCCGGCTATCACGAAGAGCAACACATGCTGTCCGCCCGTGGCGTTGAACAGCGCCGAATAGGCGAACCCGGCCAGCGCCTGAAACGTGGCGAACGACACTGTGGCCCGGCTCCACGCCACCTGTTGGCGATGGTGATCCGGCACCAGCTCATGCACCCGAGCCAATGCCAGCGGCACAATGCCCGGTGGAAATGAACCAAGGACCACCGCCAGCAGCGCCAACGCCAGGAACGAATGCGAAACCGCCAGCAAACCCAGGGTGATCGCCTGCACCGCCAGCACCAGACGAATGCCGGTCCGCGCGCCGAGATGATCAGCGAGAAAGCCATAACTCACCGGGCCGACGATGGCGCCCAGACCGTACATGACCCAGATCAGCGCGCCGACGTGCGCCCCGGCACCCAAGCCACGGGCGACGTAATCCACCAGAAAGACCATGGCCGGTACCAGCCCGGCAGCCATGAATGCATACTGGGCAAACAGCAGATAAACAGCAGGCGGTGTTGGTTCTGCCGGTTCCACCTCAGCCATTGCGGTGGTTGCATGGGGCAGCTCCGAGGGCCAGCCGAACCAGCTCAATGCCGTCAGCGCGAGCGACAGAGCGCCCAAGCCCAGCCAGGTCGCTTGCAGACCCAGACCCAACAGCAACGGAACAATCGTCCCCGAGCCGGCGATGCCCACACCGATGCCGAGGAAAATCGCGCCACTGGCCAGACCTTTGCGTGCGGCGGGTACATGGGGCAGTACGGTCGCGGCCACCAGCACCATGATCGCGCCGCCCGCGATTCCCGACAGCAGGCGCCAGCCGAAATACCAGCTCACCGATACCGGGTACGCACAGGCGAAAAACGCCACGGTCACCGCCAGCATCATCAGGCGCAGAGCGTTTCTCTGGGTAAGCCGACGTGCCAGCGGTCGGCCAAGGAGAGCGCCGATCAGGTAACCGACCAGGTTGGCCGCGCCGAGATAGACCACATCATGGGCGGAAAACCACTGCGCCTGAATCAGCGAAGGGATCAGCGGTGTGTAGGCGAAACGCGCCAGACCGATGCTGACCAGGCTGGCGCAGAGTCCGGCGAAGATCGCCAGCCAGACACTTGTGTCCGGACGTTCGGGCGAAGCAATTGAAGTGTGCATCACGGCAATCCTTTGAAAGGTTTATGGCGCCCAGCATATCGGCTATCGTTGCTGCGTTAATGCAGCGAGTTTGCGTGGTTGTGATGCGTTTATGCATCAATGGAGAACGGTATGAACTGGGATGACGCACGGGTATTTCTTGCGGTCTGTCGCGAGTCGACGTTGCGCGGGGCCGCGCGTGTACTGGGCGTGGATCAGGCGACAGTCGGGCGCCGCATCACGGCACTGGAAAAGTCGCTGGGCGCGACCTTGTTCCTGCGCACCTCCGAGGGCTATGCACTGACGGCAGTCGGCGAAGCGGCGCTCAAGTCGGTGGAAAAAATGGAGCATTCGGCGCTGGAACTGGAGCGGCGTATCCAGGGCCTGGACGATCGCCTGACCGGCAGCGTGCGGGTCAGCACCACCGATTCGCTGGCCATCGACTTTCTGATCCCGGCGATGGCGCAGTTGCACGAACAGCATCCGGACGTGCGCGTGCAACTGGACGCCTCCACACAGATCCTCAGCCTGGCCAAACGCGAAGCGGACATCGCCGTGCGCAATACCCGTCCGGACAATCCGGACTTGATCGCCCGGCGCATCGCACGTTGGCCGGTGGGGCTGTTTGCCTCGCAGACCTATGTCGACAGCCATGGCGTACCGGCACCGGGCAGTGCGTTCGAGGGCCACGATCTGGTGGTCTACGAGCCGTATCTGCAGGGCAACAAGGATCTGACCCTGGTGTCCGAGCCCATGACTCGCGGGCGGATCGTCGCCGGTCTGAGTTCCAGTCTGTTGGTGCGGCGCTCGATTGCCGCCGGTCTGGGTGTAGGAGAAATCCCGGTCTACATGGGCGAGCGTGATGGTCTGGTCAGGCTGTGGCCGGAACGTACGCGGCCGTTACCTTATGAAGTGTGGCTGGTGACCCATGCGGATTTACGCCACACCGCGCGGGTCAGGGCGGTGATCGAACACATTGTCGAAGCGTTTGTGCTGGAAAACGAGTAGTTGTTCTGCCAATAAAAAACGGCCTTCAGTGAAGGCCGTTTTTGTGGGCGCCGAAACCTGCGCCTCATGGCATTTCCGGCAATTCCTGCGGGCGCAGATCAAACACCAGGACTTCGGCATCCTGGCCATTGCTCAGGGTCAGTGCCTGTTCTTCACGAACCCGAACGCCGTCGCCTTCCTTCAACTGCATGCCGTTCAATTCCACGCTGCCGCGAGCAACGTGCACATAGGCGTAGCGGTTGGCAGGCAGCTTGAGGGTGGCGCTTTCCTGGTCATCGAACAGCCCGGCATACACCCGTGCATCCTGCCGTACTTTCAGCGAGCCGTGACTGCCTTCGGGCGAAATGATCAGTTGCAGGCGACCGCGTTTTTTCTGTTCGCTGAAGTGCTCTTGCTGGTAGCGCGGTTTCGCGCCGCTGACGTCCGGCACGATCCAGATCTGCAGAAAGTGCACCGGCTTGGTTGCCGAATGGTTGAACTCGCTGTGGGCCACGCCGCTGCCGGCGCTCATCAGTTGCACATCGCCGGGGCGGATCACCGAACCGGTGCCGAGGGTGTCCTTGTGTTCCAGCGCACCTTCGAGCACATAAGAAAAAATCTCCATGTCACGGTGTGGGTGCTGGCCGAAGCCTTTGCCAGCGGCGACGCGGTCATCGTTGATGACCAACAGGTCGGAGAAACCCTGTTCACGCGGGTCACGGTAGCTGGCGAAGGAAAAGGTGTGGAACGACTTCAACCAGCCATGATTGGCCAGACCACGGTCGGAAGCTTTGCGAAGGGTCAGCATGATGAAATCTCCTTTCAGGACGTTGATTCGTCCGAGTGAGGAGAAGGTTACTGGTTACCCTGCGATGCAATAAGTAGATGAAAATTGAAATACTGTCCCTTTATGGTTGACAGTTGTGTGGGCTGGATCACGCATTCTTTTCCAACGATTTCGCCTGTTCCGGCCATAATGCGCGAACTTATGACTTTGCATGGATTTTGGTGATACCCCCATGAAGACCGTGGCCATGGTGCTGTTTCCCGATTTTCTGCTGCTCGACATGGCCGGGCCGCTGGAAGTGTTTTCGGTTGCCAACCGCTACCTGAAACCGCAATCCCACTATCACCTGACCACCCTGGGCACCGAGCGCGGGCCGTTACGTGCGTCCAATGGCGTGCTCGTGCACACCGATCGGCACATCGACGAAGCCGATGAGCGCTACGACTTGCTGCTGGTGCCGGGCGGCCCCGGCGCCTACAACGAAAAACACCCGCCGTTGCTCGCCTGGCTGCAAGGTGCGGTCACGCGCGTCGGGCAATATGGCTCGATCTGTACCGGCGCCTTCGTGCTGGGCCATGCCGGACTGCTCGACGGCTATCGTGTGACCACTCACTGGAATTACACTGAACGCTTGATCAAGGGCTTTCCGAAGGCAAACGTCGCGACCGACCAGATTTTTATTGAAGATCGCAACCTGATCACCTCCGGAGGTGTCACCGCCGGGATCGATATGGCGCTGGCGGTGGTCGCTCGCGATCATGGCAAAAAGATTGCCCAGGACGTGGCCAAGGTGCTGCTGGTCGTCATGAAACGTCAGGGCGGGCAAGCGCAGTTCAGCCCGTTGATGGCGGCAGTGGCGCCCCAGGAAACCCCGATCACCCGGGTGCAGAACCATGTGCTGGAGCACCTTGAAGAAGCTTTTACCGTCGAGCGCATGGCAAGTCTTGCCAACATGAGTGCGCGGCACTTCGCCCGGGTGTTTGCCCGTGAGGTCAACATGACACCCATGGAATTCCTGCAAAGTGCGCGCATCGATTGCGCGCGCAATCTGCTGGAAACCAGCGATCTGCCGTTGAAAACCGTGGCCTACAAAAGCGGTTTCGGCAGCGTGCGGCACATGCGTTTTCTGTTCGGCGAAAAGCTCGGGCTGACCCCGACGCAGTATCGCGAACAGTTCAGCTAGAGCGGTTCTGTCCGTTACGGGCATCCGGATGTCCGTGCTGGACCCCGCGTGGTGGTTGTACCGTCATCGAGGCCTGCGAAGATAACGGACATGAACAGCCTCAACGAATTGAACTCGGCGTCGGTCCTGCGTTTCGGGCCGTACGCCTTCCATTTGCGCCAACGGCTGATCCTCGAAGGGGATCGGCAATTGCGCATGGGCGGTCGTGCGCTGGACATTCTGCAAGTGCTGGTCGAGCGCGCCGGCCAGGTGGTCAGCAAAGAACAATTGATCGCGCTGGTGTGGCCGACCTCGGTGGTCGAGGAGATCAACCTGCGGGTACACATCGCCGCGCTGCGCCGGGCCCTCGGAGATGGTGAAAACGGTCAGCGCTACATCGTCAATGTGCCGCAACGCGGGTACAGCTTCGTGGCTCCGGTGCAGGGCGACAGCGTCACCCAAGTGGTGTTCGAAAACCTGCAAGCGCCCCAGCACAATTTGCCTGCACGACTGACGCCGGTCACCGGGCGCGATTCACTGGTCGGCGGTCTGGTGCGCCAACTGCCGTTGTCCCGGCTGCTGACGGTGACGGGGCCTGCCGGTGTCGGTAAGAGCACCGTGGCGCTGCGCGCAGCGGAACTGCTGCTGCAACATTTTCGTGACGGCGTGTGGCAGGTGGATCTGTCGCTGATCGATGAAAACATCCCGCTCCTCGATCACTTGCTGAAAACCCTCGACCTCGATTTCCCCACTCTGGCAGCGCGCCATGCCTTGCTGGTGCTGGACAACTGCGATCACCTGCACCAGGCCTGCCGGAGCCTGCTGCAAACATTGCTCGATGCTGCGCCGCGTCTGTCGATCCTGGCCACCAGCCGCGAGCCGTTGCGTCTCGCTCTGGAAGTCCTGCAGCCACTGCCGCCCCTGACCCTTCCCAAAGCCTCGGCCCTCAACAGTGTCGCCGAGGTCATGGGCTATTCGGCGGTGCAGCTGTTTGTCAGTCGTGCCCGCGCCCGTCAACACGGCTTCAGTCTGCGTGAGCAGGATCTGGAAACGGTGCGCGATATCTGTCGCCGGCTCGACGGTCTGCCGCTGGCGATCGAGTTGGCAGCCGCGCAGATCGATGCGCTGGCGCTGGTCGGATTGCAGACGCAACTGGACCAAGGCCTGCAAGTCCTGAGTCACGGTCGCCGCACCGCCGTGCCGCGCCACCAGTCGATGAAGGCTGCGCTGGACTGGAGCTATCAGCGCTTGAGCGAGCAGGAACAGCGCGTGCTGCAGCGGTTGTCGGTGTTCAAGATGGCATTCACCCTGGATGCCGCCATCGGCGTGATCAGTTGCGCACAACTGCCGCCCTCGACGCTGGTGGGCGTGGTCGAACAGTTAGCGGCCAAATCGCTGCTGACAACGGACCGGTCCGGCGGAGCACTGCGCTATCGAATGCTCAACATCACGCGCCGCTATGCCCGCGAACAGCTGGAGCAGGGCGGCGAACTCAATGATGTCGAGCGTCGGCACGCGCGTTACCTGGGCCGTACCCGACCCGTCTCAAGCGGCCGACTGACCGCGCAGTTCGTCGAGCAGTAAGCGCACTTTGCGCAAGTCCGGGGTGGCATAGCCTTCGGTGAAGCGCTGGTAGACCGGCGCCAGCAATTCGATAGCCTCACGATAACGCGACTGGCGCTGCCACCACTGTGCCAGCGAAGTCGCGCTGCGCAACTCCCAGGCCAGAGCACCTTGAGTCCGGGCAATCTCGAGCGATTGCTGCAAGGCGCTTTCGACCGTGTGATGACAGGGCGATTCAGCGGCCAGCAATCGCTCGGCCCGGGCCCGCAAAATTTCCGCAGTACTCCAGCCGGCCGCGCCGCTTTGTGCTCGTTCAAGCAGGGCATCGTCAACGAAGCCCGGATCCAGCGTGACCATGATTTCCCTGACCAGACCGCTGTCGGCGGGCGGGATGGTGGGGGATTTGTCGGCGTCGATCACCTGCGCGTAGTGCCGCGCCCACGTGTAGAACAGCAGCACCGAATGCTTCTGCGCCTGTTCGAGCAACAGTTGCAGCAGCGCCCGGGCGTTCTGTGTATCTCCGTTGTAATGGGCGATCAGGCACGAAGCGAGTGCCAGGGTGTAGCAGATCGAGGTGCCGTGATTGATCTGCACCGCGATGTCCAGCGCCTGCCGTGCTGTACGCCAGGCTTGCTCGGGGAAACCTTGCAGCCACAGCACACGGGCGAGGACGGTCAGCGAAGCGACGCTCTGGTCGTATTGCACGCCGAAACCGTGAGTGAAGCGGTTGAGGTGGCCGCTGTGGGCCATGCGCTGAATGACCTGTTCGGCGTGGATTCGCGCCTGGTGCTGATCGCCGGCGTAATGCAGCGCGAGCACCCGCAAGCGGTGGGTACTCAGGGACAGCTGCGCATCGCCGTGCACTCCGAGGCTTTCGAATTGCTCGCTCTGCTCCAGCGCCATCCGGTAATGCCCGCAACTGAGATTGACCGCCATGTGCCCCGACACGGCGCGCAACTGACCGGCCATGTCGTCGTGCTGTTGTGCCAGCAGCCGGGCGCTGACGAAGGCCTCGATGGTTTCCGGCGTGCCGCCCCAGGTGTGATAGCAGGCGCTGCCCAGGGCCAGTTTCAAGGCGATTTCCAGTCGCGGGCAGGGCTCGTCGGATGAAGCCAGCAGCGCCAGTGCCCGTCGTACATGAACGCCGTACTCCTTGAGCAAGGACAGTTCCTGCCACAACGGCGCCGAGGTCGCCGTCAGTCGAACGCCGAGCGCGCGCGAGCCTTCGTCATTCAGCGTCCACTCAAGGGCCGCCCGCAAGTCTTCAAGGCCACGGGCGTAACGCTCGATCCAGACTTCAGTCGCCGTGTTCTCCCAATCGGCCTGGGCCTGATACATCAGCGCCAGGCTGCGTTCGGCATGGCGTTCGCGGGTTTCGCCGAGTTCGGCGGCCTGGTCGAGTTTTTCCAGCGCATAGCGGCGGGTGGTGTCGAGCAGGCGATAGAACACTTCTTCATCGCCAACCTCGACGTTGAGCAGCGACTTGGCGACCAGTTGCGTGATCGACGCAAACACTTCGTTCGACTCGATGTGCTGACCGACGATAACCGCCGCCGCGGACTCCAGCGTGAACGCACCACGAAACACCCCCAGTCGGCGCAGCCCGGTCTGTTCGCAGCTGTTGAGCAGGTTGAAGCTCCAGTCCAGCGTAGCGCGCAGGGTTTCATGCCGACCCAGACGAGTCTGATTGCCCGCCGGCAAGCGTCCCTGAAGTTGACTCAGCAAACCCTCCAGCCCGAGGCCCGCCACCTGCGCAGCGGCCAGTTCCAGTGCCAGCGGGATGCCGTCCAGTCGGCGACAGATGTCGATGATCAAGGGCAGATCAGCGTTGCCCGGCTCAAAATGTTCGTGGGCCGCCATCGCCCGTTCGACGAACAACTGCAGCGCGGAGAATTCCATCGCCTGATCGCGATCCAGCACCGCAATCGGCGGCGGGCAGTCGAGGGATTCCAGGCGCTGCACATACTCGCCCTCGGCACGCAGGCTTTCGCGGCTGGTGGCCAGAATGTGCACCTGCGGTGCGCCGCGCAGAATGTTTTCACTCAGCATCGCCACGGCGTCGATCAAGTGCTCGCAGTTATCGATCACCAGCAGCATCTGCCGCTCGCGCAGGCTGTTGATCAGGCAGGCCATCGGTTCACTGTCGTGCAGCGAAAGGTCCAGCAGGGCGGCGAGGTGCGAGCAGATCGAGCCCGGATGTTTGAGCGGGGCCAGATCCAGCAGACGAATACCGTCGCGATAACGGCCGATCAGTTGCTCGGCGACGCGCAGGGCCACGGTGGTCTTGCCGATGCCGCCGGGGCCGACCAGGGTGATGCAGCGCTGGCGCGGCAGTTGCGTCATCAGGCTGTCGACCACCGACTGGCGCCCGATCATCCGCGTGCGGCGCAGCGGCAGGTTATGCCGGCCGAGGTTGGCGGTGGTGGGACGTTGTTCAATCGATTGCAGCACGACCGGCGCGACGAAACTGTATCCGCGCTGCGCCACCGTGACGATGTAGCGCTGCCCGGCCTGACCGTCGCCGAGGGCCTTGCGCAGCGCGGCCATGTGCACCCGCAGATTGATGTCTTCCACCACGCTGTCGGGCCAGACTCCGGCGATCAACTGTTGCTTGCTCACGACCTCGCCGGCATGGGCCAGCAGGATCAGCAGAATGTCCATGGCGCGCCGGCCCAGGCGCAAAGGCTGGTCGCCTTCAAGCACCAGCCGCTGGCCGGGGTGGATCCGATAGGGGCCGAAACCGATGGCCTGATTCGGGGAAAGACTCAACCGCTCACTCCTTCGACGCTTTTTATGATCCTGATCCGTCAGGGTGAAGAATCCGTGACGGGCAGGGCGAATAGAGGCTTGAGGGGCACGCAAGCCGTCTGATCCGCAGTATCCGAGCATATTCCTCAGGATTTGACGCCAGCGCAACTTTCGCGAAGGACTCGGGCCTTTGCATCACTCGGCATCCAGTACCGTCACCACTGTATTCAAAGGCCGGAACCCGTGCCGTTTTGCCCGATAGCCGGGGAAAATTAACAACGATTAACTCGTCCGCGTCGGCTTCAGAGCCAAAACTCCACGGCAATGGAATGCATACGTCCGGAGGACGCTGCGATGAGCAAGGTAGTAGTGGTTTATCACAGTGGCTACGGGCACACCCGCGTCATTGCCCAGGCTGTGGCCCAAGGTGTGGAGCGCCACATGGGCAGCACCTGCCTGTTGCTGGCCGTGGAAGACGTGGAAGCCCACTGGGATGACCTGCATCGCGCCGACGCCATCATCTTCGGTGCGCCGACCTACATGGGCAGCGCTTCGGCGGCGTTCAAGCAATTCATGGAGGCCACGGCCTCGTTCTACCTCGCCCGGCCGTGGCGCGACAAACTCGCGGCGGGCTTCACCAATTCCGGCAGCCTGTGCGGCGACAAGCTCAATACCTTGCTGCAAATGGCGGTGTTTGCGGCCCAGCATTCGATGATCTGGGTCGGGCTCGATCTGTTGCCGGCGCGTGCGTGCGCAGGTGTCTTCGATGGCCAACTGAATCGTCTTGGCAGCTCCCTCGGCGCGATGTCCCAATCCTGCGTCGAGCAACCGCCCGAGCAGGTACCTCCTTTGGAAGACCAACAAACCGCCGCACACCTGGGCGAGCGGGTGGCGCGACTGGCCCAGCGGATGGCTCGAGAGTGAAACCGCCTCAGCGGTTTTTCATGACCTGACAACGCCACGCAAACGGGTTGATCCCTTCGCTGCGGGTGAAGATGTGGCAGAAGTGCGCCTGATCGCAAAAGCCGCACTCCAGGCTGATCTGCGTGAGGCTGTGGTTGGTGTGCTGGATCAACTGCTTGGCTCGGGCAATGCGCTGGGTGCGGATCCAGTCTTGCGGCGAGTACCCTGTGCTGCATTTGAACGCCCGGGAAAAATGGCTGCGCGAGAGTGCGCAGGCGTTGGCCAGTTCGGTGACTTCAAGGCTGTCGCCGAGGCGTTCGAGAATCAGCTGTTTCACCAGCCGTTCCCGTTGCGGGCTGAGGCCGCCGGTGCTGGGCTTGCGGGGTTCGCTGGCAGGGGCGAGGGCGACGGTTTGCTGTGAGTGAGCCATGGCCAAGGTCCGTGTCGGTGGGGAACGCACGGTCAGCGCTTTCCCTCAGGTCAAAAAAACAACGCTGCGCAGAGGGATTCATTGTTTGGCGAGGGGCGGGTGCTGACGAGTTAAACGTTGTTAATTCCACCGTCGGCTGCAACTCAGCACACCGCTGCAAGTCCCCATGACGGGAACCGGGCAGGATGGCGACGATTGGGGGCGGGCCATAAGGGGCCGCAGAATCGGGCTCGGGCGAGGGGATGCATATGAAAGATTTGGTACGCGGCGTAATCGGCTTGGCGTTGGTCGGTGTGATGTCCGGCGCCATGGCGCAGGCACCGCAGGTCGGCACGCAGGCGCCGGGTTATTTCCGGCTGGCGCTGGGCGATTACGAGGTGACGGCGCTGTTCGACGGCTACAACGATTTGTCGCCGAAGCTGTTGCAGGGCATGAGTCAAAGCCAGATTCGCGCGCTGCTGGCCCGGCGTTCGATTGAAACGCCGGGCGTGCAGACCGCGTTCAATGCTTTCCTGGTCAACACCGGTAAACAACTGATTCTGGTGGATACCGGCGCGGGCCAGTGCATCGGCGCCACCGCCGGCCAGCTCTCGGCGAACATGCAGGCAGCGGGTTACAAGCCTGAGCAGGTCGACGCGATTCTGCTGACGCACCTGCACCTGGATCACGTCTGTGGGCTGGTCGACGGCCAGCAACGGCCGATCTTTGCCAATGCCACGGTTTATGCAGCCAAGGCCGAAGCCGATTTCTGGCTCGATCCGCAGGCCGAGGCCAAGGCGCCGGCCGGTGCCCGGGAGTTTTTCAAGATCGCCCAGGATTCCACTGCGCCTTACGTGGCGGCCGGGCGCTTCAAGACGTTCGCAGAGGGCCAGTCGCCTTTGCCGGGTGTGGTCGA
The DNA here is from genome assembly GCF_052045815.1 of Pseudomonas sp. 22085. Lineage (NCBI taxonomy): Bacteria > Pseudomonadati > Pseudomonadota > Gammaproteobacteria > Pseudomonadales > Pseudomonadaceae > Pseudomonas > Pseudomonas sp. 22085. The sequence goes on from NZ_JBQEQA010000002.1 coordinate 284,627, forward strand.
AGCCACACTGGAAGCCGGGCACACGCCGGGCAGCACCACCTACCGCTTCACTTCGCAGAACCAGAGCATCGTGTTCATGGGCGATCTGGTGCATAACCTGGCGGTGCAGTTCGATCATCCGGAGGTGTCGATCCGCTTCGACGTCAACGGTCAGCAGGCGATCAAGAGTCGTAACGCCGTGTTCAGTGCAGCGGCGGCCAGCAAGACCTGGGTCACGGCCGCGCACTTGCCATTCCCGGGCATCGGCCACATCACGGCGGTCGACAAGCACTTCCAGTGGGTGCCGGTCGAATACGGCCCCTACAAACGCGCGGCCAAAGTGCCGCTGATCGAGTAAAGTTCCCACCTTTCACGTCAGGCTAAAACAAGGAAAACGTGCCCCATGAACCGTAACGATCTGCGCCGCGTCGACATGAACCTGCTGGTGATTTTCGAAGCGCTGATGTTCGAAAAGAACCTGACCCGCGTCGCCGAAAAACTGTTCATGGGCCAACCGGCAGTGAGCGCGGCGCTGGGGCGTCTGCGCGATCTGTTCGATGATCCGCTGTTGCTGCGCAATGGCCGGGGCATGGAGCCGACGGCGCGGGCGCTGGCGATTCTCCAGGAGCTGCAACCGGCGATGGACGTGATTTCCGGCGCGGTCAGCCGGGCCAAGGAATTCGATCCGGCGACCAGTTGCGACGTGTTTCGCATCGGCTTGTCTGACGATGCCGAATTCGGTCTGTTCCCGCCGCTGCTGCGCCAATTGCAGGAAGAAGCGCCGGGGATTGTCGTGGTGGTACGTCGAGCCAATTACCTGCTGATGCCGGGGTTGCTGGCATCGGGAGAAATTTCTGTCGGCGTGAGCTACACCACCGATCTGCCGGCCAACGCCAAACGCAAGAAATTGCGCGACATTCCCTGCAAGGTCCTGCGCGGCGACAACCGTCCGGGCCCGCTGACCCTCGACGAATACTGCGAGCGGCCTCATGCGATGGTGTCGTTCTCCGGAGACCTGAGCGGCAACATCGACATGGACCTGGCCAAGGTTGGCCGCAGCCGCCGCGTGGTGCTTGGTGTGCCGCAGTTCAGCGGATTGCGCGCGCTGCTGGCGGGCACCGAGATGATCGCCACCGTGCCGGATTACGCGGCGTGTGCGTTGGTCGAAGGCTGTGCGTTGCGGGCTGAAGATCCGCCGTTTCCGATTGATGCGGCGCAACTGTCGATGGCGTGGAGCGGGGTGCATGACAACGACCCGGCGGAGAAATGGCTGCGGTCGCGGATCAGTCAGTTCATGTCGGTGACGCTGGATATTCCGGCGGTTTAGCGCGGTGTTGAAAGGCGTTTAAGGTTACTTCCGGTAAGCCACAACGCCTTGCGCCTTTGCCTACGTGTACGCCAGAATCCGCCGGCTTGTGCGCCTAGGGGGCGGGTTCTATTGTTTGGCGGTCGCTGAAAAGCAGCGATCGGGTTTAGCAGCCCGGATCTACTCTAGACGCACAATGCCCTTCGTTCGTGATCAGGCTTACGCCTGACCGTCCACGTTATGGCGGCTTTGCGTGGGGCACTTCGGTGCGCCGGGTTCTAGAGTCCTGGTCTGCTAACCCGCGTACGGCCGCCACCTCTTTCGTTTAGCAGCGAAGCGTGGCGCCTCCACTACTCTAGAGGCTTTATCCATGATCAAACCAACGCCAAACCCGCCTGAAACCGACCCCACTTCGCCCTACGAAACCCTCGATTCCAAGAAATTCCACGAAGCCGCCGAGCGCGCCCTCGACCACTACCTCAATCCGCTGCTCCCCAGAAAACCGCTGCTCAAACCCAACACCCGCTACCTCATCGCCCCCGGCATCGACAGCGAAGAACTGCTGGCCGACGCCTGCGAAACCCTGACCTCGGCCAAGGTCATGGCCAATGACTTCGCCGGGCTGGTGGACGGCCCGCAGCGGCATGTGCTGTTGGGGATTGCGCAATTGATCATGCTGGGGGAGCTGGCGGTGAATCGAGTGCTGGATAATCTGGAACTGAAGGCTGAGGCGCCCGCTGTAGCTTGATCGACTGATCGACTGCTCACCTGATCGTTCCCACGCAGAGCGTGGGAACGATCGACGGTGGTCTCAAAAATAGAGCACACCCATCCAATTTCCCCCCGATCAATCGCTGCACCATGGCCTGCAATGATTAATCAAGGGTGGGCCCATGAACGCTGTACAACGCAATGACCAGGCGCAAGATCTCGGCCTGCTGTTCCTGCGGGTGACCGGCGGGTTGTTTCTGCTGTTCGTCCACGGCTTGCCCAAGCTGCTGGACTTCACCGCGCAGCTGCAACTGATCGAAGACCCGTTCCACCTCGGTGCTCACCTCACTTTGATTCTGGCGATCTTCGCCGAAGTCCTCTGTCCGCTGCTGATCGTCGCCGGGGTGCTGGCGCGTCTGGCGTGCTTGCCTATTCTCTTTGTGCTGCTGGTGGCGCTGCTGCTTGTGCATCCGCAATGGAGTGTGGCCGAAGGGCAGTTCGGCTGGTTGCTGTTGATCCTGTTTACCACTGTTTTGATCGCCGGGCCGGGACGGCTGGCGCTCAATGTTCGTTTGCCCGGAGTGCTCCGTTATGCCTGATGCCCAGACCCCGAAAAAACCGGGACCCGAAGAAACCGTGACGCTCATCGTCAAGCACCGGGTCAAGGCCGGTTTCGAACAGCCGTACGAAGCGTGGCTGCGCAATATCGTCAGCGTGGCGGGGCGCGAAGAAGGGCACTTGGGCGTGGATGTGATGCGCAGCCAGCAGGGCGGTCTCGCGCTGTTCACCTGCGTGCTGCGTTATTGCTCGACCGACGCGATGCAGCGCTGGCTCGACTCGCCGCAGCGTCAGAAACTGATCGATGAAGCCGCGCCGATGCTCGCCGACGGCGATCAGACCGAAGTTAACGCAGCCAACGAATTCTGGTTCACGCCGACGGCCGAGGCCGGATCGCCGCCACCACGCTGGAAGCAGGCCGTGGTGACGCTGCTGGTGATTCTGCCGCACACCTTGCTGGTGCCGCTGATCTGGGGGCCGTTGCTGCAACTCAATGCATTCCTGTCCAACTACGTGGTCGCCACGTTCCTGATCACCCTGACCATCGTGGTATCGGTGGTCTACGTGTTCATGCCGCCGGTGACCCGTCTGTTCGCGCCGTGGCTGGAAGCCGGTCAGTCACACAAACACCTCGAATCCAATGCCAATCCGCCGCGCTGAAGCGGCGGGTCCGGGCTCCGTTTCACCTATCTCGAAGGAACTGCGATGAACGCCGATCTGATTCTGTTCAATGGCCAATTTCATACGGTAGACCGCGAAAAACCCCTCGCCAGCGCCGTGGCAATCAAGGACGGGCGCTTCGTCGCCGTCGGTAACGATGCCGAGGCGATGGCGCTCAAGGGCGCCGGCACTCAAGTGGTCGACCTCAAGGGCCGCTGCGTGATTCCCGGCCTCAATGACTCGCACTTGCACTTGATCCGTGGTGGCTTGAACTACAACCTCGAACTGCGTTGGGAAGGCGTGCCGTCGCTGGCCGATGCGCTGCGCATGCTCAAGGATCAGGCCGACCGCACACCGACCCCGCAATGGGTGCGCGTGGTCGGCGGCTGGAACGAATTCCAGTTCGCCGAAAAACGCATGCCGACCCTCGAAGAAATCAACTAGGCCGCGCCGGACACCCCGGTGTTCATCCTGCACCTGTACGACCGTGCGCTGCTCAACCGCGCCGCGTTGCGCGTCGCCGGCTACACCCGCGACACGCCGAACCCGCCGGGCGGCGAGATCGTGCGCGATGCCAACGGGAACCCGACCGGCATGCTGGTGGCGCGGCCAAACGCGATGATTCTGTACTCGACGCTGGCCAAGGGGCCCAAGCTGCCGCTGGAGTATCAGGTCAACTCGACCCGTCAGTTCATGCGCGAACTCAATCGCCTCGGCCTGACCAGCGCCATCGATGCCGGCGGCGGTTTCCAGAACTACCCGGACGACTATCAGGTGATCGAGCAACTGGCCAAAGACGACCAGTTGACCGTGCGCATCGCCTACAACCTGTTCACCCAGAAGCCGAAAGAAGAGCTGACCGACTTCCAGAACTGGACCGGCAGCGTCAAGTTGCATCAGGGCGATGACTTCCTGCGCCACAACGGCGCCGGGGAAATGCTGGTGTTCTCGGCAGCGGACTTCGAAGACTTCCTCGAACCGCGCCCGGACCTGCCGCAGACCATGGAACAGGAATTGGAGCCGGTGGTGCGCCACCTGGTCGAACAGCGCTGGCCGTTCCGTCTGCACGCCACCTACAACGAATCCATCAGCCGCATGCTGGATGTGTTCGAGAAGGTCAACCGCGACATTCCGTTCAACGGTCTGCCGTGGTTCTTCGATCACGCTGAAACCATCACCCCGCAGAACATCGAGCGGGTGAGGGCGCTGGGCGGCGGCATCGCGATTCAGGATCGCATGGCGTTCCAGGGCGAATACTTCGTTGACCGTTACGGCAAACAAGCCGCCGAAGCCACGCCACCGATCAAGCGCATGCTCGCCGAAGGCGTGCCGGTCGGTGCGGGCACCGATGCCACTCGGGTGTCGAGCTACAACCCGTGGACTTCGCTGTACTGGATGGTCAGCGGTCGCACCGTTGGCGGTCTGGCGCTGTACGAAGAAGGTTTGCCACGCAGCACCGCGCTGGAACTGTTCACCCATGGCAGCGCCTGGTTCTCGTCCGAGCAGGGCAAGAAGGGCCAGATCAAGGTCGGGCAACTGGCGGACCTGGCAGCGCTGAGCGCGGACTTCTTCAGCGTCGAAGAAGAAGCGATCAAGTGGATCGAGTCGGTAATGACCGTGGTTGGCGGCAAGATCGTGTACGCCGCCGGCGACTTCGAAGACCTCGGCCCGCGTTCGCTGCCGGTGCTGCCGGATTGGTCGCCGGTGGTGAAAGTCCCGGGCCACTGGCGCCCGAATTCGCCCTTGCAGGCTCAGGTACACCAGTGCAGCGGCCCGTGCGCGGTGCATACCCACAGCCATGAAAAAGCGCGGATGTCGAATGCGCCGGTCAGCGATTTCGCCGGCTTCTGGGGCGCGTTCGGCTGTTCCTGCTTCGCGTTCTGATCCTTTTGAAAAAGCGCCGCTCTGTGTGAGCGGCGCTCCCCGCAACAACCATCCATCGAGGAGTTTCACATGAGCAACGTTCCTTACAAACGCTTGAACAAAGACGATGCCGTTGTGCTGTTGGTCGACCACCAGACCGGTCTGATCTCGCTGGTACAGGATTTCTCGCCGAACGAGTTCAAGAACAACGTGCTGGCACTGGGCGACATCGCCAAGTTCTTCAACCTGCCGACCATCCTCACCACCAGCTTCGATTCCGGCCCGAACGGCCCGATCGTGCCTGAGCTGAAAGAGCAATTCCCGGACGCGCCGTTCATTGCCCGTCCTGGCCAGATCAACGCCTGGGACAACGAAGACTTCGTCAAGGCGATCAAGGCCACCGGCCGCAAGCAACTGATCATCGCCGGTGTCGTGACTGACGTGTGCGTGGCGTTCCCGACCCTGTCGGCCATCGCTGAAGGTTTTGAAGTGTTTGTGGTCACCGACGCTTCCGGCACCTTCAACACCACCGTGCAACAAGCGGCGTGGGCGCGTATGTCGGCTGCCGGCGCACACCTGCTGAACTGGTTTGCTGTGGCCTGCGAGCTGCAAGTCGACTGGCGCAACGACATGGAAGGCCTGGCGAATCTGCTGTCCCAGCGTCTGCCGAACTACCGCAACCTGATCAACAGCTACACCAAGTTCACGGCCAAGTAAGCTTGTAATGAAGAGGCCCGCCAAAATGGCGGGCCTCTTTTTGCCTTCAGAAAAGGGCTCAGCGCTTTTGCAGCCAGCCCAGAAATCCACCTTTTTTCACCGGTGCCGGCTTGGCCATCAACGCCAGCCGACTGTTCTGCTGCCGTACCGCCTGCAACTTGTTCAACGCCTGACCCACTTCACTGCGTTGTTCCATGCACTGGCGGGTCAGGTTCTTGTCGAGGCGATAAATGATCGAAGACGTCAGCGCGGTAAACGTCGCTTGCGAAGGCGTGTCCGCGAGGATGCTTTGCTCACCCATGACCTCACTCGGCCCCATGCGTCCGGCCTCGGTGAAGCCGTTGCCGTCCGGCACACTGGCGCTGACCACGCCGGTGGCGATCACGAACAGGCTGTCCGGGACTTCCTCCAGATTGAGCACTACCTGCCCGGCGCTGTACTGCTGCGCGACCATCGATTCGGCGAGGCGATCGCGTTCCTCGTGGCTCAGCGAGCGGAAGATTTTCACTTCATCGAGCAACGCGCGGGCGCGGGTAGAAGGTTCGATCACACCGTCCGGGTGCCGCGAAATACCGGCCGCTTCGAGATGGCGGTGGGCGAGGTCGAACAGTTGATTGCGCACCTCGCTTTTCTTGCCCAGTTCGGCGATGAACCCGCTGGCCACGTATTCCGACATTTCGTCGCCGGCCTCTTTCAGCACCGCTTTCGGCGCGGGCGTCAGCAACAGACTGCTGCTGCCTTGCAGCGTGCGCTCGAGGGCGTCGAGCACCCGGCGCGGGCGAATGTGGTTCGGCACCTTGATGCTGATCGACACGCCGTGCAGGTTGTTCGGCCGGCTGAGGTTGACGATCTTGGCCTTGGCCGCCACCGAGTTCGGCACCACGGCCAGAGTGCCGCTGCTGGACAGCAGGTGCGTGGCGCGCCAATTGATGTCGAGCACCTTGCCTTCGACGCCGTCGATGACCACCAGATCATCCACCTGATACGGCTTGGTGGTGTTGAGCACGATGCCGGAAAACACGTCAGCCAAGGTGCTTTGCAGCGCCAGACCAATGACGATCGCCACCACCCCGGAAGTCGCCAGCAGGCCTTTGACCGGCAGATCCAGTACATAACCGGCCGCTGCGACGATGGCCGCCAGAAACACCAGCGCACCGATCACGTCCTGCAGCAGGCGGCCGCTGTGACCGATGCGGCGCATCAGGATCAAACCGATGACTTCGGTCAGCACCCGCGCGGCGTACAGCCACCAGAGAATGCCCAGTGCCGTCGCCCCAAGTTGCGCCACCGGGTCGTCGGCAAACAGCGGCGCCTGCAACGGGCTGACGCCGGCGTTGATGGCCAGCGCGTTGAAGGCCAGGAACAGCACCAGTCGCACGGCGACCCGTTGCGCGCGATGCTTGAACGGTGCGAGGTGCCAGAGCAAGGTGTCGAGCACCAGCAGCAGAGCGCTCCAGGACAGCAGGTGGGCAGAAAAAAGGCTCATGGGATGAACTCCGGCGGGCACAAAAGAAAACGCCACACCCGAAGGTGTGGCGAGGGGTTGCACTCAGTTCAGATGGGTCTTGAGTTCTGCCGCAGCCTGGCGCACGGCGGCTTTCACTTCAGGAATCCCGTTCAGCGGGTTGAGCAGGCCGAAGTCGTGAATCATCCCGTTGTAGCGCACCGAGGTCACCGGCACACCGGCCGCGTCGAGGTGGCGGGCGTAGCCTTCGCCTTCGTCACGCAGCACGTCGAACTCGGCGGTCTGCACCAGCGCGGCGGGCAGGCCCTTGAGCTGTTCGGCGCTGGCGTTGAGCGGCGAGGCATGGATCTGTGCACGTTCGGCCGGGTTGGTGGTGTAGTTGTCCCAGAACCATTGCATCATGCCCTTGGTCAGGAAGTGGCCCTCGGCGAATTGCTGGTACGAGCCGTTATCGAACCCGGCGTTGGTCACCGGCCACATCAGCAACTGGAAGCGCAGCGCCGGGGTTTTCTGTTCCTTGGCCATCAACGCCACCACCGCTGCCATGTTGCCGCCGACGCTGTTGCCGGCCACCGCCAGACGCTTGCCGTCGACACCGATGTCCTTGCCGTGCTCGGCCACCCATTTGGTTGCCGCGTAAGCCTGATTGATCGCAGTCGGGTACTCCGCTTCCGGCGACGGCGTGTAGTCGACATACACCGCGACCGCGCCGGAACCCACCACCAGATCACGGATCAAGCGTTGGTGGGTCGGGTAGTCGCCCAGCACCCAGCCGCCACCGTGGAAGAACATGAACACCGGCAACTCACCTTTGACCTTGGCCGGACGCACCACTTTCAGGTTGATCGTCTGGCCGTCGACCTTGATCGCCTTGTCGCTGACTTCAACGCCGGACAGGTCAACCTTCACCGAAGCCTGGGCGCCGGTCAGCACCGCACGGGCGTCTTTCGGGCTCAGTTGCTCGAGCGGTTTGCCACCGCCGGCGGCGAGGGCGTCGAGGAAGGCCTGGGTGTTGTGTTCGACGCCAGTGCTTTCGGCGGCGAAGGCGTTGCCGATGGACAGGGCGAGGAGGGAAGCGGCGAGGGTTTTCTTGATGTTCATGTGCAATTCCTTTTTAAGTCGTTTGAGTTTTTGTATGCCTTGGGATCGGGCTGCTGTGGCGCTGGGCTTCAGGCCTCAGCAACACCGTGAGCACAGATTAATGAGGTGCCGGAAAGTGAAAAAGCGGCTATAAAGCGTTTAACTGTCAACCAGAGAGTGACAATGAACCCGTTCGAAGACATGCGTATTTTTTGCCAGGTCATGGACTCCGGCAGCTTCACGGCGGCGGCCGATCAGTTGGGCCTGTCCAAGCAGTTCGTCAGCCGTCGCTTGATGCAACTGGAGGAGCGCCTCGGCGTGCGATTGCTCAACCGTTCGACCCGGCGCCTGGACGTGACGCCGCTGGGCCAGAGCTATTACGAGTCGGCGCTGCGTTTGCTCGGTGAAGTCGAGTCGGTGGAGCAGGGCATCGCGGGGCAGACTGCCGAGCCGCGCGGGGCGATTCGCGTGAGTGCGCCGCTGTCGTTTGCGCTGGCGCATCTGGGCTGTCTGCTGCCGCCGTTTCTGCAGCGTTATCGCGAGGTCACGGTGGAGGTGGACTTGAGCGACCGGCCGGTGGACCTGCTGGGCGAGGGTTACGACCTGGCGCTGCGCATCGGTGTGCTGGAGGACTCGACCCTGATCGCCCGACGCATCGCGTCAATCGAGCGGGTGTACTGCGCCAGTCCTGCTTATCTGGCCGAGCGCGGTGCGCCGGTCAAACCGGAAGATCTGCTGGGCCACGACTGTCTGCCTTACGGCCACGGGCGTTCGGTGCAGTGGCGGTTCAATGCGGGGCAGGGCAAGCCGCTGCTGGTGAATGTCACCGGGCGGATGCGCGTCAACAACGGTGAGTTGCTGCGGGATGCGGCGGTGGCGGGGATGGGGATTACCTATCTGCCGACGTTCATTGTCGGCGCGGCGCTGAAGGATGGGCGGCTGGTGCCGGTGCTGGACGAGTTTCGGCCGGAACCGCTGACGCTGTCGGCGGTGTACCCGCAGCATCGTCAGGCATCACGGCCGGTGCAGGCGTTGATCGAGTTTTTGCGTGAGCGGCTGGATCAGAATCATGTCGCTCTCTAGGTTTTGCGGTGAACTGGTGGGCACCGATGAGCCCTGTGGGAGTCGGGCTTGCCCGCGATAGCGGTGGGTCAGTCAGTGATGCTTTAACTGACCAGGCCTCATCGCTGGCAAGCCAGCTCCCACAGGGATTGTGATGCTTTCAGTTCGGGTCAGTTGGCGCGCTTGTCATCGCCAGGCTCGCCGCCAACGTGTACGCCACGGTCATCACCGATCTCGCCAGCGCGATGTACGCCACGGTCATCACCGATCTCGCCAGCGCGATGCACGCCATGGTCATCGCCGACTTCACCGGCACGATGTACGCCATGGTCATCACCGATTTCACCAGCGCGATGCACGCCATGGTCATCACCGACCTCTCCGGCCCGATGCACACCGTGGTCGTCGCCGGGTTCAGAATGCGTGCCGCTGCGACCCGATGACGCCGTGTTGCCGGAATGGCTCGAACCGTGGTCACTGCCGCTGTGGCCACTGTTGCCACCGCCGCCACTGCCACTGTTGCCGCCACCGCCGCTGCCGCCGCCGTGACCACCACCATTGCCACCGCTGCCGCCGCCTCCATTACCGCCACCGCTGCCGCCGCCTCCATTACCGCCACCACCGCCTCCGCTACCGCCCCCTCCATTACCGCCGCCACCCCCACCGTTACCACCGCCGCCCCCGCCGCTTCCTCCACCACCACTTCCCCCTTCCTTGGCCTGAACACTCGACACCCCGTACAGGTTGTCCGGAATCAGTACGGTAGACGCCGACAGGACTGCGCCGATGGCCATTGCGAGCACGAGCTTTTGAATGTGCATATCGTTCTCCGTCTTTGTTGTCTTGATTGGGAACGTGGATGTGGCTTGTTGCGTGTGATCCGACCCGTTCCCGAGGTCAGTGGATACTCGAAGCCAGTTCGAAGATCGGGATGTACATCAGGATCACGATCACCCCGATCAACAGGCCGATGAAAGTCATGAGCAGCGGTTCGAACAACCGCACGAACCACTCGATCCAGCGGCTGATTTCCTCGTCGTAGAAATCGGCGCTGCGTTCCATCATTTGCCCGAGGTTGCCGGACTGTTCACCGGCGCGCAGCAGGCGCAGGGACACGGGCGTCACCAGCCGGTTGAGCTCAAGGGCAGTGGACAACGATTGCCCCTCGCGCACCCGCTCGCAGGCCTGGTCCAGCCGCGCTCGCGAGGCCACGGTGAGCAGGCCGCGCACCATGCCCATGGCCGTCACCAGCGGAATTCCGCCTTGCAGCAGAATCCCCAGTGACCGGTAAAACCGCGCCAGCTCATACATGAAAATCCGCTGATGCACGGCAGGCAGTTTCTCCACCAGCCGATCCAGCCCACGGCGAAACGCCGGTTGTTTCTGCAGCACGGCGAGGGCGATGACGATTGTCGCCAACAGGCCGAAAAACTCACCCTGATGGGCGTGCAGAAACATGCCGCTGCTCATCAGGATCTGCGACAGCCACGGCAGGTTCGAGCCCAGTCCTTCGAACACCAGACTGAAGCGCGGCACCACGTAACCCATCAGAAACAGCACCACGCCACCGCCGACCACCAGCAACAGCAGCGGGTAGATCGAAGCGCTGACGATCTTCTGCCGCACCTCGTCCATGCGCTGGCGATAGCTCACGTAACGGCCCAGCGCATCGCCGACCGCGCCGGTCTTCTCGCTGGACTGTACCAGCGCCACGTACAACGGCGGGAACACCGCCGACAACTGTCCGAGCGCCTGGGAGAAGGATTTGCCCTCGTACAGCAGCCGCACCAGCTCACTCAAGGTTTTGCGGGCGGCGGGGGCGGTTTCTTTTTCGGCCAGGCTTTCCAGCGCATCGATCAGCGGCAGGCCGGCGTTGAGCAGGGTGGTCAGTTCCTGGCTGAACAGCACCAGGTTGAAGGTTTCTCGCTTGCTCAGGCGTAACGAACGCCAGTGCCTCTCGGCGTGCAGGCTGACCACGCGCAAGCCCTGATCCTCGGCGATGCGCCGTGCTTCGCTCTGGCCGGGCGCCTCGACGCTCAGCGACACCACTCCGGCCTTGCCCACTGCTTTGAGTTGAAATCGCATGCCGTGAGCTCCGCTTATTGCCAGTTGGTGACTTCGGCGTTTTCGCCTTCGCCGCCGGGCTGGCCGTCCTTGCCCATCGAGAGCAGGTCGTACTCGCTGTTTTCGCCGGGATAGCGGTAGGTGTAGTTACGCCCCCACGGATCCTGCGGCAGTTTTTTCTGCAAGTACGGGCCGGTCCATTTGGCTTCGTCGCTCGGTGCGGTCACCAGCGCCTGCAAGCCCTGTTCGGTGGACGGGTAGTGGCCGACCTCCAGTCGATAGAGATCCAGCGCCTTGCTCAGGCCTTCGATCTGCGCCTTGGCGACCTTTACCTCGGAACGCCCCAGCTGGGCGAAATATTTGGGCGCGACGATCCCGGCCAACAGGCCGAGCACCACCAGCACCACGAGCAATTCGAGCAGGGTGAAACCGCGTTGGGCACGCGGACGAAATTGCAGCTTCATGATGACCTCCCGTGAGTGGCAGCCGTGTCGCCGAAAGGGCTTATGCAATTGCCATGCTCAGCCCCCGATAAATTCTGTGGTCGGGCTGAAGCCCTTGTATTACGGGCTTTTCAAGAGTCGGCACAGTGCTTGCGTACGGCTGATCAACGACGGGTCAGTGGGGCATTTCCCCCAATTTTTCGGGGCCTGTCAGGGGAGGCCCAATGATCCATTCATTCACTGCAGGACTGCTCGGCTGCGTGCTGTCGGTCGGTGTCGCGCAAGCCGATGTCTTCGTTTCCATGGACGCCAAGGGCAGCTACGTGCTGTCGAACGTCCACCGTCCCGGACGCACTTACGAGCGGGTGATTCGCGAGTCCGATGCGCCGCTGGTCAGCCTTGACCAGCAACCGCAATTGATCGCCAACCAGCCCTACGCCGAGCTGGTGTCAGCGGCGGCCAGCGCCAATCACCTGCCCGAGGCTTTGCTGCACGCGGTGATCAAGTCCGAATCCAATTACAACCCCGGTGCCACCTCGCCCAAAGGCGCTGGCGGACTGATGCAATTGATGCCCGACACCGCCCGCGAGCTGGGGGTGAAAGACGTCTACGACCCCAAGGCCAACATCCAGGGCGGGGCCAAATACCTCAAGCGCCTGATGACCCTGTTCGACAACGACATCGCCCTGGCCGTGGCGGCCTACAACGCCGGGCCGGACGCGGTGCTCAGCCGGGGTCGGGTGATTCCGCCGTTCGCCGAAACCCAGCGCTATGTCCCGAGCGTGCTGCGTCAGTACCGGCGCTTGCAGGGGCTGGCGGTGGATGCGCCGTTGTAGCCCCCAGTCCTGGTTTTCCCCACTTTCGGGGCAAACCCGAGGGGCTCGGAAAAGTGGGGAAACGGGTGGGGAATATCCCCCGGATTCTCAAGTGACCTGTGTAACCGTTTGAGTTGGAACGACATTTTTTGTGGCATGCGGATTGCTCCAAGGGCTTTATCGAGAATCGTTCCCTGTGAGCACCCACTACGAGGTTTCCGATCATGGTTGGCATTCACCACGCACCGCCCCTGTTGAACTGGCTGCTGTTGCTGGTCTCGATGCTCAGCGTCGAACTGGCCAGTGCCGCTGTGCGCTGCGAGCGCAATCTGGTGGCCAATGTGGTCGCCTTCGATCAACCGCTGATGTTCAACCGCCTCGGTGCGCAAAACGCCAACGGCATGATGTACGCCCTGCGCCGCGATGTGGTCGATGAGCATGACGTTTCGCTGGCCTACGGCGGCAGCGCGGTGCCGGGCAAGGTGTCGCTGCGTGCGGACAAACGTCCACGGCCGCTGGTGCTGCGGGTGGCCGCCGGTGATTGCCTGACGATCAACCTGCAGAACCTGCTCGATTACCAGGCCAACCCGAACAAGCACTTCGAAGGGCCTGAAGGCGAGGAGGGCACCGTGAACCCCGGTGGCGCCGATGCTTTCAAGGTCGACGAGCAGGTCGCCGACCGCCATGTCGGCTTCCAGGTCAACGGCCTGCAAGCGGTGAACAGCATCGACGACATTTCCTCCTACACCGGGCGTAACGCCAACACCCTGGTGCCGCCGGGCGCGAGCCGTTCGTACGTGCTGTACGCCGAGCGCGAAGGGGCGTTTGCCGTCAGCAGCCGTGGTGCGACATTCGGTGGGGAAGGCGCGGCCGGCAACACCGCCAATGGCCTGTTCGGCCAGGTCGTGGTGGTGCCGAAGTCGGGACGCACCTATCGCAACACCCTCACCGAAGAAGAAATGCGTCTGGCCACCACCGGCCGCACACCAGCGGGTCACCCCATCGTCGATTACCAGGCTCGCTATCCGCAGCGTGAACCGTGGCTGCGCGAAGGCAAGGCCGGTACACCGATCATCAGCATGGTCGACGGCAACGAAATCATCTCCAGCGAAAGCGATGCAATTGTCATGGGCAGCAACGCCGATGGCAGTTTTGCGCCCAGCACCTATCCGCTGGAATCGATGGGCAAACGCAACCCGGCGATCCCCAACCGCCTCGAGCCGTTTCGCGATTTCGCCTCGCAGTTCCAGGACGAAACCGCCGCTACCCAGGCATTCCCTGCCTACTGGGCCGACCCGGTCATGGCCCATGTGCTGGAGCCGACCCGCGACTCGTTCATGATCAACTACGGTTCCGGCGGCATGGGTGCCGAAGTGGTCGCCAACCGCCTCGGCGTGGGACCGATGCACGATTGCCTGTCGTGCGCCTACGAAGAATTCTTCCTCAGCTCGCATACCGTCGGTGACGTGGCGATGCTGGTGGACGTGCCGGCCAATACCGGGCTTGAGAACATCGCCCCCGGCCAGACACCGAGCGCCGATCAGGTTGGCGTCAAGGCCACCATGGCCCTGTATCCGTCGGAGCCGTCGAACGTCAACCACAGCTACATCGGTGACTTCGTCAAATTCCGCAACACCCACAATGGCCACGAGCAGCACATCTTTCACCTGCACGGCCATCAGTGGCTGTTCAACCCCAACGACGACAACTCCGATTACGTCGATGCCCAAGGCATTGGCCCAGGCGCCGGCTATACCTACGAAATCGCCAACGGCGGCTCCGGCAATCGCAACCGGGTGGCCGGCGATGCGATCTATCACTGCCACTTCTACCCGCATTTCGCCCAGGGCATGTGGTCGATGTGGCGGGTGCACGATGTGTTCGAGGAAGGCACTCGGCTGGAAGTCTCGCAACAGGGCGCCGATGGTTATCACAGCGAACCTTACGCCCTGCGCAGCGGTAAACCGGCTGCCGGTGCCCGCGCCTTGCCGGATGGCGAGATCATTGCCGGCACGCCGATTCCTGCCGTGGTGCCGCTGCCCGGCAAAGCCATGGCGCCGATGCCGGGCAAAGTGGTGGTGGTGCCGAAAATCGGCGAAACCCTGGTCGCCGGCAACGACGACGATGAAGAAGAGGACGACGGCGAACACCACGGCGGCAACGGTGGATCGCAAGCCATTGGTTCGCTGGCACTGGTCGATCGCAGCGAAGCCAACCGCAACGCCGACGGCAGCCTGAAAAATCCTGGCTATCCGTTCTGGATCGGCGGCATGGAAAGTTCGGTGGGGCAGCGTCCGCCAACCCCACCGCTGGACATGCTCGACGCCGCCACCGCGCAATCCTTGAAAGCCAGCGGCAAAGCGCTGTGGGCCAACCTCGACCCGAATCAGTCCGGCGGCTGGGACGGCGGCTTGCAGCGTCACACCCTCGACGGGGTATCGGCCGGAGGCGCGGCGCACACCGTGACCACCTCGCTGGACTTCTCCAAGGAAGTCACCCGCGCCAAACCGATTTACCTGCCGGAAGAGGGCACTGAAGTCGAACAGGCCGCGATGGCGTTCCACGCGAAAAAGGATCACCCAAGCTTTGCCTTGCTGCCCGGCAACCAGATCGTGGCCAAGGCCTTCCGCACCAACGGCGCCTTGCCGATGGCCGGCGCGCCGTACTACGAACCGTGCATGGACGACCGGCAAAAACGCCTGACCAGCAGCGCCGGCAGCGGTGAATTCGCCAGCGGCGACCGGCTGGACGGCATGTCCTTCGTCGGCGCCTCGACTTTCACCGCCGACCGGCCACGGATCTACAAGGCCGCCAACATCCAGTTCGACGCGGTCTACAACAAGGTCGGTTATCACTTCCCGCAAGCCCGGATTCTGGCGTTGTGGGAAGACGCCTGGCCGGTGATCACCAAGCAGCGTCCGCCAGAGCCGCTGGTGATGCGCATGAACACCTTCGACTGCGTGCAATACCAGCAAACCAACCTGGTGCCCGCCACCTACGAGATGGACGACTATCAGGTGCGCACGCCGACCGACGTGATCGGCCAGCACATTCACTTGCCGAAGTGGGACCTGACCTCCGCCGACGGTTCTTCCAACGGCTGGAACTACGAGGACGGCGTGCTCTCTCCGGGCGCCGTTCAGGAACGCATTCACGCGATCCGCGAATTCAACCAGTGCGAGGGCAGCGATCCGCGCGACGGCACCCAGGCCTGCCCGAAAGCCAAGGCACATCCGTTCTTCGGCCAGTTCGGGCGCAGTGACTGGATGGGCGCGCGCACGGCCATGCAACGCTGGTTCGTCGACCCGGTGGTCAACGCCAAGGGCGTGGATCGGGGGCTGGGCACCATCTTCACCCACGACCACCTCGGCCCATCGACTCACCAGCAGATTGGCCTGTATGCCACGGTGCTGGCGGAACCGGCCGGTTCCACCTGGTTCCACGCCGAAACCGGCGAGCCTCTGTACAGCGGCGCGCGCCAGGACGGCGGGCCGACTTCATGGCAGGCGGTGATCAACACCGGCGACCTCGACGGCGACGGCAAGAACGACAGCTTCCGTGAATTCTTCCTCGAATACAGCGACTTCCAGCACGCCTATGAAGCCGGTGTGTACGTGGGCGCCGGCCCCAACGGTGTGCCGAATCCGCAAGCCTTCCCGGCCACCGCCGACAGCTTCCGCTACGCGATCAACCCGCCGGTGCGCAACAACGCCAGCACCCTGCTCGAAGGCGTGCTGGAAGTACAGGGCGGTCAGGTGCCGGGCTGCCCGAGCCGGCCTTGCCCGCAAGCGATCTCCGTGGATGATCCGGGCATGTTCGTCGTCAACTATCGCAACGAGCCGCTGGCCCTGCGGGTCTACGACCCGAACAAGGTCGGCCCGGACGGCAAGCGCGGCATGCAGGCCGACGGCCTCGGCGGCGATCTGGCGTACGCCATGCAAAGCCGTACCGACCGTGCGATCCCGGCGATGAACCTGGCACCGAACCTGGTGACGGCTGCCACCGGACCGACTGGCGGCACCACGCTGTTCCCGCCGCACATCAACAAGGGCGGCAGCGAGCCGGGCGATCCATTCACCCCGATGCTGCGTACCTACACCGGTGACAACGTGCGCCTGCGGGTGCATGCCGGCGGCCACGAGGAAGAGCACAACGTCACCCTGCACGGCGTGAAGTGGCTGCAGAGCGGTTCCGGTTTCGGCAACAGCTCCAACTCCGGCTGGCGTGCCTCGCAGATGATCGGCATCTCCGAACAGATGGGCTTCATCGCACCGGTGTCGATGCTGTCCAGCTCTGCGGCGACCACCGGTGACTATCTGTACTCGATGGACGCTTCGATCGAAGGCTACTGGAGCGGGATCTGGGGCGTGATGCGCAACTACACGGCCAAACGCAATGACCTGTTTGCCATCCCGAACAACCCGAGTCCGGCCGGCATGCGCAACACCGTGGCGTTCGAAGGCAGCTGCCCACGGATCAGCGCCAACCCCAACGGCATCGGCACCCGGCCGACGGTGCAGCGCAACTATGAAGTGGTCGCCGCGCTGGCCAACGACATCCTCGGCAATTCGCTGGGCCTGAGCATCGGCGATTCGGCCGGGCTCGGTCAGCATGTCGGCGGGCCTCTGAATCCGGCGGGCGGCACCCTGGTGCTGAACTCGCGCACGGTGAGCATCCCGCAGGTCACGGTCACTGATCCGGAGGACGGCGAGACCATCACCATCGGTGGCCAGAGCGGGCCGCTGCATGATCCGACGGCGATCCTGTACGTGCGCAAATCCGACCTCGATCCGGTCAGCGGCAAGCTCAAACCCGGCATTCCGGTCGAACCGCTGGTGCTGCGCGCAGCGGCCGGGGACTGCATCAATATCACCCTGGAAAACCGGCTGCCGAGCGTAATGCCGGACCTGACCCAGACCGCGGTGATGCAGGGCATCGTCAAACGTGATCGCAACAGCGGCCTCGGCTCGACCACCTTCAGCAACAACCTGATGCGGCCGTCCAGCCATGTGGGGCTGCACGCCCAACTGCTGGCCTATGACATCACCAAGTCCGACGGTGCCAACGTCGGCGCCAACCCGGTCCAGACCGTGCCACCACGGTTGGGCAGCAGCGGCGCCTACCCGACCCGTACCTATCAGTACTACGCCGGGCACCTGGAGCGTGAAGGCAAACCGGTCACGCAACTGGGGCGCAGTGTCGACAACATCAACGCCACGGCCGTGGAGTTCGGTGGCCTGAACTTCACCCCGGCAGATGTGATCAAGCAACCGCAAAAAGGCCTGGGTGGGGCGATGAGCATCCTGCCGATCGGCGCGACCTGGGTCGACGATGCGCGCAAGGTCAACGCCACGGTCACCGCACCGGGGCAGACGACTTACCGCGACTTCGCGATGGTCTGGCACAAGGCGCTGAACACCCGCTGGGCCAATGGCCGGCCGGTCGAAGGCATCGCTGCAGAGGGCTTTGGTGTGCCGACCGATCCGCAGGACAACTCGAGCATGGCCATCAACTACAAGACCGAACCTTTGTGGTATCGCTTCGGCCTCGCCCCGGATGCGCCGTTCGGTCATGCCGATGGCGCGGGTTATGGCGACATGACCAACGCACACATGGCCTACAGCAATGCGCTGGTGGGCGGCGATCCGCAGACGCCGGTGCTGTACGCCAAACCGGGTCAGCCGTTCCGTACGCACATCCTGATGCCGAGCGGCGGCAGTCGCGGCACGACGTTCCAGCTCGACGGACACGTCTGGTCGCTCAACCCGTTCCAGGCCGAGAAGAGCGACACCGGCGGCTACCCGATGGGCACGCCGGGCGTGGGTTCGGTGCGCTACGGCTACAACCCGATGTCGATGTACATCGGCGCTCACGAAAGCGTCCTGCCGGCGGCGCACTTCAGCTTCATGATCCCGAGCGCCGGGGGCAGCAACGCGATACCGGGTGACTACCTGTTTCGCGATTACGGCGCCTATGGCAACACCTCGGGGCTGTGGGGATTGCTGCGGGTGACCAATGAGCCGGAGCCGGCGCCGCCTGCTCAGTAGGTGCCAATGCGCAACCTGTGGGAACCGGTGAACCCGCTCCCACAGGTGGGGACAGGATTTGTAGGGGAGAGCGACATGAACAGGATCATCAACATCATCGGCGTCTGCCTGCTGGCGATGGCCGGCGCGCTGCTCACGCTGAGCGAGATTGCCCTGGCGCAAACCGGCGCCGGGCAGGTGCTGACCCGCGACGGTGTGTCGATCGCCTTCGATCTGAAGCCGCTGGCCAGCGACGGTCAGTTGCGTGAGGGGGAGTTCGCCGATGTGCAGTTTCGCGTCACCGACGGTGCGTCCGGCCAGCCGTTGTCCGGTGTGGCGCCGGGGGCGTGGATCGATCCGCAAGCCCTTGCCGCCGACCAGGCCCAGGGCCGTGACCAGAGCTGCAAGTCGCGGGTCGGCACGTTCCTCAAATCCAACATCGGCGCGCGGCCGCTGCTCGACCTCAACAGCTATTTCCTGCTGGTGATGAACCGCGATGCCAGCGTTTCGGTGGTTGATCCGTCCGTCTCGGTCGGCGGCATTACCAGCACCCTGGCGCGGATCGAACTCAAGCAATCGCCGATGGACTGGGTTACGCCCAAGGACAACAAAAAGGTCTTCGTGTCGATGCCGACGGCGGGAGAAGTGGCGGTGATCGACAGCGAGCAATTCAAGGTCATCGACTCGGTGGCCGCCGGCAGCCAACCGGTGCGGGTCGCGCTGCAACCGGACGAGCGTCTGCTGTGGGTCGGCAACAACGCGGCCAAGGCTGAAGAATCCGGGGTCACGGTGATCGATACCCAGAGCCTCAAACCGCTGAAACACCTGGCGACCGGACGCGGCCACCATGAAATCACGTTCAGCAAGGACAGCCGTTTCGCCTTCGTCAGCAACCGCGACGACGGCACCCTGAGCGTCATCGACGTCGCCGGCCTGAGCCTGGTGCAACAGGTCAAGACCGGCTCCAGCCCGTTGTCGGTGGCGTATTCGCCGCTGTCCGGCGCGGTGTACGTGGCCGATGGCAAGGACGGCACCGTCACCGTGATCGACAGCAACAGCCGCGCCGTGAGGCGGGTGATCAAGCTGCAACAGGGCCTCGGCCCGATGGGCTTCAGCGCCGACGGCCGGTTTGGCGTGGTGCTGAACACGGTGGAAAACCGCGCCACAGTCATCGACGCGGCCAACGATTCGGCGATCCATGACCTGGAGGTTTCAGCCGAACCCTATCAAGTGGTGTTCACCCAGGCGTATGCCTACGTGCGCGGACTGGCCTCGCCGAAAGTCACCATGATCAAACTGTCTTCGCTGGGCGAAGGGCGTCAGCCGATTACTCAGGGTTTTGAAGCCGGGCCGCAGCCGCCACGGCTGGCCGGGGATCTGCCGCTGGCATCGAGCCTCGCGGTATCGCGCGATGACAACGCGGTGTTCGTGGTCAACCCGGTGGACAACACCACCTATTTCTACGCCGAAGGCATGAACGCGCCGATGTCCGGTTACCCCAACCGGGGGCAAATCGCCCGCGCCGCGCTGGTGATCGACCGCAGCCTGCGCGAAGTCTCGCCGGGTCTCTACAGCTCACGAGTGAAACTGCCGGCGGCGGGGCGCTTCGACGTGGCGTTCCTGCTCAATCAACCGAACATCATTCATTGCTTCACCGCGCAGGTGGCGTCCGACGGCGCGCCGGAAAAACACTTGGGCGCGGCAAAAGTCGAGTTCCTGCTGGACAAGACCGCCGTGGCCCTCAACGACCCGTACGTGGTGCGCTTTCGCATCGTCCAGGGCAAACAGAAGATCCAGCGCAGCGGTGTGACCGACGTGCAGTTGCGCTACTTCCTCGCCCCGACTTCCCGGCCCCGTGAAGTGGCGGCGCTGGAAGTCGCCGACGGCGTGTACGAAGCACCGGTGACCCTCGACCGCAGCGGCGCCTGGTACCTGCACGTGCGCGCGGCCTCGCTGGGCGCCGGTTTCGATGACAAGACCTTTGCCAGTGTCCGGGTGCTGCCCGGCCAGACTCAGTGACGAGGAAACGACCATGAACCGATTTGCATCCCGTGGCCTGCTGACCCTGTGCCTGTTGGCCGTCGGTATCCAGCAGGCCAGCGCCCACTCGGCGGACGAGCATGCCGGCCACACCGCACCGGCCGCCAACAGCCAGGAACACGCCCAGGTCAAGTTCGCCGACGTGCCGTTGCTCGACCAGAACGGCAAGACCGTGCACCTGGAGCAGGATCTGGTGCACAACAAAATCGTGGTCATGAGTTTCATCTACACCAGTTGCACCACGGTCTGCCCGGTGGTCTCGTCGATCATGGGCAAGGTGCAGAAACAGCTCGGTGCCCGGGTCGGCGCGGAAGTGCAGTTGGTGTCGATCAGCATCGACCCGCAGCGCGACGACCCGAAACGCTTGCAGGATTACGCCCGCACCTTCCAGAAAGGCCCGGGCTGGAGCTGGCTCACCGGTTCGCCGCAATCGATCAGCGCCACCCTCAAGGGCCTCGGCAGTTTCAGCGGCGACTTCAAGAATCACCAGCCGCTGATCCTCGTCGGTGACGGCAACAGTCGCCACTGGACGCGCTACTACGGCTTCACCGACCCGGCATTACTGGCCAAAGAAGTCGAGAAACTCAGCGGCCTGCGCACCCACGCCAAACACACCGCGATTGCCATGGAGCAACAACCATGAGGACCCTGGACCGGATCACCCTGACAGTGTGTTTGTGGATTTTCAGCGCCATGGCCCTGGCCCACGAAGGCCACGAACAACCGGCACCGGCAACGACAACGGCCAGCGCTGCGCCCGCACCGGCCAAAGGCACCCACGACGCGAAAACCTGGTTCACCGACACGCCGCTGCTGGATCAGAACGGCGACGTCCAGCGTTTCTACAGCGATGCGCTGCACAACCGCGTGGTGCTGCTCAACGTGATCTTCACCAGTTGCAATGACGCCTGCCCGCTGATCACTCGCAAGCTCAAGGAAGTCCGTGAGCTGCTGGGCGACAAGGCTGACGGCATCACCTTCATTTCCCTTACCAGTGATCCGCTGCGCGACACGCCGGCGGTGCTCAAGGCTTACACCTTGAAGCAGGGCGCCGATGACCCTCACTGGCTTTTCCTTACCGGCGACAAGGCGCAGATGGACCTGGTACTGGGTCGCATCGGCCAGATCGTGCCGACGCCCGAGCAGCACTCGACCCAGTTGATCGTCGGCGATGTGGCCAACAAACGCTGGAGCAAAATCCGTCCCGACGCCCCGGCCGCCGCCATTGCCCAGCGCTTGCAGCTGCTGACAATGCCTGTGGCCGGCCGCTGAGTCCGCGCCATGAACCTCGGCCGCGTCCTCGCCCTGATCCTGCTCGCTGGCGTCAGCCTCGGCGCGGCCGCATTGCCGCTGACCGATGAAGAAAGCGCCGGCAAGCGTCTGTACCGCGAAGGCCTGTCCGCCAGCGGCGAGCCGATCATGGCGCGGGTCGGGGCGGCGGATGTGTTGCTGCCGGCCACCAGCCTGCCGTGCGCCAACTGCCACGGCGCCGACGGTCTCGGCCGGCCCGAGGGCGGGGTGCGTCCGCCGGAACTGAACTGGTCGCGGCTGACCAGCATCCACGGTCAGCAACAGGTCAACGGGCGCAACTACCCGGCCTACACCGACAGCAGTCTGGCGCGGGTGATCCAGCAAGGCCGCGACCCCGGCAACAATCGCCTTGACCCGAGCATGCCGCGCTTCCTGCTGTCGATGAAGGATCAGCGCAACCTCACCGCGTACCTCAAGCGTCTGGCCGATGACCGCGATCCGGGGCTCGATGACCAGACCTTACATTTGGGCACTTTGCTGCCCAGCCAGGGGCCGCTGGCCGAGGAGGGCGCCACCATCGCAGCGGTGCTCAACGGCAGTGTGGCGCGGATCAATCAGGCCGGTGGCATTCACGGCCGGCAGTTGCGCCTGACCGTGGCCGATCCCGGGCCGGATCGCGCCAGCGCCGAACAGGCCCTGCAACGGCTGATCGAGGAAGAGCAAGTCTTCGCCCTGATCGCGCCGCTGGCCCCGGCGCTGGACAGCGAACTGGCGCCGCGCCTTGAGCAGTCCGGCGTGCCGCTGATCGGGGCCCTGTCGTTGCTCGGCCCGGTGCAGGCCAGCCCGCAGATTTTCGAACCGCTGCCGGGGCTGCGCGAGCAACTGATCGCGCTGGCTGATTACGCCACCGCCAGTTTGCGAGTGCTGCAAGGGCCGACGCTGATTGCCTATCCCGATGACCCGGCGCAGGTGCTGGCGGCACAGGTCCTCGGCCAATATCTACAGGATCACGGCTGGGAAAAAGTCCATCTGCAGGCCTACGACCCGGCGGCGGACAGCTTGCCGCTGGGCTCGCGCTCAGTGTTCTACCTCGGTAGCGGCGGAGGTTTCAGTCGGCTGGCGGCCGGATTGCAGAATGCCGGGCAGGTGCCGTACCTGTTTGCTGCGTCGAGCCAGGTGGCGGGGGATTTGTTGCAGGTGCCGGAAGGTTTTTCCCGGCGGGTGTTTCTGGCGTATCCGTTCGTGCCCAGCGACTGGACTCAGGCCGGGCGCATGGCCCTGACGCTGTTGCGCGAGCATCAAGGCCTCGGCGCCCAGCACGCGGTGCTGCAAGTCGGCGCCTACGCCTCGATGCTGTTGTTCAGCGAAGGCATGAAGCAGGCCGGGCGCGATGCCAGCCGCGAAAAACTGGTGGCGGCCCTCGAAGGCCTGCACGACTTCGACACCGGCCTGACCCCGCGCCTGAGCTTCGGCCCCGGCCGACGATTGGGCCTGAGCGGGGCGCACGTGGTCACCGTTGACTTGCCCGACCAGCGTTTTTATCTGGTCGCTCCCTACAAACCGATTATTGCCACGCCCTGACCGGAGGCCCTGATCATGAAGCTCAAAACCCTGTGTTGGCTGCTGACAGGCTGGTTGTCGGTGGGAATGGCGAACAATGAACCGGTGGCCGCCCGGGTCAACGGCGAGGCGATTTCCGAGTTTCGCCTGGAACGTTTTTTCGCCGAGTACCTGGAAGATCAGGGGCGTGCCGTGGCGAGCATCCGCAACCCCAAGGCCTATAAACAACTGCGTCAGGCCGCGCTGGACACGCTGATCGACAAGGAATTGCTCTGGCAGGAATCGCGCAAGCGCGGGGTGAAGATCGATGAGCAAGCCGTGCGCGAACAGGTCGAACAGACCCGCACCGCCATCGGCGGCACCGACAAATTCCTCCAGCGTTTGCAGGACGCCGGTTTCGATGAGGCCTCGTTCACCGAGTACACCCATCGCGAACTGGCGGCGCAGCGGATGTTTGCCGAACTGACCCAAGTCCAGGCCCCGGACGAGCAGACCGTGCGGGCTTTCTTCAACGAACACCGCGCCGAAATGGGCGCACCGGAGCAGGTCCAGGCCCGGCACATTCTGATCAAGGTTGCCGGCGATGCCGATGCCGCCACGGTTGAAGCGGCACGACTACGCTTGATGCAGATGCGTGCCGCTATCGCAGGGGGGCAAACCTTTGCTAGCGTCGCGCAATCGGGATCGGAAGATGTCACCGCCAGCCAGGGCGGGGACCTGGGGTATTTCGCCCGTGGGCAGATGGTGCCGGCCTTCGAAACGGCAGCGTTTGCCCTCAAGCCTGGTGAGGTCAGCGAGGCGGTGCGCACACCGTTCGGCTGGCATTTGATTTTTGTCGAGAACCACAGGGAGGCGGCCGATGTCCCAGAGGAGCAAGGGCTGGAAACAGTCAGGGCGTACCTCGCCCGACAGCAACAGACCCAGGCTCGTCGTCAGGTGCTCGCGCAATTACGGGCAGAGAACAGGATCGAACGAATTGACGACGACTGAAGGTTCCCCCCCAATAGTGGGGAATGGCTTCGATGCCCATTCAGGTGCTTCCCCGTTTCTGGGGAACGGGGTACCGGGACGAGCGGGCATTTCCATTCAATTCAAGGACATGAAGACAAAAAATTACCGGCATTCAGCCTGGCATGAAGTGTGCGTTACCTCTTGTGAGGCGCACTCCAGCAGGTTCGGTTCATTGAATTTCAATTGCCGGCACTTGAGGTTTCAGGGAGTCCACCTTGGTTAACAAAGTACTGGTTGTCGAAGACGAACAGCTGCTTGCACAGAACCTTCAGGATTATCTGTCGGCGCAAGGGCTGGAAGTCCGGATTGCACATGACGGCGCAGAGGGAATCGGCCTGGCCGAGACTTTCGCCCCCGACGTGCTGGTGTTCGATTACCGCTTGCCCGATATGGAAGGGTTCGAGGTGCTCGACGCGGTCCGCCAGGACAGGACGTGTCATTTCGTGCTGATAACGGGTCACCCGACCGCTGAAGTCTGTGAGCGGGCGCGGCAACTGGGGGTCAGTCACATCCTGTTCAAACCGTTTCCGTTGGCGGAACTGGCCCGAGCTGTCTGTGACCTTCTGGGGATCCAGCGCGAAGCGAAACCCGGTGCGAGCCCATCCGAAGGCTTTGTCGAACGACGCCAGAGCAGGACCGAGAGCTTCCCGTTGCAGTTGTACGATGGCAGTTGGGTGCTGGCGGACCGCCGACGAAACCGGTCGGAGGTCATGGCACCGGACGACGATCAAATGCTCACCGGGGAGTAATGGCGCGATAGACGTTCCGGCACTCGCCGAATTCGCCTCCCGCGCCGTCAGGGCCTCAAGCCCCGGGTGTTGGAGAGCAAGCCATGGATCGTCTGTCCGTTGTCGTCGAACCGCTGTCGGTCAATCCTCCACAGGAGGCCCAGACCCCGCCACGCTTTTCCAGTGAGCAACTGGCCCAGGCCCGGGTACGGGCCAGCACTTCCGGGGAACGGGTGCTCGATGCGCTGGCCGTGCTCTGCGAACTGGCGCCAATGCCGTTCATTGCCAGCCTCGGCGCCACCCTGCATTACCCGGTGCTCGACACCGACACGCTGTTTCTGGCGACCCCGGTGTTCGACCGGGTCACCCTCGCGCAATGCCTCAAACGTGAATTCATCCTGCTGCGCCACAACGACGAAGTCATCGGCGTGTTCGCCGACCCCTTCGACACCGCGCGCCTGGCCTGGATCGACGAATGCCTGCACGGCGCGCCGCTGTATCTGGTGCACGCCGACGACCTCAAGGCCTATCTGGCCCGCCACGAAGAAAGCTTCCACGCCGTCGAATCGCTCAACGCCCAGGCCGACGCCGGCAGCGAGACCGACACCCTGCAAAGCCTGTCGCTGACCAGCATCAGCGAAGACTCGAGCGTGGTGGTGAAACTGGTCAACTCGACCCTGTACGACGCGCTGAAAATGCACGCCAGCGACATCCACCTCGGCACCACTGGCCAGGGCCTGGTGATCAAGTACCGGATCGACGGCGTGCTGAACAACATCGGCAAGATCCAGGGCAGCGAGTTCGCCGAGCAGGTGATCTCGCGGGTCAAGGTCATGGCCGAGCTGGACATCGGCGAAAAACGCGTGCCTCAGGACGGTCGCTTCAAGATCGGCATCAGCGGCCGGCAGATCGACTTCCGGGTGTCGATCATGCCGAGCATCTTCGGCGAAGACGCGGTGCTGCGGGTGTTGGACAAACAGGACCTGGCCGACAAGGTCTGCGGCGTGCAACTGCAAGCGCTGGGCTTTGAAGACGAAACCCTGCGCCAACTGCGTCGCCTGGCCGCCGAACCCTACGGCATGGTACTGGTGACCGGCCCCACCGGCAGCGGCAAGACCACCACGCTGTACGCGATGATCACCGAGATCAACCACGGCGTGGACAAGATCATCACCATCGAAGACCCGGTGGAATATCAGCTGCCGGGCGTGCTGCAAATCCCGGTCAACGAGAAAAAAGGCCTGACCTTCGCCCGTGGCCTGCGCTCGATCCTGCGTCACGACCCGGACAAGATCATGGTCGGCGAGATCCGCGACCCGGACACCGCACAGATCGCCGTGCAATCGGCGCTCACCGGTCACCTGGTATTCACCACCATTCACGCCAACAACGTGTTCGACGTGATCGGTCGTTTTACCCAGATGGAAATCGACCCCTACAGCCTGGTTTCGGCGCTCAACGCGATTCTCGCCCAGCGCCTGATCCGGCTGGTGTGCAGCAGTTGCAGCACGCCGGTCAACCCGAGCGATGAAGAGCTGCGCGCTTCGGGCCTCGACCCTCAGAAAGTCGATCACTACCACTTCGTCCACGGCAAGGGTTGCGGCCACTGCCGGGGCAGCGGCTATCGCGGCCGCACGGCGATTGCCGAGCTGCTGCATCTGGACGACGAACTGCGGCAGATGATCGTCGAGCGCCAACCCATCACCCAGATCAAAGCCCTGGCCTGCGCCCGTGGTTTGCGCCTGTTGCGCGAATCGGCGCTGGAGCTGGTGGAGCACGGTCGGACCACGCTGGAGGAGATCAATCGTGTCACTTTTATCGCGTGATCAATTTATCGCCGTGCTCGGTGCCAGCGGTGTTGGCCTCGGCCAGCGCCGGGGCAGCGACACCCTGTGGCTGGGCAGCGTCGGCTACATCGACGAAGGCTTCCAGAGCTACGCGGTGGCGCTGGACACACTCGACCGTCTGCTCGGCGAACACACCCGTACCGGCGCCGAGCTGAGCGTGGTGATCTCCGGCCACTTCAGCCGTTTCTGCCTGGTGCCGTGGAGCGAGCAGATCAGCAGCCCTGACGAACTGCGCGGCTTCGCCCAACTGTGCTTCGAAGACCTGTTCGGCGCCCCGACCCAACCGTGGAGCCTGGTGCTGTCGGCCGAGCCGGCCGGGCATGACCGGATCGCCAGTGCCTTGCCGCAGGATTTGCTGGAACGCCTGCGCACGCTGGTCAGCGGTCGCGGCCTGCGCCTGCGTTCGGTGCAGCCGTACCTGATGACCGCGTTCAACCGTTTCGACAAAAGCCTCGACGCCGGTGACTTCCTGTTCATCGTCGCCGAACCGCAACGCAGCGTGTTGCTGCTGGCAAGGGAAGGGCGCTGGTCGTCGGTGCGCTCGGTGGGCGGCAGCGACAGCGACGCGGCACTCAGCGCGCTGATCGGTCGTGAACGGCAACTGCAAGCCTCCACCAGCGAACGCGCCTTCAACGTTTATCTGCACGCCCCGGCGCGGCTCGATGCGCAACCGGATGTGGCGGGGGTGCACCTGCGCACCCTCGAAGACAACTCGATGACCGTGCGTGACGCCTTGTACGTCATGTCCCGGGCGGTGGCCTGACATGCGCGCCTTGAACCTCGACTTCCAGCCTCGTCCGCGTTCCGGCCCGTTGGGCTGGAGCCTGCTCGGCGGCGGTGTGTTGCTCGCGCTGGTGTGCTTCGGCGTGCAGCAGCACCTCGGCGAGCAGGCCGAACAACAGCAAGGTCACTTGCAGCACACCCAGCGCCAGCTCACCGGCGACAGCGGCTCCAAGACAATGCTGAGCCCGGCGGAAACCCGCGAGCAGGCGCAGAACCTCGCCGAAATGCGCAAGGTCTCGCAGCAACTGCGCCGGCCCTGGGAACGCCTGTTCGCCATGCTCGAATCCATGCCGCGCGACGACATCGCCTTGCTGACCCTGACCCCGGATGCACGCAAGGGCCAGGTGCGGATCAGCGCCGAGGCGCGGGATCTGCAAGCGATGCTGGATTTCCACAAACGGCTGGAGGCCAGTGACGAGCTGTCCGACGTGTCGCTGCTGAGCCACGAGATCGTCGTCAAATCGCCGGAGCAACCGGTGCAATTCAACCTGTCGGCGACCTGGGAGATAGGCGATGCGAATCCCTAGACTGATCGTTCACGAATACCTGCAAGGCCTCGGCGTACCGGGCCTGGCCGGTCTGGCGCTGCTGCTGGTCACGCTGGCCTGGGCACTCGGCGGTTTGCTGCCGGGCTGGCAATCGCTGCAACAGCTCAGCCAACAAACCCAGGAAGCCACCGAGTACCTGGCCAAGGTCGAGGACGGCAGCATCGCCCCGCCCGTGGTGCCGCAACGTCAGCTGGATGATTTTCGCAACAAGCTGCCGGCTCAGCCGCAAGCCACCGTCGCCATCGACCGCATCTATGCGTTGGCCGCGCAGGAACACATCACCCTGGCGCGCGGCGAATACGCTCTCGGCGTCGATCCCAAGACCCATCTGGCGCGCTACCAGATCCTGTTGCCGGTGCGCGGCAGCTACCCGCAACTGCGCCGCTTCCTGCACGCCTTGCTCGGCCAGTTGCCGGCGGTGGTGGTGGAAGACGTCGAGTTTCAACGCAAGAAGATTGCCGACACCGACCTCAGCGGCCGGATCCGTATGACCCTCTACCTGTCGAGGTCGTGATGGACACCAAACGCGTAACCGGCTGGGTGGCGTTCTTCGGCGTGGCGGCGGCGCTGGCCTGGTTGCCGGAATATTTCTCGCCGAGCGACGAGGCGGATTCGACCGAAGTCGCCGTGGCCAGCCCGGCGAAAGCCAGCGCCCGTGGCGCCTTGCCCGCCAGCAGCGCCAAGGCGAATGCGGCGCCGATCAAGGACCTGAGCCCGGCCGGCGACCTGTTTGCGAGCAAATCCTGGAAGGCCGCGCCAACGCTGGCGACGGTCACCGAACAAGCGATCAACCCGACCCCGGTGGTGCAAGCCCCGAGCCTGCCACCGGTGCCGTTTCAGTTCGTCGGCAGGCTGCATGACCGCAGCGACCTGCAGGTGTTCTTGCAGGACGGCGAGAAAATCTACGTCGTGCGCAGCGGGGATGTGATCGACGACACCTGGAAGATTGCGGCGATTTCCGATGTGGAACTGAGCCTGGTCTACCTGCCTTTGCATTTGTCGCAGACCTTGTCTGTGGGGAGTACGCAATGAACAGATCCCGTTTGCTGATGAGCCTCGGCCTGTGTGCCGGGCTGGCCGCGTGCAGTTCCGCGCAGGTTGCCAACAAGGAAGCCGCCGACCTGATCGATCAGGGGCAGTACGAGGCGGGCCTGGCCCGGATCGAGGAAGGCTTGCGGGAAAATCCGCGCGACACCGAGCTGCACCTGCTGCTCAACAGCGGCCGGGCCAAGGCGATCACCGCGCTGCTGACCTCCGGCGACACCGACCGCGCCCGTCGCGATTTCGCTTCGGCCCGCACCGCCTACAGCCGGGTGCTGACCATCGAACCGAACAACCGCCGCGCCCAGGATGCCCTGCGCCAGCTCGACTACCTGCGCAGCATGGACGAGAAACTGGAACTGGCCCGTGGCGACCTGCGCCGGGGCGACATCTACGGCGCCGACCGTCAGGTCAAACAGATCCTCGAACTCGACCCGAAAAACGACGGCGCGCTGGAGCTGCAAGGCAACATCCGTCTGGTGCAGAGCCGCAACGTGATCCAGTACCCGCAACTGCGCACCCGGCTCGACCGCCCGGTGACCCTGGAATTTCGCGACGCCAACCTCAAGACCATTTTCGAAGTGCTGTCGCAGGTCGCCGGCCTGAATTTCATCTTTGACAAGGACCTGCGCCCGGACATGAAAGCCACGATCTTCGTGCGTGACGTGCGCATCGAAGACGCCGTGCAACTGCTGCTGCAACAGAACCAGCTGCACCAGAAAGTGGTGAACGAAAACACCTTGCTGATCTTTCCGGACTCGCCGCAGAAGCTGAAGGATTACCAGGAGCTGGTGATGCGCACCTTCTACCTGACCAGCATCGACGCCAACACCGCGCTGAACATGATCAAGACCATGCTCAAGACCCGCGACGTGTTCGTCGACGAACGCCTGAACACCCTGACCATGCGCGACACCGAAGACGCCGTGCGCATGGCCGAGAAACTCCTGCAATCGCAAGACCAGTCCAACCCCGAAGTGGTGCTGGAAGTGGAAGTGATGGAAGTCGCCACCCAGCGCATTCTCGACTTGGGCCTGCAATGGCCGAACACGTTTGGTGTGGTCAACAGTGACGGTTCGGCGGTGACCATCCTCGATCAACTGAAAGGCATCAACTCCAGCCGGATTTCGATCTCGCCGTCGCCGCAAGCCAAGATCAATGCCCAGGACAACGACATCAACACCCTGGCCAGCCCGGTGATCCGCGTCAGCAACCGCGAACAGGCGCGTATCCATATCGGTCAGCGCGTACCGATCATCAGCGCCACCTCGGTGCCGTCGACTCAGGGCCCGGTGATCACCGAAAGCGTCACCTACCTCGACGTCGGTCTCAAGCTTGAAGTGCAACCGACCGTGCACTTGAACAACGAAGTGGCGATCAAGATTGCTCTGGAAGTGAGTAACGCCACGCCGCTGGAGCCGACCCGCCAGGGGACCATCCCGGTGCAGGTCGACACCCGCAACGCCCAGACTTCGCTGCGTCTGCATGACGGCGAAACCCAGATACTTGCCGGCCTGATGCGCAACGACCACGGCGCCACCGGCAACAAGATTCCGGGCCTCGGCGACATTCCGGGTCTGGGTCGGTTGTTCGGCAGCAACAAGGACACCATCGGCAAATCGGAACTGGTGCTCTCGATCACCCCACGGATCGTGCGCAACCTGCCGTACCAGAGCCCGTCGGACATGGAATTCCCCACCGGCACCGAAACCAGCATGCACATCCAGGCGCCGGATCGCTCGCAAAGCTACTCGATGCCAGCGCCTGCCGCGCAGCCTCGTGCAGTCGGTGAAGCGGCCGTGGCCACCACCCGTGTAACCGTCGAGAAGCCTTGATCATGAACGCCTCCCAACGCGGTTTTACCTTGATCGAAGTCGTGGTGACGCTGGCCCTGATCGGCCTGCTGGCCGGCATGGCCGCGCCGCTGACCGAGACCCTGGTACGGCGTGGCAAGGAGCAGGAACTGCGCACCGCGCTGTATCAGATTCGCGATGGCATCGACGCCTACAAGCGAGCCTTCGATGCCGGCTACATCGAGAAATCCCTGAACAGCAGCGGCTATCCGCCGAACCTGAAAGTGCTGGTCGAAGGCGTGCGCGACGTGCGCAGCGCCAAGGGTGCGAAGTTCTACTTTCTGCGCCGGATACCGCGGGATCCGCTGGTGCCGGCCAAACGTGACGACAACGGCGGTTGGGGCCTGCGGGCCTACAACAGTTCGGCCCAGAACCCGCGCGATGGCGAGGACGTGTTCGACGTCTACTCCCTCGCCAGGGGCCGTGGCCTCAACGGCATCGCTTACCGCGAGTGGTGATTCTCATGCGCCGGGAAAAGGGGTTTACCTTGCTCGAGCTGATGGTGGTGATGGCGATCATCGCGACCCTGATGACCATCGCCTTGCCGCGCTACTTCAACAGCCTCGAGGCCTCCAAAGAGACCACGTTGCACCAGAGCCTGTCGGCCATGCGCGAGGCGCTGGATCACTACTACGGCGACACCGGGCGCTATCCCGATTCCATCGAGCAACTGGTGGAGATGCGTTACCTGCGCAACGCGCCGCTGGACCCGATCACCGAACGCAATGATCAATGGGTGCTGATCGCACCGCCGGACGGTGTGGCGGGCGGCGTCGCCGACATCAAGAGCGGAGCTACCGGGAGGGCGCGTGATGGCAGCCAGTATTCCGAGTGGTAAGCACGCGGAGCAGGGTGGGTTCACCTACCTGGGCGTGCTGTTCCTGATCGTGATCATGGGCATGGGCCTGGCCAGTGCCGGCGAATTGTGGTCGACCGTGTCGCGCCGCGATCGCGAGAAGCAACTGCTGTGGGTCGGCACCCAGTACGCCCAGGCGCTGCGCAGCTACTACCGCAGTTCGCCGGGCCTGGCGCAGTACCCGAAAGAGCTGGTCGACCTGTTGCAGGACGAACGTTTTCCGGAAGCCCGCCACCATCTGCGCCAGCTCTACCCGGACCCGATCGGCGGCGAATGGGCCCTGCAGCGGGGTTTCGACGGACGCATCACCGGCATCAACAGTGCCTCCACCGAGGTGCCGTTGAAGCAGGCGGACTTCCCGTCGCAGTGGTCGGATTTTGAAGGCATGCAGCGTTATTCGGACTGGCAGTTTGTGGCCGAGAAAGCCTTCCTTGATGGCACAAACGGCCCTGCCAAAGGCCAGTCAGCGCTGCCGCAGGCGTTGCAGCCATGAGCCGCCGCGTGTGGTGCGCGTTGATCCTCGCGGCCGTGGCGTCTTTCGCCAGCGCCAGCGAAGAAGACGAAATGATGGGCTTCATCGTCGACGACACGATCTCGCACATCGGCCACGACTTTTACTACTCGTTCAGCGAGCGCCTGCGCGACACCAGCCGCATGGATTTCAACCTGGTGGTGCGCGAGCGCCCCGACGCGCGCTGGGGGAGCCTTGTGACCGTCGAGTATCAACAACGCCTGGTGTATCGGCGCTTCCTGCCGCCGAACACCGTGGAACTGAAGGACGAGGCCTACGAGGCCGCCGACTCGGTTCGACTGGAGGTCGTCCGGCGCAAGCTGGAAGCCTTGTTGCAGGACACCACCGACCTTGAGAAGGACGAACTATGAACACGACAACGTTCTCACGGCGCAGCGGATTCTGGATCTCGGGGTTGTTGATCGGGCTTGCCAGCGCCGCTGCCGTCCAGGCCACCGAACTGGTCTACACGCCGGTCAACCCGTCGTTCGGCGGCAACCCGCTCAACGGCACCTGGCTGCTCAACAACGCCCAGGCACAAAACGACCACGACGATCCGGATCTCAAGAAACGCTCGACGGTGGCCGGCACTTCGGCGCTCGAACGCTTCACCAGTCAATTGCAGTCACGGTTGCTGGGGCAACTGCTGGACAACATCTCCACCGGCAACGCGGGGAGCCTGTCCACCGACGCTTTTATCGTCAACGTCGTTGATGACTCGGGGGCTCTCACGATCGAGGTGACCGACCGAGCGAGCGGCGAAGTTTCCGAAATTCAGGTGAACGGCCTCAACCCATGACGGGATGACGGTTCCGGGGAGAGATGGACATGAAAAAAATAATTGCGCTAGGGCTGATGTTGGCAGCATTACAAGGGTGCAGTCTGCGCGAGCCGATGCCGGCCGAGCAGGACACCGATACCCCGACCCTGACCCCCAGGGCCTCCACTTATTACGACTTGCTGAAAATGCCGCGCCCCAAGGGCCGGCTGATGGCGGTGGTGTACGGCTTCCGTGACCAGACCGGGCAGTACAAACCGACGCCGGCCAGTTCGTTTTCCACCAGCGTCACCCAGGGCGCAGCGTCGATGTTGATGGACGCGATGCAGGCCAGCGGCTGGTTTGTGGTGCTTGAGCGGGAAGGGCTGCAGAACCTGCTGACTGAACGCAAGATCATTCGCGCTTCGCAGAAGAAACCGAATACGCCGGTGAACATTCAGGGCGAGCTGCCACCGTTGCAGGCGGCGAACATGATGCTCGAGGGCGGGATCATCGCTTACGACACCAACGTGCGCAGCGGTGGGGAAGGGGCGCGGTATCTGGGGATCGATCTATCCCGCGAGTATCGGGTGGATCAGGTGACGGTGAATTTGCGTGCGGTGGATGTGCGTAGCGGGCAGGTGCTGGCGAATGTGATGACCAGCAAGACGATTTATTCGGTGGCGCGCAGTGCGGGGATTTTCAAGTTTATCGAGTTCAAGAAGTTGCTTGAGGCTGAGGTCGGGTATACGACCAATGAGCCGGCGCAGTTGTGTGTGTTGTCGGCGATTGAGGCGGCGGTGGGGCATATGGTGGCGCAGGGGATTGAGCGGCGGTTGTGGCAGGTGGCGGGGGATGCTTCTACGCCTTCGCAGGATGATGTTTTGAATCGGTACCTGACTCAGAACAAGATTGATCCGGATGCGGAGTGAACGTGGCGGCCTTCGGGCCGACCAGGTTCTGGCTGATGTATCCGGTTCAAATTGTGGGAGCCAGACAGCTGGCAATGGCTGTTTTTCAGACGCGGGCGTTATTGCGAATTTACCCGGAACCCTGTGGGAGCTGGCTTGCCAGCGATGGCGTCCGGTCAGTCGATGGGGGGCTTTCTGGCTGGGTACATATCCATTTCTGCGGTAACGGCTGCTTAGGGTTTCGCCCTGACGGCGAGTCACCTTTTCCAAACGCCGAAAAGGTAACCCAAAAGGCTTTACCCTGACGTACGGCCCTCGCTGTGGCTCGGGTTCCTTCGCTCCGGGATTGATCCGGGGGCATCGCCTACGGTTTGCTTCGCTGCACCTCCTCTCGATGCATGCGGCTGCGCCGCACGGTCGCTGCGCTCCCACCCCCGGATCAATCCCTCCACTCAGCCTTCCGACGGGCCTTGCGATCAAAAGCGGTACTCGAGCTAACGCTCATCGTGTTGAGTGGTGAGAAGCAGAAAGCAGAAAGCAGAATGCAGAAAGCAGAAAGCAGAAAGCAGAAAGCAGAAAGCAGAAAGCAGAAAGCAGAAAGCGGACTGCTTTTGCTTTGATCGTTCCCACGCTCCGCGTGGGAATGCAGCCCGGGACGCTCCGCGTTCCATTCTCGAATGTTTAAAAGTTGTGTCTGTTTCAGCGATCCTTCCCACAAGGTTTTCAGGTTGTCCGTCGGAAGCGCGGGCTCTAGCCTGTTTCGGTCGCTGCCAATTCAGCGATCGGGCATGGAAACCCGCATAACAACAGAGCGCACAAGCGCCATTCATAACGTATCCTGCGCACCCTCATGGTGTGCACTTTGTTATGGCGGCTGTGCGTAGGAGACCTCGTGTCTGCCGGGTTGCTCTGTCCCGGGTTTCCAGCCTGCGTACAGCTGCCACCTATTCGCTTGGAAACCGAATAGGGCCAGCTATAACCGTCATACAGGGTAAAAAATCATGAAGAAACCAACACCCAACCCACCCGAAACCCAAGCCAACCCCGAAACCGACCCAACCTCCCCATACACCTCCACCACCTCCAGAAAACTCCACGAAGCCGCCGAACGCGCGCTCGATCATTACCTCTGCCCCGGCGCCCACATCATGGGCAGCGTCAACGAACCCGCGCGGATGTACCTCGCCAACCCGGCCTACAACACCGAATCCCTGCTCGCCAACGCCAGCGAATCCCTGGGCTCTGCCAGCGAAATGCTAAACAACTTCGCCGCCACCCTCGACCCGGCCCACCGCAAGACCGCCCTGGGCATTGCACAGATCCTCATGCTGGGTGAACTGGCCGTGAATCAGGCCTTGGATCACGTCGAACTGAAGGGCTGATCCAGCACATGCCCAATAAAAAACGCGGCCCAGCAATGGGTCGCGTTTTTCACATTCGAACTGGAGTCACCATGGATCCCCTGATCTCCCCAATCATTTCAGACTTCGAAAGCGAAGAGCAGGCCGCCAGCTACGACCGCTGGTTCCGTGCCGAAGTCCAAGCGTCAATCGATGACCCGCGTTCAAGTATTCCGCATGAGCAAGTGATGGCTGAAATACAGGTATTGATGGAAGAGGTTCAACGCAGGTACGAGACACTTGAGGCGTCGAACAAGGACTGCACCGCAGCACCAGATTGATCGTTCCCACGCTCTGCGTGGGAATGCAGCCCCGGACGCTCCGCGTCAAATTCGCGAGCTGGAACGCGGAGCGTCCCTTGAGGCATTCCCACGCAGAGCGTGGGAACGATCAATACCCAATCATCAGCGCAAAAAAAAACCGCGACCTCAAGATCGCGGTTTTCCAACACCCAACACTTACTGCTGCAAAACCGTCGCCTGGTTAGCCGACCCGAACTGTTGAATGGTCGCGGTCTGTGTCATCCCGCTCTGATCCACATTGGCAATGTTCCCCGTCCCGCCCTGGGTCACGTACGCCACGTTCATGGTGTCAGCCTGTTTGACGGTGATCATGTTGTCGCTGCCATACAGCTGCGCGGTGTAAGCCTGGTTGCCGGTGCCGGATTGATCGAATTCGGCGCTGTTGCCCGAGCCGTTCGATGAGCCCTGCACCAGGTTGGTGGTGCCGCGTTGGTCGGCGATGAGGATGTTGTCGCTGCCGTTCTGGTCGAAGTACAGCTCGTTGTAGGAATCCGCCTGGCTGACCGTCGTCTTGTTGCCAGTGCCGGTCTGATTGGTGGTCATGATCTGGCCGATGCCGTCCTGGGTGAAGCTGGCGATGTTGCCGTTGCCGGTCTGATTGACCGTGGCGCGTTGGTTGCTGCCGAACTGGCCGCCATGTTGCGGGCCTTTCCAGTTGCTGGCGTAGACCTTGTTGTCGTTGCCCACCGAGGTGGCGTTGAGGGTGTGGCTGTCGCCGTTCTGGTAGGTGAAGTGCACGTTGCCGTTGCCGACTTGATACAGGGCCAGGGTCGAGTTGACCGATTCGAACTGGTCGGCATAGATGGCGTTGGTGTTGCCGACCTGGGTGACGGCGGCGGTGTTGTTTTCGCCGAAGCTCTGGTCGACCACGGTTTCGTTGCTGTCGCCGTACTGGTTGACGGTGGCCTGGCTGGCCAGTTGCGAGTCTTGCCAGATTTCGGTGCCGTTGAGGTTGCCGAACTGGTTGATGGTGATATTGCCGCCGGTGCCGTTGCGCTGGTCGCCGTAGGCGTAGTTGCCTTCGCCGGCCTGGTTGATCCCGATCTGGCCGCCGTTGTGCAGCACTTGTTCGGCGGTGCCGTAGTTGGCGGTGCCGTACTGGGTGATCACCGAGCTGTTGCCGGTGCCTTCGTACAGTTGCTCGATGTTGGCTTCGTTGCTGTCGCCGAACTGGAAGGTCTTGCCTTCGCTGCCGTTCTGCGAGTCCTGATAGACGAACGAGAAATTGCCGGTGCCTTGCTGTTGTTGCAGGGCCTGGTTGCCGGCGCCGAAACCGAGAGACTGGCTGGCGTGGGCGGTGTTGAAGGCACCGGTCTGTTGTTGGGTGATGGTGCTGTTGTCTTCGAACAGCTGCTCGGCGTAACCGGCATTGTAGTCACCGACCGCGTCCTGGGTGATGACGCTGGTGGCGGTGTCCTGCACGGCGGCGGCGTTGTTGCCCTGGCCCAGTTGGGTCTGGGTCGCGGTGCTGAACGGGGCCTGGGTCTGCTTCACATCAGCGATGTTGGCCGTACCGAACTGGCTCTGGGTGGAAAGGCTATCGTCGGCCATGGCCTGGGCACTGATCATGACCAGGATGGCGGCGGTGAGGGGCGTCAGTTTGAACATGATGAACTCTCCGATGATTGCAGTGCTTAGCGATATTGCTTGACCGAAACGCTCATGCCGTTGCCCGACTGGGTCACGGCGCTTTGCAGCCCCGTGCCGGCCTGCTCGATGCTGGCGTCGTTGTTGTTGCCGTTTTGCGAAATCTGCGCACGGTTGTGGCTGCCGGTTTGCGTGATGGACGCGGCGTTGCCGGAGCCGTTTTGCGTGATCAGGGCCATCAGGTCGCTGCCTTGTTGCAGGATGTACGCCTCCTGATTGCTGCCCGACTGCACGATCCTGCCCAGCAGCGACTGACCGTTTTGCGACAGCAGCGCGAGGTTGACCTGGCCGTTCTGGTCGATCAGGGCTTGCTGGCCCACGGGAGGTGGCAGTTCGCCGAGATCGGCGCTGTTGGGCGCCAGGTCGTCGTTTTCCATCAGGTCGTCGGCGCGCACGCCCGCACTGACGCACAGGGCGAGCAGGCAAAGCAGGGCGGCGGTCGGCGTGTTCATGGCAAATATCCTCTCGGGCGTTAACCGTTGAGCGTTGCCCCGCCTGCCCGAAAGCAGGCGGGGCACTGGCTCAGAGCGTGGTCACCGACACCGTCCGCACGGTGCCCTGGGACGAACGGATAGTGGCGGTCGGGTTGGCTGATGGCACGACCAGCGTGTTGTTCAGCGTCAGCCGCCAGCGTCCGGTCACCGGTACCGTGGTGGTGCCCAGCGTTACCAGCCCGGTCGGAGTGGTGACCTGCACGGTGATGGTGTTGCCGGTGGTCACTGACGAGGTGCCGGCGAAGTCCCAGTTGAAGCGGCCGCCGGAACGGGCCTGCACGGTCGAGGTGGTGATCGTGAAGGTTTCCGCCGCTGGCCGTGGCGACACTTGCACCGTGACGGTCGCCGGCGTCGACTGGGCGCCGAAGCTGTCCCGGGCGATGTAGGTGAAGGTCGTGGTGAAGGCTGTGGTCACGGTGGCCGGTGGGGTGTAGGTGATCACCGTGCCGTCGGTGCTGACCGTGCCGCGTCCTGCCGGCGGTTGGGTCAGGCTGGCGACGCCCAGCGGTGTGTTGCCTTCCGGATCGGTGTCGTTGGCCAGGACGTTGATCGGGATCGCGACACCCAGCGTGGCGACGCTGTCGGCGACGGCGGTCGGTGGCCGGTTCGGCGCGACGCTGATCGTTACCGTGGCCGGGTTCACCGAGGCCAGGCCTTTGTTGTCCTGGGCCTTGTAGGTGAAGGTGGTGGTCAGCGGAGTATTGACCACGGCTGGCGGGGTGTAGACCACCGACGTGGTGCCGTTCAGGGCCACGGTGCCTTGACCGGCTGCCGGTTGAGTCAGCGCGGTGATCGTCAGCGGCACGTTGTTGTCCGGGTCACTGTCGTTGGTCAACAGGCTGAGGGTGATCGGCACGCCGAAGCTGGTGCTGCCGGTGTCGGCGTTGGCCAGTGGCGCCTGGTTCTCACCGGTGTCCGGTGCTGCACCGACCACTACGACTGGCTCGGTATCGCTGCCGCCGGCGGCGGATTTGACCGTCACGGTGGCGGGTGGCTGGGTCAGGTCGGCCACGGTGATTTTTTGCAGGGTGCCGGTTTTCGACAGGCGTCCGTAGCCCTGCGCAACCATGTCCGGCACCGCGACTTCATCGGTCGAAGTGGCTTCGATCAGCAGGCTGTGGTTGGCCCAGCTGTAGCGGGCGGTCTGGATTTTCACCACGTCGGTGAGTTTGGCCGAGACAGCCGTCGGACGGGTCGTACCGGCCGGGTTGGTCGCGGTCACGACCACCACCGACGGCAGGGTGCCGGTACCCAGACGCTGGCCGAAGAACAGTCCGTTGTTGTCACCCAGCAGGCTGGTCTGGCACGGCGTCGGTGGTGGGCCGGGGAGCAGCGCCAGGGTTTCGCGGAAGCACAGGGTCGAGCTGCTGTCGGCCTTGGCGAACACTTCGGCGCGCACACCGGCCGAGGTACGGCGATAGGTGGCGCGGTCGACGGCGACGTGGGTTTGCTGACGGTTGTCGAGGACCTTGCCGGCGACGGTGAACAGGTTGGTCTGAATCGAGCCAACACCCGACGGACCGTCAATCCGCAGGAAGTTGGTGTTGAACGGGCTGCCGGTCACCGCTTCGGTGAGGTTCGGGTCGCCGACGAAGGTTTCGATGCCGCCGGTGTCCGGGTTCACTTCGGTGTACGGGCCGTTGATGCTGCGCAGGAACGGGCCGATGGCGCCGTTGAGCGCTCCGCTGAAGTTGCCCGGCGCACCGATGCCGATGTCTTTGGTGATGTTGATCGCCCGCCGGCCAGGGGTGGTGACGTTGACGGTTTCAACGCCGTACGGGTGGGTGATGGTGTAGGTGCCGGCCACCGGGACGTTCACCCGGATGCGGATCCGCGCGAAGCTTTGCTGATCGCCATCTACCGGATTCCCCGAGGCGAACGCCGCTTCAATCCCCGCCACGTAGGCATCCACGCCGAAACCGGCGCCGTTGTTCGGGATGGCGGTTTCAGCCAGGAACCAGAACGCCTCTGGCGGCCAGTTGTCGGGGAACACCATCGGCAGGGTGTCATCGAACACGCCCGGTTCCGGCAGCAGGGTGCACATGTAGGCCGGCGGGGTGCTGACCGGCACCCGCGAACTTGCGGCGCGGGACTGGCAGAGCTCCATCGACAGCAGGTTGTTGTCCTGGTACCACATCGGGAATTTCCCGGTGGCGAAGGTGTAGGGGCCGGGATCGACGGCGGCCAGTTGCGCGAACGCACTGCCGGTCAGCGAGATTGTCAGCCCGAGCGCGTTGAGCGCGAAGCGTGGCCACTTGTTCATGATGCCTCCTGATGCGGATCTGGGCATGTGAGCGTTCATTGCACGATGACCACTTCTTCGG
The DNA here is from genome assembly GCF_052045815.1 of Pseudomonas sp. 22085. NCBI lineage: Bacteria > Pseudomonadati > Pseudomonadota > Gammaproteobacteria > Pseudomonadales > Pseudomonadaceae > Pseudomonas > Pseudomonas sp. 22085. The sequence goes on from NZ_JBQEQA010000002.1 coordinate 325,240, forward strand.
TATCGCTGCCGCCGTTGGACGACGTCACCCGAACCTTGGCCGGTGGTATCGGCGTGATCCCGGTGGCCAGGGTTTTCTCCGCACCGTCGCCACCCAGCGCACCGATAGCGGCGCCGGTGTCGGAGGTGGCGGTGAGCACCGGTGGCGAGGTTTCGTCACTGGTCGTGGCCACCACGGTCAATTGCCCGGAACTGAGGCTGTACTCGGCGCGCTGGATCACCACCAGGTCGGTCAGGGTCATGGGCAGGGTGGTCGGCGAGCTGGTGGCGATCGCCAGGTGGTTGTCGGCTGTCACTTGCAACACGGCCGGCAAAGTCGGGTTGACCGCCGATTGCGCATACCAGCTGCCGGTGCTGTCGGCTTCTGTCATGTTCACCACGGGCGTGCTGCTGGTGATGGCCGCGGTGCCCGGTGCCGGCGGGGCTTTGACGAACACGTCTTGTTGGGCCACTGGTGCGCTTTCACCGGGCTTGCGCGAGTAGGTGCTGCGCTCGGTGATCAGAGGCGTTGGCCGCACCACTGTCGACAACTTGCCGGACACGGCGAAAGTCGTGCTGCGCAGGTCGATGCCACCGGGGCCTTCGATGCGTACGAAGTTGGTGTTGAACGGGCTGCCGGTTACGGCCTCATTGAGGTTCGGATCGCCCACGAACTGCTCGGCCGCACCGGTCAAAGGGTTGGTCTCGGTGTAGGGCCCGTTGACGCTGCGCAGGAACGGACCGATGTCGCCCTTGAGCGCGCCGTCATAGGTTTGCGGAGTGCCGATGCCGATGTCGCGGGTCATGTTGATCGCGCGCCGGCCGGGGGTGTCGACGGTGAACACATCGACGCCGTAGGGGTGGGTGATGACGTAGGTGCCGGCGGTGGGCACATCGACCCGGATGCGGATCCGCGCGAAGCTGATCTGGTCGCCCTCCACCGGATCACCGGCGGCAAAGGCAGCTTCGACGGCGCTGACGTAAGTCAGATTGATGCCGCGTGCCGCATCGACGATGGAGGTATCGCCAGTGAACCAGAAGGCTTCATCGGGGAAGTTGGTGGGGAATACGAGCGGTTGCGTGTCATCGAACACGCCGGGGGTCGGCAGCAGCGAGCACATGTACGACGGGGCGCCCGGGGTGCTCGGCACGCGGGAGCTGAGTGCTTTGGACAGGCACAGATCCAGGGTGCGACCGTGGGTGTCCTGATACCAGCTGGCGAAACCGCCATTGGCCGGTGTGTAGGGACCCGGGTCGACGGCGAACAGAGCGGCCTGGGCAATGCCCTGGGCCAAAGCGCTCACGACCAGGACGGTCGCGGTTTTGGACAGTAAAGGGTGCATGAGTTAATCCCTCTATCAAAGTACCTGCCCCTTGGGGATGGGTCAGTTGCTGAGGGGCTTTACAACTTCCATACCAACGACCGGCCAACCGGCGGCAAAGGCCCGTGGCGCAAGGGTTCGCGCGTTTACGCGTAGGTTGTGGAGACAGCGTGGATAGGGCGACATCCCCCAGCATTGGGGATTGTGGGGCGGGCGCTGCGCAAAAAACTGAGGGAGCTGGCTTGCCAGCGATGGCGTCGTGTCAGTCACTACTTTGGGCACTGGAAGTCCGCTATCGCTGGCAAGTCGAATCGTCGCACCGCAGCTCCCACAGGGTTTTGTGGTTATCCGGGTGGCTTGTGGGGCACCCGCATCCGGGCAAACACCCAACCGTGGGCTATAACCCTATAGGGACGTATCGGGAAGTCGCCGCCATGAACATGCAGTCACAATCGCTACCGGTCGAGGAGGGCAGCCAGCGGCTGAACTCGCGCAAGCAGCCGTTCAACCTGTTGCGCTGGTTTTCATTGATCAGCATGGCGGTGATCGGCACCGTGGCGGTGGCGCTCGGGGCGGTGTCGACACGGTTCGTGATCGAAGAAAGCGTGCAGCGCGATGCCTTGCTGACCGCGCAGTTCATTCAGGCCATCGCGTCGGCGGAAGTGCGCCACGTCTCGATTCCCAATATCCGCACCATGGGCGAGTTGCTCGACCCTCGTCAGGACAACGATTTTCCCGATGTCGACCCGCAGGCCCGAGCCAGCGCCAGGGGTGAGTTTCTTGATCACATCGAGCATTTGCCGGATGTGATCCTCGCCAATGTTTATGCGCCGGATCGTACCGTGATCTGGTCGACCAACCCGGCGCTGGTCAACACCCGCATTCATGCCGACGAAGATCTTGACCGGGCGTTCGATCAAAGGATCCCGGTGTCGGCGAGTTACCACAACGTAGACAAGGGCCGTGAAGAACAGAAGTTCGTGGTGCCGCCGGAATACATCTTCATTGAAAACTACATTCCACTGTTCGACGCCGAGGGCAAGAACGTCACGGCGATGGTCGAGATCTATAAGGAGCCCAAGGACCTGATCGCCCGCATGGAGCGCGGTCTGGCGCTGATCTGGCTGGCCACCGCGCTGGGCGGCGGGCTGATTTACCTGGGGTTGTACTGGATCGTGCGTCGGGCGGCGATTCTGCTGGCAGCCCAGCAGAAACAACTGATCGCCAACGAAACCTTTGTCGCGCTGGGCGAGATGTCTTCGGCGGTGGCCCACAGTTTGCGCAACCCGCTGGCGACCATTCGCTCGAGCGCCGAGCTGGCCCTGGAATTCGACGCCGGGCCGGCACAGAAGAACATCAAGGACATCATCGGCCAGGTCGATCGCATGTCGAAGTGGGTGCGCGAACTGCTGCAATCGCTGCGACCGCTCAATGACGACCCGGAACCGGTGAACCTGGTGGCGGCGCTGCACGACAGCCTGATGGCTTTCGAGCAGCAGATTGCCAAGGCTGGCGTGCACGTGGTGTTTCAACCTCAGCAGACGCCGATGGTGCTGAGCCATCCGGTGCAGCTCACACAAATCCTCAACAGCCTGCTGGCCAACGCGCTGGAAGCGATGGACAAGGGCGGCACACTGACCATCACCCTCGAACCGAGCGACAGCCGTGGCGTGAGCGTCATGCTCAGCGATACCGGCAAAGGCATGAGCGAAGAGCAGCGCAGCATGGCGTTCCGGCCGTTCTTCACCACCAAACAGGGCGGCCTCGGCGTCGGGCTGGTGCTGGTCAAACGGATCATGGAGCGCTTCGGCGGAGGCGTAAGCCTCGACAGCCGGGAAGGCAAGGGCACCACCGTTCGTCTGGCGTTTCAACTCATTCAGTAAATTGGGGTGAACTTCTCCCCAGCAGTGGGTGTCAGGCCCCAGTCACCGGGGAGTGGGGCATGCAACAGCGCTCGCAAGCCCCTGTAACAACTGGAAATGATTTTTTGGCGAGTTAATTGCAAAACACCATCACCCCTTCCTTAGATGAGGCGGCTGATGATGGACAGAGCAATGCGTGACCCCAAAAAGCTGTTCCTGTTGACGCCACTGAGCGTCTTCTTGATGTTGGCCCTTGGCCAGATGACCGGGGTGCGAGCGAGCCCGATCGACGACGAAAATCAGCCGGAGGCCTCCGACCCGTCGGCCTATTACGACGAGCCCGCAGACCGCGCCGGCGCGCTCAACGCCATCCTGACCATGCCCGAGGCCAACGTAGACTCCTTCGATCTGCCTGATGGGGTCAAAGGCACGCGGGATACGACGCGCACGGAAAACATCCTGCCGCCCACCGTCCAGACCAGTTTCAATTACCCCACCAACGGCAAGCCGAGCCCGCTGTACGGTGCCCAGCCGTTCACTCAGCAACTGGTGCTGTTCGAAGAGTTCGGCCCGGAGAAACTCGACCCGACCACACCGGCCGCGCCGTTGAGTTTTCCGCCGGCGGCCATCGGCCCGGCGCCGGCGCAAGACCCGAACAACATCGCCCGCAGCGCGCCACCCGGCACGGCGCTGGATGCGTTTTTGCGTCAACCGGGGCTCACGCCATTTCCGAGCCAGTATGCCAACACGGTTGACCGCAACCCTTGGCAGGCGCAGATCGAACTGTTTCTCAACCGTCACATCGGTTCCTCCGCCGAAGGCCGGCCACCGGGAAAAGGCTGGGCTCATCAGCGCTGGAACGAGTTCTACCCGCAAGTGGCCTACAAGACCGTGCAGACCGGCGCGCGTCTGAACGGTGGTCTGCGTGACAGTCGGCAGATGCACGGTTACGCCGTCGGCGAATTCGGCCCCGGCGGTCTGTACCACAACGTCGCGGGCGTGCCGGCGACCGATGGCACGGCCAAGGGTGTCGACCCACGGTTCCACCCGGCGATGCCGGTGCAGGACCACAACTCGGTGTGGACCTTCGACGGCACGCTGCCGCCGAAACTGTTGATGGTGCGCTACGGCCAACCGGTGCTGATGCGGCACTACAACGGCTTGCCGATCGATCCGTCGGCCAACCGTGGTTTCGGTCTGCACACCATCACCACCCACGAGCATAACGGCCACGCCCCGGCGGAAAGCGACGGTTATGCCAACGCGTTCTTCTTCCCCGGCCAGTTTTACGACTATCGCTGGCCGATCCAGCTCGCCGGTTACGACAGCATCAACACCAAGGCTGAAGATCCACGCGCCGCATTCCCGTGCGCACCGGGGGAAACCCTGTGGGTCAATGACCTGCAGCCTGCGAAAAAGACCTGCGACCACGGCACCATCAGGATTCGTGGCGATTGGCGCGAAACCATGAGCACCCACTGGTTCCACGACCACATGCTCGATTTCACCGCGCAGAACGTCTACAAGGGCAACGCGGCGATGATGAACTACTACAGCGCCCTGGACCGTGGCAACGAATCGGTGAACGACGGCGTCAACCTGCGTTTTCCCAGCGGCAGCGCCTTGCCATGGGGCAACCGCGACTACGACGTCAACCTGGTGTTCGCCGACAAGGCCTGGGATCAGCAGGGTCAGCTGTGGTTCAACCCGTTCAACACCGATGGCTTCATCGGCGATCAGGTGCTGGTCAACTGGCAGTGGAAACCGACCCTCGACGTGCGGGCGCGCAGTTATCGCTTCCGCCTCCTCAATGGTTCGGTGTCGCGCTACTTCAAGCTCGCCCTGGTGCGTGAAGTCAAAGGCACCGGCGGCGAATTCCAGGGGCCGAGAAACTCCGGTGTGTCGTACAGCCGCGTGCCGTTCCACATGATCGCCAACGACGGCAACATCATGGAACACAGCGTACCGTTCGACGGCACGATGGACCTGGATGCCGACGGCGACAAGCAGAACCACAACGCGATTCTGCCGACCCAGGGCATCGCCGAGCGGTTCGACATCATCGTCAACTTCGCGAAAAACGGCATCAAGCCGGGCGACAAGCTGTTCTTCGTCAACCTGCAGGCCCAGGACGACGGCAAGGGCCCGAAAGAAGTGATCCCGCTGGCCGACGTGCTGTCGGAGAAATACCTGGCAGTCATCAAACAGACCAGCAAGGGTCCACAATGGGATCGGGGTGACCCGGTGGTAGGCAAGGTCCTGCAACTCAACGTCAAGGCTTATACCGGCCAGGATCTGTCGATGAACCCGGCGGCCTACGAACCGGCCAAACCGGGCAAGGCCGAAGGCCTGGTGATGATTCCGCTGAAGATCCACCGCGACAACGCTGCCGACAAGGCATTGCTGGCCAAGGCGCTGCACCGGACCTTCACCTTCGGTCGCGCCGACGGCACCGATGAAGCGCCGTGGACGATCAAGACCGATAGCGGTTTCGGCTTCCACATGGACCCACGCCGGTTGAATGCCTCGACCAAACTGGCCAGCGGCCCGACCGACGCCGGGGTCAACGGCATCGGCACCCTGGAAGTCTGGAACATCAGGGCTGGCGGCACGGGCTGGAGCCATCCGGTGCACGTGCACTTCGAGGAGGGGATCATCCTCAGCCGTGGCGGCAAGGCCCCGCCTGAGTGGGAAAAATGGGCGCGCAAGGACGTCTACCGGATCGGTTCGGAGGCCGACGGGCTGGACAACGTCGAGATGGCGATCAACTTCCGCGAGTTTGCCGGGACCTACATGGAGCACTGTCACAACACCCAGCATGAGGACAACTCGATGCTGCTGCGTTGGGACCTGGAAAAACCCGGGCAACTGCAGTTGATGCCGACACCGCTGCCGAGCTGGGATGGCGTGCGCTACGTCAACTCCGCCGCGCTGCCAACCTTCCGCACCGGCGACGGCTTCGGCCCGCAAGTGACCGTGAAACCATGAAAAGGGAGGGAGCCGACATGAACCAGCCAACGCCGCGCTCCCGCGCCCTGGGCATGCACCTGATTCTGGTGCTGGTCACCTGCCTGCTCGGCAGCCAGGTGCTCATCGCCCATCAGGCGCAGCCCGAAGGCGCCAGTGAATCCGCCACCCCGTGGGGTGGCGACTATTTCCCCAACACCCTGCTGACCGACCAGGACGGTCGGCAGGTGCGCTTTTTCGATGACCTGATCAAAGACAAGGTGGTGGTGATCAACTTCATCTTCACTTCGTGCAGCGACTCCTGCCCACTGGAAACCGCGCGCCTGCGCCAGGTGCAGAAACTGCTGGGGGACCGGGTCGGGAAAGACATCTTTTTCTACTCGATCACCATCGACCCGTTGAGCGACACCCCCGCAGTGCTCAAGGCCTATGCGCAACGCTTCAAGGTCGGCCCCGGCTGGAAATTCCTCACCGGCGAGTTCGAAGACGTCACCGAGCTGCGCAAGAAGCTCGGGCTGTTCATCGAAGGCGTCGACAACGGGCGCACCAAGGACCACAACCTGAGCCTGATCGTCGGCAACCAGAGCACCGGGCGCTGGATGAAAGCCTCGCCGTTCGAAAACCCATGGATCCTCGCCGACCAACTGGCCAACACGCTGCAAAACTGGAAACAGGCCAGCACCGAAGAAAGCTACGCCGACGCCCCGCAGATCCGGCCGCCGAGCAATGGCGAAGAACTGTTCCGCACCCGCTGCGCTTCGTGCCACAGCCTCGGCCCGCAGGATGGCGAAGGCATCGGCATGCGCAACATCGGCCCGGACCTGATCGGCGTGACCCGTCAGCGCGACGCGGCCTGGCTCAATCGCTGGATCCGCGAACCGGATCGTGTTCTGGCGGAGAAAGACCCGATCGCACTGCAACTGTTCGAGCAATACGAGCGTATTCCGATGCCCAATCTGCGCCTGGACGAGGCCTCGGCGCAGTCGATCATCGACTTTCTGAGTGCCGAAACCGAGCGTCAGCATCCGTCCGAGCAGCCCTTGGCCGACGGGACATTGACGCCAGTAAAACCGGGTTCTGCGAGCGAAGCGGTGAGTCGTATGCAGTAGCGGCTAAATAGCATCATTGAACCGTGTGTCACGGTCATTGCCACCTACACTCATTCGAGAAGGCGGCTGTAACGGGCTCGACACAAAAAAGCCAGGGCAATCCCATGCAGCAACTGGAAGAACAAAAAACAGCAGCGCCGAACATAGCGTTGGCAGCCATCAAGAGTTGGGGCGGGCAGTTCAATCTGCTGCGCTGGTTCTCGCTGGCCAGTTTTTTCATCATCGCGGCCGTGGCGCTGGGGCTGGGGTATATCTCCACGCGCTTCGTGGTCACCGAAAGCGTGGAGCGCGATGCGCTGCTCACCGCGCAATTCGTGCAGGCCATCGGCGATGCGGAAATGCGCCATGCCAACATCACGCCGCAACGGACCATGGGCGAGATGCTCGACTCACGCCAGGACGGGAACTACCCCGACGTCGATCCGCTGTCCCATGCAATGGCCCGTGCCGAGTTTCTCGATCACGTCGAACACTTGCCGGATGTTCTGCTGGCCACGGTGTACGCCCTGGACCGCACGGTTATCTGGTCGACCAACCCCGAGCTGATCAACGTCAAGTTCGAAGACGACGACGAGCTGGATGAGTCGTTCGAGATGAAAGTCCCGGTGTCTTCCAGTTATCACAAGATCGACGATGAAAAACCCGAGCAGCGGCTGTCTCGCGAACCCAAATACCTGTTCATCGAGAACTACATTCCGATGTTCAACGCCGACAAAAGCAAAGTGGTCGCCATGGTCGAGATCTACAAGGAACCGGCGGATCTGGTCGACCGTATCGACCGAGGGTTCGCCTCGATCTGGGCTGCGACGATCCTCGGCGGCGCAGCGATTTACCTCGGCTTGTTCTGGATCGTGCGGCGCGCCTCGACGCTGCTGCAGAGCCAGCAGCAGCAACTGATCAGCAATGAAACCTTTGTCGCTCTGGGCGAGATGTCTTCGGCGGTGGCCCACAGCCTGCGCAATCCGCTGGCGACCATTCGTTCCAGCGCCGAGCTGGCCCAGGAAATCGCCAGCCCCGGCGCGCAACGCAACATCGGCGACATCATCAGCCAGGTCGACCGCATGTCGCGCTGGGTTCGCGAACTGCTGGTGTCGTTGCGCCCGATGAGTGACGACGGCGAGGCGGTGGACCTGCTGGCGGCGGTCGAGGACACCCTGGGGGCGTTTGATGCGTTGATCCGGCGCAACGGCGTCGAAGTGCGATTCGCACCACAAGATTGCCCGCCGGTGGTCAGTCAACAGGTGCTGCTCACGCAAATTCTCAATAGCCTGTTTGCCAATGCCCTGGAAGCGATGCCCAGAGGCGGCGTACTCAGTGTCGAGATTGAAACGGCGCAGACCGGTCAGGTGCGCATGACCCTGAGCGACACTGGCAAAGGCATGAGCGCGCAGCAGCAACAACTGGTGTTCAAACCGTTTTTCACCACCAAGCAGGGCGGCCTCGGGGTCGGCCTCGCGCTGGTCAAGCGAATCATGGAGCGGTTTCAGGGTTCGGTCATGCTGACCAGCCGCGAGCAGGAAGGAACCCGCGTCAGTCTCAACTTTAGAGTGGCATCGGGAGGGGAATATGGAACACAGCATTCTGCTGGTCGAGGATGACGAACTGCTGGCCGAGAATATTCAGACCTACCTGGAGCGCAAGGACTTCGAGGTGACGGTCTGCCACTCGGCCGAGGACGCGCTGGGGCAACTGGAAAGCTTCATGCCGGACATCGTCCTGACCGACAACTCGCTGCCGGGCATGAGCGGTCACGATCTGATCCAGAAGCTGCGCATCAGCGCGCCGGACCTGAAAGTGATCATGATGACCGGCTACGGCAACGTCGAAGACGCGGTGGTCGCAATGAAGGAGGGCGCCTTTCATTACGTCACCAAACCGGTCGCGCTGCCGGAACTCAAACTGCTGCTGGACAAGGCCCTGGCCACCGAACGGATGGAGCGCACGCTGTCGTTCTATCAGGAGCGTGAGGCGCAGAAATCCGGAGTACAGGCGCTGATCGGCGAATCGGCGCCGATGCTGCATTTGAAGAACACCATCGGTCAGTTGCTCGAAGCCGAGCGGCGCATGACCAACGGTGATCTGCCGCCGGTGCTGGTGGAGGGCGAAACCGGTACCGGCAAGGAACTGGTCGCCCGTGCGCTGCATTTCGACGGCGCGCGCAGCAAAGGCCCGTTCATTGAATTCAACTGCGCGTCGATTCCGGCCAACCTGGTGGAGTCGGAGCTGTTCGGTCACGAGAAAGGCGCGTTCACCGATGCCAAGGACCGCCGGGTCGGGCTGGTGGAAGCCGCTGATGGCGGCACGCTGTTTCTCGATGAAATCGGTGAAATGGATCTGGTGCTCCAGGCCAAACTGCTGAAACTGCTGGAGGATCGCACCATTCGGCGGGTCGGTTCGGTGAAGGAGCGCAAGGTCAACCTGCGGGTGATCAGCGCCACCAATTGCAACCTTGAACAGATGGTCCAGCAGGGCAAGTTCCGCCGCGATCTGTTTTTCCGGCTGCGGATCATCTCGATCAAGGTGCCGCGTCTGTACGCCCGTGGCGAAGACATCCTGCTGCTGGCCCGGCACTTCCTCGCCAGTCACGGCAAGCGATATGGCAAACCGAACCTGCATTTCAGCGATCAGGCCGAAGAACTGCTGCTCAGTTACACCTGGCCGGGCAACGTGCGCGAGCTACGCAACATGCTTGAACAGACCGTGCTGCTGGCGCCGAACGACACCATTGCCGCTCATCAACTGAACGTGTGCATGAGCCTGTGCGATGAGCTGCCACCGCAGCATCAGCACGAGGTACAGCACCCGCACTTCGAACCGCGCCCGGCGAGCAACACCGAGTCGATGAACCTGCCGGAGGTCGAGCGCGACATGGTGCGCAAGATGCTCGACAAGACCGACTGGAACGTCACCAAATCGGCGCGCCTGCTGGGCCTGAGCCGCGACATGCTGCGCTACCGTATCGAAAAGCTCGGCCTGGCGCGGCCGGACAAGCGTCAGTGGTAAACGGCGGTGCTGCGTGGATTCGGCGAGCCGAGGCATTCCAGCACGCACGTCGGGTCCAGCACCTCGTCGTTGACGTAAATGCCGCGCTCGGCATCGTAGGTGCGGATAAACACCCGCACCGTCGCATCGGCCACGGTCGGCAGTTGCGAGTCATGGAATACACGGCGATCCGGGATGACGATGAAATCCTGCGGCGGCGTGTCATCGAACGGCCGAGGCGGCTGGGCGGACAGCGACGGTGGAGCAGGGTGGGCAAAGGGCTGGTCCGCCCCGTAGTAGTTGAAATTGCTGTCCAGCGCCTGCGCCTGGGCGGCGGCGAGCAGACAGGCGGACAACAGCAGTCGATTGAACATTCCCATGGCAGCACCTGTGGAAGCGGATTTCCCCAAGGCTGTTAACTATAGCTGCCCGCGTTGCAGGCGTTGGTGCAGGCGCTGGTGCAAACTTGTCGGCTTACAAGTTCGCAACAACCTGTAACGCGAGGCTGAACTAGACTCGGGCCGCTCAATGGTGAGCATCGCCCGGAGTGCGCCATGGAAGTGCCGAACAATAAAAACGCCGTCGAGAGCAATCGTCAGGCGTGGAACGATTCCGCCCGTCATCACCAGGACTCCCCCGACTGGCAGGCCTTGCTGACCGAAGTCACGCAGGCCGATTTTTCCTGCCTCGACGACACCCTTCGCGGCTTGCTCGAGCAGGTCGGTGTCGATGGCAAAGACGTTGTGCAGCTGTGTTGCAACAACGGTCGCGAAAGCCTGTCGCTGTTTGCCCTCGGCGCACGGAGCGTGGTCGGCATCGATCAGTCGAGCGCGTTTCTCGAACAGGCCCGCGAACTGAACAAGCGTTCGCCGCATAACGCCGAGTTCATCGAAGCCGATATTCATCATTTGCCCGAATCGCTGCGCGCCCGTTTCGACGTTGCGCTGATCACCATCGGCGTCTTTGGCTGGATGCCTGACATCGGCGAGTTCTTTCGCCACGTCGCCTCGACCCTCAAACCGGGCGGACAACTGGTGATCTACGAGACCCACCCGTTCCTGGAAATGGTCGACCCCGAGGCCGAAGACCCGTTTCGCCTCGCCAGCTCGTATTTCCGCGAAGAACCGTTCGTGCAGGAGGAGCCGATCGTCTACGTCGGCAAGGTCGAACAGCCGGCGGCGAAGTCTTACTGGTTCGCGCACACCCTCGGCGCGATCTTCACCGCCGCCCTCGAGGCCGGCCTGACCATCACGCACTTCAAGGAATACCCGCACTCGAACCGGGAAGAAGTGTATGACCAGTACCAGAACCGCGAGGCGCAGATGCCGATGTGTTTTACGTGGGTGGGGGTGAATCGCTGAGTAGCGCAGCCTTCAGGACGTGGAGTGATTCAGCACATGTCCCGGTTGCGCACACAGATCGATGCCAAGGGCATGAATGACTTTAAGTACCGTGTCGAAGCGAGGCTTGGCTCCCGGTGCGAAGGCCTTGTACAGACTTTCGCGCCCCATGCCCGAATCCTTCGCGATCTGCGTCATGCCACGCGCCTTGACGACATAACCGATTGCACGAAGAAACTCTTCGTTGTCACCGTCGGCCAACACTTGGGATAGGTATTCACTGATGGCTTCATCACTGTCCAGCAGTGCTGCCATATCAAAAGCTGTCAAAGTCTGGCTCATGGTTAAACCTCCTTTGCCATTTTTTTTGCACGTCTGATGTCCGCGCTTTGTGAGGATTTGTCGCCGCCGGCCAGCAAAACGATAACTACACCGTTACGCATCGTGAAGTAGACCCGATACCCGGCGCCGACATCAACGCGCATTTCCGACACACCATCACCTACGGGTTTAATGTCGCCTAGATTACCTGCTGATGCACGATCTATGCGACGGGCAATAGCTACCTTGGCACGGAGATCTCGAATAGAGGCATGCCAGGTCACGAACACGGATGTCTGTTGCACGAAATAGTTCATGGCTCGACTGTATCCATTTGGATACGGTCGAGCAGTCAGCCGGTTCTGTTATCGGCCTTGGATGTGTCGTCTGCAGGTGTAGGCAAGTAGTCTCAGATTATGTAGGAGCTAGCGTCTCCGATAGCTCCCACAGTGCTGCTTTGGACCTTCAAGCCTGCGCAGCCGCCGTCACCACCGGCCGTCCCGGTTTGCGCAGCGGGTCCAGGCGTGAGCCTTCGTAGCGGGTTTCGCGGAAGAAGCGCCATTTGCCGAACAGGCAATAGACGTGGGTGACGCGACCCTGTTCGTGGTAGCCCATGCGGATGTGCAGTTTCAGCGCCGGGATGTTGTGGGTTTCGCAGACGTCGACCACCTTGTTGCAACCCTGGGCGGCCATGGCTTCCCAGAGGGCGACCTGGACGTCCACCGACAGGCTGCTGCCGAAGTAGGCGCGGGTCATTTCGCCGCCGAACTCGAAGAACTCGCCGGGTTTGACCGGGAAGGTGCAGCCGTAATAGTGGCGGTCGTGGTAGTCACGAGTGCTGCCCCAGATAAATCCGACCGCATGGCCGTCGGCGTCCAGGTACATGTGCCCGGTGTGGCCCTCGTTGGCCAGTTCGGCCATGGTCTGCACGCGGTCACCGAAGTGTTTGGCGAACGCGCCGGCATTCTCGGCGGTGATGTCGACCTTGCGCAGGCCGTCGTAGGGGCGCAGCTTGTGCGGCGGTACCGGGCTGACCAGGTCGCGCTCCATCCACAACAGTTCCCAATGGAAGAACACGTAGCGTTTCCACAACGTGCCGAAGGTGCGGCCCAGGCCTTTTTGCTTGATACGTTCACGCAGCTTTTCAATGACGGTCATGATGCCCTCCGTGGCCGGAGCCAGGGTCTGGTGGGTGACGCTCCACTTGGGTATAGATGAGCGATGGTCAGTACATGGCAATCTTCTGTATCGAATTTGTTGCAACTTGTGTAAATGATTTGACACGGTTTTCAGGCGTCAAAATTACGCTTTATTCACAGGCTTGGATCAAGTCTGCCACTGTTCTCAGCGACCAATACTGGTACGGTTGCCGGCCGCTTGAGATGAATTGCAAGCGCATGCCCGGGAGCCATAATTTAAGTTCCGCTCGCTCGGATTCATGCCAAAGGCCACCCAAAGTATAGGGCTTGATCAGTCGAGATCGTGCTTGATCGAAGATGACGCCTTCAAACAGGCTGGCTGCTGCCATTTTTGGGGACTTGCAGTGAAGCTCGAGGTAGTGCTTTTGCGTCCAGGCCAGCACGGCATTTTTGAGTGTCTGACAGTTGCCCATCGCACGTTGATCTCTGGCGATGCCCATTACGCTCCAGCAAAAGCCCAGCAAGTAGGCACGTTCGTAAGTTGTGCGATGCAGATGGAGGTTGATTTCATCGATTATCTTGGCGCAGACCCATTGCTTGATCACGGAGGAGGCAGGGAAGTCGGATTCGCTATCGAAAAAGCGGCGCCAGATGATTTTTTTGTGCAGTTGGTCGCACAAGGCAACTGGAGACTGAACTTTCGCGGCATGGATGATAACGGTGTAAATCATCTCCGCCAGCAGATCGTAGTAGGTGGTCAATCCCGCAAAAATGTATGAATTGGCGGGTGGGCGCCCCGCTGATTGAATATATGTAGCGGCATTCTTTGCGAGCGGATGTTCATCAAAGAGATGCAGAACGTCATCGATGAACTGTGTGGCGATCCGGGCTTTTCTCAACGGTTCTGCAGTCACTCGCGGATCTGCCTGTTCATTGATCAAGTGCAGATCGGCCGTAGCCACCGCTATATTGTCCGACATGTCATCAAATGAATTGAATTGATTGCCAAACGCCCGTTTTACGTAATCCTCGAGCGTTTGCATCGTGACGCTGATCAGAACTTCCCACTGCCTTGCGTCCCACTGCTCCAGTTTATGTTGATCCAGTTTGAACAGAATCCCGAACGACTCAACCATTTCATGTTTGGAAAAGATCGCATTGCTGAATGGCTTTTCAACACCGTGGGATCCTGATTCGTATCCGCTTTGCTCGTGATATAGCTGAGAATCTTTATTTTGCAGCGCTTCGTTGACGATGTTTTTTGCGAGGATATTCATGCGTGCCGGAAATGCTTGCAGTTTGTTCACTGCATTGAAAAAGGCAATGCAAGTATCAGGCGCATTTGCAACCAGCGCTTTGCAAAAGCGCGGATCAGAAATCAAAAACAGTAACTTACTTGCATTGACGGTGACCCGGTAGGGCTTGTCATGGTTGGGGTCGCTGGGTGGCAGTTCGATTAATGCGTAGTGCATTATGTTGTCGACAGAAGTAAGCAATTCCTCTGCGAGAATCGCCATTTCCGATGTGTTGCCCCGGATGATGATTTTCTTGAACTGTTCCAGATAACGATCATCATTTAAACGGCAAAACTTCAACGGTCTGATGAAAGAAAAGAGCAACCAAACCAGAAAAGTCAGAAAGTACAGGCTTGCCAGCACAAGTTGCCAGGATTCTGGCGTAAGAAGCCAACCCTTGGGTACACACAGCTGTTGGGCGCGCCAGAAGTCGGTCAGGAGCGTCAACAGACCCACAAAGCCGACGGAGTAATAGGACAGCTTGAAAATGGAGAAGGGTGCCGTCTCCAATCTGAATTGGTACCGCGCACCGCTGATTGTCCAGGCAAGCACCAATAGCGCCGATGCTGCGAGAAAATCAGAAAAGCCAAAAAACTTCGGTGCATCCTTGACCAAGGGGAAAAAATCGGCTCCCCATTTGCAGGCTTCTTCCATGAAAACTTTCCCTGGCGAATTTGAGCAGAACCGGCATTTGAGCCAGTTGCTGAAGAATGATGCTAGGGTGCCACTATCTATACTGCAAAGTCTATTTTCCTGTGATCGATTACTCTGTGTGCATTCCAGCCGGACTCACGGCTCGATAACCGATCCTCGGCACTCCTTGTAATCGGCCATTCAACACCGCACTCAGAGACTCCCCTGGTTCAAGATACGCATCACCGAAGTCCGCCCCGAGCTGGTTCGGATGGGCGACGATTTCCAGCACGCCGTCGGTCGGCGCGGGGGCGTTGCGCAGGTCCACCGGGGTGCAGACGTAATCGGCAGTGACCCCGGCCAGTCCCTGCAAACGACGGTTGAGCAAGCCCTTGAACACACGTTTGGGCAGGCTGAGGTTTTGCCCCAGGTTGCGCGCCAGGCGCACCGGTACACCTTGATGGGCGGCGAAACGCGCGACGATCTCGCCGATCGGCCAGATGTTGTGCACGTGCTGATGCGAATCGAGGTGGCTGGGACGCACGCCATGATCGACGCAGCGCTGCCACTGCGCCTGCAATTCTTCCTGCACCGCCTCGCGGTCTTCCCGGCCCAGCCACAGGCTCTGGCGAGGCAGGTTGAGGTCGAACACGCCGTGGCTGTCGCAGAAGGTGCGACGCTGGAGAATGGCCCGGCTCAAGGGCCGACCGTAGGTCAGGTTGAAGTGCAGGCCGATCCGGCCTTCCAGCAACGGCAGCCGGGCCATGGCGCAGGCTGCTTCGAACGCCGGCATGTTGGCCATGGCCGTGGCGGAACTGATGACCCCGGCCTGGAACGCGCCGAGGATCACCGCGTTTTCGTTCGGACTGAGGCCGAAATCGTCAGCGTTGACTATGACTTGGCGAGGCATGTTCGCCCTCCTTGGTGGGGTTGATCACAGGTGTCACAATGACCGCCGCTCTGGCCGCCGCACGCTTCGCCCGCCATTGTTGCAACCCAGGCTTGAGCCGGTGCCAGACGCGCAGCCCCAGTCCCAGCAGCAGCCCGCTCGGGCGCCACGAGTAGAAGCTCCAGCGCCAGTGTTCCAGTTGCCCGGTCATGCGTTCGTGCAGTTGATGGCTGGAGTTTTCCAGGCTGACCCGCGAGGCATCGATCCAGCGCCAGTTGTCGTCCAGCCCCCAGCGAATCCATTCCTCCAGCAGCACCCGGCCGCTGCCCAGATCGGCGTATTGCGGCGGGAAGGCGAGGTTGTAATCGTAGAGCCGGCCCTGCTCGAACAGGCCGAGCCGATAGCTGATGCAACGTCCGTTGAGTTCCAGCATCACCACGCGCACCCGATCCGAAGCGGCGAGGGCGGTGAAAGCGTTTTCCATGCAACGGCGGCTGCGCTCGCTGGCAAAGATCCCGACGCCTTCGTCACCTTTCCAACTCACCGCTTCGACTTCGCTGATGACCTGCAGCAACGGGCCCATGCTGGTCGCGTCGGGCGTGATCCGCCGGACTTCGGCGCCGCACGCGGCAATACGCTTGCGCGCCCGGCGCAGTTTGTAGCGCGGGTCGCCCGAGACTTCCTGGCGGTCGGCGTCGCTGATCAGGTGCACCGGCACCCGGCAGCTCAAGCGACGTTCGCCGGTGGAGCTGTGGGCCATCCATTCGGTGAGCATGCTTTCGGCACCGACCGGCTCGGTGATTTCATTGAGTTGCAGCAGGGCGTGGGGCACTCGCTGGCGAATCAGCCGCAGGGCTTGGCGCATGTCGTCGGCATTCAGCTGTGATAACAACGCCAGGCGATCAGCCAGCGGATAACCCAGGTGATGCACCACCCGAAACGGCACACCGAAAAACCGTTCACGGCTTTTCACCAGCGGCAGGCACAGGCGCAATTCGTCCGCTTCCCAACCCAGCAATACGTGCAGCTGCTCATGCGTGTCGAGCGTCTGCTCTGCCGCACCCAGCCAGTCGAGGCTGTTGAACGGCGTGTGATCCGTCACCCGCAGGCGCAGCGCTTCATAGGCCGCCGCCGGGAAGTCGGGTGCGCACAACGAGGTGCGCCATTCGAATCGCGCCATAGGCTCAGGTCGCCGTTGCTGTGACAGGTGGACGGGAAGGTTTGCGCAACGCCTCCAGGCGCGAGCCGCTGTAGCGGGTTTCGCGGTAGAAGCGCCAGCGACCGAACAGTTTGTAGATGTTCATGATCCGACCCTGTTCGGTATAGCCCATGCGCAGATGCAGCTTGAGCGCCGGGATGTTGTGGAATTCGCAGACGTCCACGACCTTGTCGCAGCCCTGGGCGGCCATGGCTTTCCACAGTTCCAGTTGCAGATCCACCGACAGTTCGGTGCCCCAGTAGGCACGGGTCAGTTCGCCGCCGAATTCGAAGAACTCACCGGGTTTCACCGGGAACAGGCAGCCGTAGTAGTGCCGGTCGAAATAGTCTTGAGCGGTGCCCCAGATGAAGGCCACCGCATGGCCCTGATCGTCCAGGTGCATGTGCCCGGTGTGATGTTCCCGGGCAAGCTCCGCCATGGTGCCGACGCGGTCGCCGAAGTGGCGGGCGAAGGCGCTGACGTTGTCCGGGGTGATCTTCACCACCCGCAGTGGCGGGTAGGGCTTGAGGCTGTGGGGTGGCACCGGACTGACAAGGTCGCGCTCCATCCACAGCAGTTCCTGATGAGAAAAGACGTAGTGTTTCCACACCTTGGCCAAGGTGGCCCGCAGGCCTTTGTGTTTGATGTGATCGCGGATTTTTTGCAAAACATTCATGGTCGTGGCTCCTGATGACGAGTCATCGCGCGGCACAGGCCAGCGCGGCCGGACATCAACGGGGCGGTCATGAGGCGCTCCAGCGCAGGGCAAACAGGGTCTGTCCCGGCAGTTCGAAGCGCACGCGGCCGTCCTGACAGCGAAACGGCGCGTCGCGGCTGCGGTTGTCGGCGCCGAAATAGCGCAGTGCGCCGCCGCTTAGCGGGCATTTGGCGCCCGCCAGATCGACATGCTGCAAGCGCGTGCCCTTGTTCACGCCGAGCAGCCCGCGCTGATCGTCGCCGGCCATCGCCAGCACATCGACTTCGAACGCGTCGTTCTCCAGCCACAGCACGTTGTGCAGCCAGTGCTGCTGGATGAACTGCTGAGCCAGACCCACCGGTTTCAACTCGAAGCGGTCATCACCCAGCACCCGCAACATGCCTTTGGGGTATTGCGGCTCATCGGCGGCCTGAAACCAGTTGAGCATGCTCAGCAAGCCGTCCTGGGAGGCGTTGATCACCACCGAGGCCCACCACAGCGAAGTGAAATGGGTTTCCTGATCGTAGGGGCTCAGGCTTGATCCGCTTGAGAGGTTGGTCTGATCCAGCAGCAAGGCTTTGCGCGGCTGACCCTTGGCATTGAGGCCGACCAGATCCGCCGCCCGGCGCACGCTGTCGCGGTACACGCGGGTGGCGAGCAGGTCGCGAATCATCCATTCGTGCCAGGCCAGCGCATCGACCTGATCGGCGGACTCACCGAGCAGGCGCCGGGCCCAGTCGATGCCGCGCTTGTTCGCGGCGTTATCGGCGAACGGGCCGTTGACCAGCCGTGAACTGGCCGGCATCGCGATACGCACGCCGGCCTTGGCATTGGCCGGATCGCTGCGCACTTGCCGGGCCATGCTGGTGAAGATCGAACGGTATTGCTCGTAACTCGAATAATTCAGGTTGGGCTCGTCGGCGAACCCGATGTAGTGCGTGCCTTTGCCGCCCAGCGCACGGGTGCTGGCGAGCCAGGCGTCGAGGCCGTTGTTGCTTTGCACGTCGGCGCGCAGATCGGCCTGACGCTGACTGCCGGCAAGCAAGGTGATGTCCTGGCGAATGCCGAAGCGATCCTGATAGACCTGGCGAAACGCATCTTCGAAGTGCGGTTGTCTCGCCGTCACGTCGACAAAACTGTAGTAACTGGCGGCCGTCGGTTTCAGCGCATCGAGCACCGGATGACTGGCGGGCGGCGGCATCACGTAGGGCAGGGCGATGCCCAGATCCGGGGTGCGGCCGAGGACTTTGTCGTGCAGGGTCAGGCGCGTCTGGCCGTCGTCTTCACGCAGCGGTTTGAGCTGTTGCGGGGTCTGTGCAAACAGATTGGCCGTGCCGTCGAGCCAGAACGCCGCTTTGCCGCTGCCTTGCAGACGCAGGCGCCAGATCTGCTCGCGTTCGCTGACCGGCAGCGCCAGCTGATCGAACTGCCAATAGGCGCGATAGGGTTTCAGCGCCAGTGTCAGGGGCTGCCCATCACCGACCCGCTGCGCTTGCAGGGCGCTGACCCCGCCGTGGAACTTGCCCGCCAATATCGCGTGCTCACCGGCGGCGACCTTGAAATACAGTTCATCGCCATTACGGGTTTCTGCACTGAAATGCACCTTGGCCGGAGCAAACAGCGCCACGGTGGTTTCGTCGTGCTCGACCCGATAACTGCGGAAGCTGTAGCCGGGGATTTCCAGCTGATAACTCGCGGCGCCCGGCGCCAACGGCCAGCTCTGACTGCCACGGGTTTCACTGGCCTTGATGAAGCGCTCGCCCTGCAATTGGCCGCGGCCGTCGAGCAGGTAAATGTGCTCTTCGTTGGCCTCCGCCTGCCACGCCGGCGCCCAGCGCACGGTCACCGTGTCGGGGCGATCCGCTTGCAGATACAGGCTGCCGTCGCGAATGTCGCCCCAGCGCATCGACGCCGCGAAGGCGTCCAGCGACAGGCCGAGACCGAGCAGCAGGGCTAGGCCTTTCATGCTGCCTTCCGACGCTGCAACATCAGCCACATCGGCGTGAGGTCGCTGGGCAGAATGATCAGGGTTTGCCAGAACGCCACGCCGCTCAACCGGCAGTACAACACCAGCATCGCCACGGTCACCGCCAGATAGGCAATCGACGACGCTGCCGCTGCACCGACGATGCCGTAGGCCGGAATCAGCAGCAGGTTCAGCGCAAGATTGAGCAGCGCACCGAGCCCCATCAGCAGCGACACCGTGCCGGGGCGGTTCTTGCCGATCAGGTCCAGGCGCAGGATGCTGGCGTAACACAGACCCAGCAGCCCCGGCAGCAAGGCCAGCAGCGCCGGATACGCCGGCTGGTAGGCGACGCCGAACAGGGTAACGATCAGCCATTCGCCGATCACGGCCATGGTCAGGCAGGCGCCGAGCATCACCGTGGCGGTCAGGCGCAGAGCCAGCGGCGTGACCTTGTCCATGCCTTCGTCCTGTTGCAGCAGGCGTTTCATCAGCGGCGTGGTCACCGCTTCCGGAACGATCAGCAGCAATTCGGCGGCGGCGCTGGCCATCGCGTAATGCCCGAGGGCGGTGCTGCCGAGCAGGGCGCCAATGAACAGGTAATCGGAACGCAGGATCACTTGCTGGAACAGCAGATCCGGATGGCTGCGCGCACTGAAGCGCAGCAGTTCGTTCTGGCTGGCGCGATCCCATTGCAGCTGCAACGGCTGCGCGCGTTTGAGCCACAGCCAGCCGACCAGCACCACCAGACTGATGCCGGCCAGCCAACTGATCAGCGCGGCTTCGAGGGCCGCTTCTTTCCACATCCAGAACAGCGCGAGAAACAGCAACAGCGGCGCCAAAGATTCCACCAGCCGCAAGGCATTGAACGCGACCACGCCGCCGGACGCATTGTGCAAGGTCAGCAGGCCACTTTTGAGCACGGTCAACGGCACCGCCAGCAGCAACAGCCACGCCAGCAGACCGAGTTGCATCGTCACATCCAATTCACTGCCGAACTCGCGCACCAGCGCCACCACCAGCAAGGTCAGCAGACCCGCCAGCAAACAGCCAAACACCAGCACTTGCGCGAGCAACAAGCCCATCGGGCGCTGCTTGGCCGCCTGATAACCCACGGCGGAATTCAATCCGCCGCTGGTGGCGGCGCTGATCAGATCGGGCAGGGTGCTGAGCAGGGCGAACAGGCCCCGTTCGCTGGGGCCGAGAATCCGCGCCAGCAGCACATTCCTCAGCAGGCGCAGGGCGATCATCGCCAGTTTGGTGCCCATGCTCAGCGCCAGATGCTTGAGGTAACTGCCTCGACTCATGGCCGCGCCCCGCGATAGATCCGCCACGACAGCAGTTGCGGATTGCGCGCTGTGCGCTGGCTGACACCGAAGCGCGGCAGGTTCAGCGGATCGCCGGTACCGCGATAGATGCCACTGCCGGTGCCCAGCGCAAACGGGAAATCGTGATTGGCGATCTGTTCGCGCACCCGCTCGTCGTTGTCGCCGTTGGGGTAGCAATACACCAGCAGCGGCCGGTTGCAGCCGTTGAGCATGGCATCGCGGCTGCGGCTGATTTCTTCGCTCAGGCGCACGTCGTCCAGGCCGGTGAGGATCGCGTGACTGGCGCCGTGGGGGCCGAAACGCACTAGACCGGAAGACTCCATCGCCCGCACCTGATGCCAGTCCAGCGCCTGGGGCTGCGACTCTTGCGGGCACTCGTCGGTCAGGCGTTCGAGTATCTTCGGATCGAGCGCCTTGAGGCTTTGCAGATAATGCAACAGGGTCAGACTGCGGCGATCCACATCGATGTCATCCAGCAGCACTGGCAACGGCTGGCCGGCGGCACGCAGGCATTCGATCAGGTGCGTGCGGGCTTTTTCACCATGACTGCCCCACAGGGTTTCGCCGATGCTCTCCCACCAGAAACGCTGCCGGCTGCCGATGAAATCGGTGGACAGAAAAATGCTCGCCGGCACCTGATGTTTCTGCAGCAGCGGGAAGGCGTTGGCGGCGTTGTCGCGCCAGCCGTCGTCAAAGGTCAGCGCCACCTGCGGACGCTCGGTGCGCAAGGCATTGGGTTGCAGGATCTCCATCAGCGGCACGCAATCGAAATGCTTGCGCAGCCACACCAGCAAGTGTTCGAAGGCCTTGGGCCCGACGCACAGTTCGTTGCGGTGCGGCAGGTCGGCGGCGCGGTCGTTGGAAAGCACCCGGTGCAACATCAGGATCACACCTGCGCCGTGCAACTGGTTGCGTCCTATGGACGAGTTGAGATAGAGCCAGCCGCTGGTGCGTTTAATCAGTTGTTTGATCGCCATGGCTCGATCCCTCTCAACGGTTTTGGTCAGGGTTCCACTGGGCATAACGCTGGCCGCGCAGGAACTGCCACAGGCCGGTGCTCATGCCCGCCAGTGTCACCAGCAGGAACGCCGCGAGGCGGAACGGCTTGGGCAAGCGGTGCTGCGAATCCAGCAGACCGGCAATCGCAATGGCGTAGCCGATCAGTTGCGCGATCAGGCTCAGGCGATAGAAACCGTGGTCTTCCCACAGCCAGAAATTGCTCAGCAGCAGCGGCAGCAACAGGATCGGCGCCAGACGGCGGATCAGCTTGTGGCTGATCAACGCAATCGAATACAGCCCATGCTTGAACGGATTCAGCAGTTCACTGCGTTGCGCCAGGCTTTGCAGGCCGCCGACCGTGACCCGCTGGCGCCGGCGGAATTGCTTGTCCGCTTCGTCGACGCCGTGGTCGATCACTTGCGCTTCGGGCACGTAGACGATGCGTTTGAATTTCACTGGCGCGCAGGTGCTGATGAAAAAGTCGTCATTGACCTCGGCCGGCACGTTCTCGAACAGTTCGCGGCGCAGGGCGAGCAGGGCGCCGTCGGCGGAGACCATGCAGCCGGTACGGTTCTCGACCCGGCGCAACCAGCCCTCGTAGTGCCGATAAAGGCTGTCGCCGATGCTCAAGCCACCGCCGGTGACCGGAATCACCATGTGTCCGGCGCAGGCGCCGACCTGTGGGTCGCTCAGGGGCGCCAGCAGGTAGCCGAGGGTTTCCCGCGACCATTGGTTGTCGGCATCGGTGAACACCAGAATGTCGCCCGTGGCCAGGGCCGCGCCGGCATTCAGCGTGGCGGCTTTGCCTTGGCGGGGCAGGTCGAGCACGGTGATTCGCGGATCGACGACCTTGTGTGCGCAGGCCACGGTGGCGTCGGTGGAACCGTCGCTGGCCAGAATGATTTGCAGGGTCGCCGGCTGATAATCCTGGGACAGCAGCGAGCGCAGCTTGTGTTCGATGTGCCGCGCTTCGTTGTGGGCGGCGATGACGATGCTGACGTTCAGCGGCGGGGCCGGGCTGTGGCGCCACGCCGGGAACAGCGGCGCCAGCAGCGTCAGCAGCAGTGGATAGCCGACATAGGCGTACGCCGGCAGCAGCAGGCACATCCAGAAAATGAATTCAGCCACGGGCAGGCCTCCTGGCGTTCCAATGACACAGACTGAGAATGAACGCCGCGCCCGCCAGGTGCAGGCGCACCCAGTGCAGACCCCACAGTTGCAGGGTCAGGCAGACATTGTGGTGCTTGGCGCTCTGACGCACGCTGAGCACCAGCCCCGGCACCAGCGTGAGCATCACCATGATCGCGGCGTGATGGGGGAAACCGTCGAGCAGCGCGGAAATCGCCAGGAAATCGAGAATCCAGACGAAGATCGACAGCATCGGAAACCGCAACAGGCGCAGGCTGAAACCATGGCTGCGCAGCAGTTGCAGGTGACTGCCCTGGCGCCACAGTTCCTTGCCCATCCACTCGCGCCAGTTCATTTCGTAGCCCCAGTGCAGGGCCACACTTTCATTGATCGACAGCAGCCGCGCGCCGTGCTCGCGCAGGCGCAAGGTGAACTCCTTGTCCTCGCCGGTGCGCAGGGTTTCGTTGAAACCGCCGACCTTGTCGAACCAGCGCCGGCGCATCAACAGGTTGGCGCTGGGCAGCCAGTCGACGATATGGCTGGTGTGGGTGGTCGGGCGCAAGGTCCGGCGCTGCCAGGCAGCGGCGTACCACGGCGCGGCGGCGGGGGTATGCAGGTCGAGACCGAAGACATCGGCCTGGCCGCTGGCTTCGATGTCGAACAATGGGCGCAGCCAGTCTTCCGGCATTTCGATGTCGGCATCGATGAACGCCAGCCATTCCCCGGTGGCAATGGCCGTACCGCGATTGCGCAGCGCACCGATCAGCAGGCCTGGCATCACCAGCACATGGGCGCCGAACTGCCGGGCGATCTGCGGTCCGTCGTCGCTGGAGCCGTTGTCGACCACGATCAGCTCGCATTCGACATCCGCGGCGTGGGCGGCTTTCTGCGCGGCCAGCAGGGTGCGGCCAATGTGCCGGGCCTCGTTGTACATCGGAATGACGATACTGATCCGGCTCATGTCCTGCTCTCCGTCAGCGGTGCCTGCTCGGCTTTCAGGCGCAAGACGCTGGTCATGGCGAGCATGATCCACAGGTATTTCTGGTTCGGCGCGCTGAGGAACATCAGGAACAGCGTCAGCGACAGAAAACTCACCCCCAGGTGGGTCATCAGATCTGCCTGTTGCCAGTTGCGCCGCAGCATCCATTCCTTGCGTGCGCGCATCAGGTTGTACAGGCCGAGCGCGAGCATGCCGACGAACATCAGGCCGGCGGGAACCCCCAGTTCGCTGAAGATTTCAAGGTAGGTGTTGTGCGCCCGGCGGTACAGGTCGCCGATCTTGCGGTTGGCGGAAAACGCCTTGGCGTAACCGGTGGTGGCGTAGTGCAGCGGGAAGGTGCCGGGGCCGGAGCCGAGCAGCGGGTTCTCGCGGATCATCTGGCCGCCGACCACGATGTACGAGGCGCGGCGACCGAGGGATTCATCGTTGTGGCCCTTGGCGCCGGCGCTCAACACGCTGAGCGACTGGATACGGGCGATGTAACCGGCAGGCATCGCATAGATCGCCAGCGGAATCACGATCGCCGCACCGAGCATGGCAAAACCGAGGTGACGTGGACGAATCCGCGCCAGTTGCGCGCGGTAGTGCCAGCAACCGATCACCAGACTCAAGGCCAGCACCACCAGCCCGGAACGCGATTCGGTCTTGGTCATGCCGCCGAGCAACAGCAGGCAGCAACCGCCCCAGAACAGCCGATGCAACAGGTTCGGGCTGCGAATCACCAGCAGCAGCCCCAGCGGAATGGCGAACGCGATGAGCAGGGCGAAAGCGTTGGGGTCTTCGAGCAGGCCGGCGGCGCGGCCCTGATCCTGGAATTTGGTGGAGAACATGGCCATGGCGCAGGTCGTGCTGACCGCCAGGGTCACCAGCCGGGCGAACAGGTCGAGGTTCAACTCGCGGCCGATCAGCAGGGTGATGACAAACAGAATCAGGCCGACGCTGATTTCCCGCAGGTGGCCGAGCGACATGCCCATGTCATCGGTGTTGAGCAGGCTCAGAAAGTACAGAACCATGAAGGCGATCAGAAAGCGCCAGATATTGCTGCGCAGGCGATCCGAAGGGATCTGGTGCATCGCCAGTTGTAGCATCAGGATCAGGGCCAGCGAAGCACCGATCAGTTTGCTGCCGGACAGCGAACTGTCCTTGAAGAAACCCTCGAACGGTACCAGGGCGGCAATGCCGAGCAGGCCCCAGGTCGGTTTGCGGTACAACACCGCGAACCCCACCAGCCCGAGCACTGCACCCGGCGCGAGGTAGGGCCAGGGACTGGCCAGCAGAGCAATGCAGGCCAGGCCCAACAGACTGACGATCGAGAGCGGGAAAATCATGCGCGTGCCTCCCGTGCCGTGCGGATGTACAGCTGCGACCAGCGTTCGGCGAGGGCCTTGAGGTCGTAGCGGTCCTGTTGCGTGCGTTTTGCGTTATCGCGCAGTTGCCGTGCCAGTCCGGGCTCGGACAGCAAGGTGTCGAGCTGACGGGCGAGGGCGGCGCTGTCGGTGGGGGCGGCGAGCAAGCCGTTGTGGCGGTGCTCCAGCACATCGGGAATTCCGCCGACGCCGAATGCCACCACCGGCACCCCGGCCTGCATCGCTTCCAGCAGAATCATTGGCGTGCCTTCGGTGCGCGAGCTGATCACCAGCGCATCCAGTTGTTGCCACCAGGGGCGCATGTCGGTCTGGTAACCCGGCAGCCGGATACGCTGCTGCAAACCGGCGGCGTCGATCCGCGCCTGCAAGTCTTCGCGTTCCGGGCCGTCGCCGAGCATCACCGCGTCGAGTTGCGGGTGCTGATGACACAGCGGGATCAGTGCGTCGAGAAACAGATCCGGGCCTTTCTCACTGCTCAAACGTCCGACGTAACCGGCTAGCCAGCGGGGTCCTGGCGCGTCGCAAGGAAAGGCGGCCGCCGCCGGCAATCCGTTGGGGATCACTTGCAACTTCTCCGCACGCACGCTGGCCTGACGGTGCAGCACCGCGATGCTTTCGGCGACGCACACCACCCGATCCACCGACGCTGTGCGGCACAGTTGCAGGCTCAGCCAGGTGTAGAACTTCTGCTTGCGGCTGCGCGGGGTGAAACCGTGTTGGGTGATCACCAGCGGCAGGCGCAACAGCGTGGCGCCGACCCAACCGAACAACAGCCCCTTGAAGTTGTGGGTATTGATCAACGGACGCTCGCTCCGGCGCTGACGCAAGTGCCGCAGCAGGGCAGCCAGCCCTGCGCAGCCTTGTGCGTCGACACCGGCCTCGCGAAAGCGCGCGATCAGTTCCGGCGGCGCATCGAGGAACAGCACCTGGTGCTGCCCCGGCGTCGCCAGGCAATGATCGAGCAACATCCGCTCGGCCCCGTAGAAGCCACCGCTGCTGAGCAAATGCATGATCGGCAGGGCGGCGTTCGGGGTAGAGGACGTGTTCAATTGCGCACCCAGTGCACAAAGCTCGGCACGGTCCAGTTCTTGTGCGGGTTGCTCGGCTGCGCGTTCTGGTCGTTGATCACCAGCAGCACCGGCAGGCCCAGCTCGTGGCTGATTTGCGCCGGGTGTTTGAAGCGGTGGTCGAAGAACTCACGCACGTAGACCAGTGCAATCGCCAGCAGCAGACCGGTGAACAACCCGAACGGAATGATCAGCATCGGTTTGGGGAACGCCGCTTCGGTCGGCTCGAACGGCGGGCTCAACACCCGGGCGTTGGACAGGTCATCGCTCAGCGAGCGGGTGGTGCTGCTTTCAGCAAAACGCTGGGCGTAGGTCGAGAACGCGGCGTGCAGGGCATCGATTTCGGTGTCCATCTGCCGCAGCTTGCTCTGGGTTTGCTGCAGCTCGTGGATGCGGTTCTTGAACTCGGCGATGCGCGCGGTTTTCTGATCGATCACCTGCTGAACCACCGCCAGATCATTGGTGCGTTCCTGGATACGGTTGCTCACCACCTTGAGGAACTGCTGGCGGGTACGGGCAATTTGCTCGCGGGTCAGCAACATCGGTTCGCTGCCGGGCTGGAACACCGCCAGATCGTTCATGTAGCGGCTGACCTGGGTGGTCAGTTGCTCGCCCATCTGTTTGATTTCCCGATCCTCGAACGCCACGTTGTCGACGGTGGTGGTGAAGGTGTAGGGGAAGGTGTAGTCGTTGAGTTTGCTGTTACTGGCAGCGGCCAGCGCGGTCTTGAGGTATTCGAGCCAGCGCTGGCTCTGCAGCAGGCGGTCGCGGTACAGGTTCAGCGCCTGCTCTTCGGTGTTGATCGCGTTCAGGCGGAAGGTGATTTCCTCCTTCGGATCCGACGCGCCGACACTTTCCAGCAACGCCTGGCGATTGCCTTCCAGTCCATCGAGGCGCACCTGATAGAGATGCTTCTTGGTTTCGTAGAAGGACTGCGGCAGATCGATCGATTGCAGCGCCTGACGGCTCACCAGATAGTTTTGCAGCAGGGCAGAGACGAAGGTCGTGCCTTGATGCGGGTCGGGGAAGCTGTAGACGATCGAGATCACGTTGGAGCCAGGCAGGGTTTCGATCTTCAGGCTGTCGATGGCTTGCTGGGTCAGCGCATCCAGCGCAGTGTCGCGCACCGGATCGGTCTCAAGCCCCAGGGCGTTACGCACCGGGTTGATCACGTACTGGCGCAGCGGCGAGCTGATGTAACGCTTGAACGGCTCGCTCACCAGCTTGTTGAACATCCCGGGCGACGGGGTGTATTCGCCCTTGTCACGCAGTTCGCTGATGGTCTGACGGATCAACGCCGGCGAACGCAGGATGTTGCTCTCGGTTTCCATGTCCGCCAGCGATGGCGGGATGAAGGTGGCGTTGTCCACAGTCAGCGACGTGGTGGCGTCGCCCTGCGACAGTTTTTTCGACTGCACGATCACCTGAGCGGTGATATCGAAGCTCTGTTTGAGCAGCAGCGGCAGCACCAGCGCGATCACTGCGAAGATCAGGAACACTCGTTTCACCAACTGCTTGTTGGCGAAGAAGATCCTGAAGAACTC
Organism: Pseudomonas sp. 22085; assembly: GCF_052045815.1. Taxonomy (NCBI): domain Bacteria; kingdom Pseudomonadati; phylum Pseudomonadota; class Gammaproteobacteria; order Pseudomonadales; family Pseudomonadaceae; genus Pseudomonas; species Pseudomonas sp. 22085. Next base: position 353,368 of record NZ_JBQEQA010000002.1, read on the forward strand.
ATGCAGGTAGTTTTCCTTTGGATTCATGATCGGTCACCTGAGAGTCAGTTGTTGTTGCTGTCTTTGTTGTCGACGCGATAGCCGAAGCTGAAGCCCACGCCCTGGAACAGCACCACGTCGGCCAGTTGCCGGGCGAGTTCGCCGGCGCTGGCCAGTTTGGTTTTCGGCACGTACAGCATGTCGTCCGGTTGCAGGTAGGCGATCTGCGGCGCCTCGCCCGACAATGCTTTCTCGACGTCGTAGCGCACGGCCTGCACCTGATTGCCGTTGCGGCGCATGATCACCACCGAATCCAGCCGCGCCTTGACGTTGGTGCCGCGCGCCAGGGTCAGCGCCTCCAGCACCGACACCGGCCGGCGGATCGGGTAGGAACCCGGCTGGCCGACCTCACCCAGCACATAGATTTCGTTGCCGGCGGTGGACTTGAGCAGCACGTCCACGGTCATGCGGCCCGGCAGTTGCGCGTACTTCTTGTTGAGGAACGCTTCGAGCTGGTTGACGGTCATGCCTTGCAGTGGCACGGCGCCGATTTCCGGGAAGCTGGCGTAGCCGTCGGTGCCGACGGTGATCTCGCGGCTCATGCCGGTGGCCGGGTGGTTGAGGGCGCTTTTCAGGTTCTGTTCGTTGGTCAGCGGGCTGATGATCTGCACCGTCAACTGATTGCGGTTGGGCTGGAACAGCTGCTTGCGCTGGTAGGCGCGCTGGATTTCCTGGCGCGCTTCTTCGCTGGTCAGCCCGGCGATTTTCACCGACGTGTTGGCGCCCGGCAGTTCGATGGTGCCATCCGGCAGCACCAGTTGATTGCCGTTGAGCTGGCTGGCGGCGGTGAAGTTCAGGCCGATCTGGTCACCCGACTGCACGCGGTAAGCGTCCGAGCCGCTGGTGCTGATGTGGAAGATCACGTCCAGCACATCCTGCGGGCGCAGGGTCTGCTCGACCTTCGGCATGTCGGTGGCCTGGGCGTTGGCCGGGGTGGCGGTGAGAATGTTCACCGGCATGTTCTGGGTTTCGGAGGTGCTCGAGCAGCCTGCAAGCGGCAGCATCAGCAGCACAAGAATCCTGGCGTTCATGGCGTCATCCTTTGCGGTTGCTTACAGGTTTTTGTAGAGCCATTTAGGCATGTAGTACTTGCGTCGGTTGAACACGCTGCCGACCACTTTGGCCCCGGCCTGGGTCAACCGTTGCACGGCTGCCTGGGCAACTTCCCAGCGGGTGTCTTCGGCACGTACCACGAACACCACACCGTCGACCTGGGTGCTGATGACCAACGTGTCGGCGGCCGAATACACCGCGTCGCCATCGATCACCACAAAGCGGTACTGAGCGCCCAGTTGATCCAGCAGCGGGCTCAGACGCTCGGCAGTCAGGTGTTCAGTAGTGCGGATCGGCCGGCCATTGGGCAGCACATGAAACGGCAGGCTCGACACCTGCACCACGCAGTCCTGCAGCAGCGGCGGGTTGTCCGGGTTGAACAGCAGGTCGCGCAGGCCGCGCTCCTTGCTCAGGTTCAGTTGCTGGGTCAGGTTGCTCGCCGACTGGCTGGCGTCGACGTACAGCACCTGGCCGCTGCTCATCTGCGCCAGTTGACTGGCCAGCGCCAGGGCGCTGGTGGTGGTGCCGGCGCCGGGGTTGGCGGCGGTCAGGAACAGGATCCGCAGATCCAGGTCCAGCACGGTTGAAGTCAGGTTCGACTCGCTGGGGCTGGCAATGCTGAGGCTTTTGTTGGTTGAACCGTCCATTAGCTTGCTCCGTGGCCGCTGAATACTTTGAAGGGGGTTTTCAACAGAATCTTCAGATCAAGCAGAAGGCTCTGCTCGGCGATGTAGCTGAGGTCCAACTCAACGCGCTGGTCGAAGTCGATATTGCTGCGTCCGGAGATCTGCCACAGACCGGTCATGCCGGGGTAGATCGCCAGACGTGCGAGGTGACTGTCCTTGTAGCGATAGGCGTTGAACGAGGTCGGGCGAGGGCCGACCAGGCGCATGTCGCCGGTCACCACGTTGATCAGGTTGGGCAGTTCATCGAGGCTGGTACGCCGCAAAAAACCGCCGATCCCGGTGATGCGCGGGTCCTGGTCGATCTTGAAGTCGATGGCGTCGGCACCGTGCTTGTTCAGGTGGCGCAGTGACTCCTTGAGCTCTTCGGCGTTGGCGACCATGGTCCGGAACTTGTACATGCCAAATTTGCGCCCGCGATAACCGGTGCGTTTTTGCACGAACATCACCGGGCCCTTGCTGGTGAATTTGATGGCCAGCGCCAGACCGATCAGCAGCGGCGAAATCATCAGCAGAATCATCAGTGCGCCGAGACAGGCGACCACCCGATTGGTGCGCGACAGCTGCCATGGGCGACCGCCGTCGCGACCGGTCATCCAGCCCTGGCCCTGGCGGTGGATGGCCGCGTCCAGGCGCATTCGCTGTTCCGGATCCATGCGTTTATCACGGACCAATTGTTGCATCGGTACACCTTTCTCATGTCCAGTCATGGAGTCCTCCGCTGATGTTCAGCCGCGAGCGGCGCGTGGGCGATAGGCAGTGGGGTAGTAATCGCGGAACCAGGCGATGAACCGCCGAAGTCCCTCATCCAGCTCTATCCGGGGCTGGAACCCGGTGGCCTGGGCCAGATCGCTGGCCTCGGCGCAGGTATTGAGTACGTCGCCCGGTTGCAGCGGCAGCAGCTCGACCACGGCTTTCTGACCGAGGTGTTTTTCCAGTAGGGCGAGGTAGGTTTTCAGCGCCACCGGGTGCTGGCCGCCGATGTTGAACAAGCGCCATGGCGCCATGCTGCTGGCCGGGTCGGGTTGCTCGCGGTTCCACTCGGGATTGGCCCGGGGCGCCCGCTCGATCAGGCGTGCGATGCTTTCGGTGATGTCGTCGATGTAGGTGAAATCGCGCTGATGCTCGCCGTAGTTGAACAGCTTCAACGGCGAGCCTTCGCTGATGGCCTTGGCGAACTGGATCGGCGACATGTCCGGCCGGCCCCAGGGCCCGTACACCGTGAAAAACCGCAGCCCGGTGCAGGCAATGCCGAACAGGTGGCTGTAGCTGTGCGCCATCAATTCATTGGCTTTCTTGGTCGCGGCGTACAGCGACAGCGGGTGATTGACGCCGTCCTGTACCGAGTAGGGCGTGCGCTGATTGGCGCCGTACACCGAACTGGACGAGGCATAGACCAGGTGCTCGACCGGGTGCCGGCGGCAGCACTCCAGAATGTTCAGGAAACCGTCGAGGTTGCTGTCCAGATAGGCCCGTGGATTTTCCAGCGAATAGCGCACCCCGGCCTGCGCCGCGAGGTGCACCACCACTTGTGGTCGTTCACTGCTGAACAGTGCTTCAAGCGCCGACGCGTCTGCCAGATCAATCGTGGCGAACGGGAAGTCCCCGACCTGTCCGCGCACCCAGTCCACCCGATCGTGCTTGAGCTGCGGATCGTAGTAACCGTTGAAATTGTCCAGGCCGATCACCTGATGCCCGTCGCGCACCAGTCGCAGCACGCAATGAGCACCAATGAACCCGGCCGCACCGGTGACGAGGATTTTCATGGCCGCAACCCGTCAGGCGCGATGTGGCGCAGACCGATGCCGCTGTAGTGCAGGCCGGCGGCTGCCACTTGTTCCGGGTTGTAGAGGTTGCGTCCGTCGATGATGACTTTGGAACGCAGCTTGCTGGCCAGCAGCTCGAAATCCACCACGCGGAAATTCTTCCACTCGGTGCAAATCACCAGTGCGTCGGCATCCTCCAGGGTGTCGTCGCGGGTGGCGCACAGGTGCAGGTCATTGCGGTAACCGTAAAGGCGACGGCACTCGGACATCGCTTCCGGATCATAGGCCTGCACGCTGGCGCCTTCGGCCCACAGCGCTTCCATCAGGTAACGACTCGGGGCTTCACGCATGTCATCGGTATTCGGCTTGAACGCCAGGCCCCAGATCGCGATGGACTTGCCGGCCAGGCCTTGAGGAAATTGCGCCCTGAGTTTGCTGAACAGGATGTGCCGTTGCGCGTCGTTGACGTCGGTGACGCTGCGCAGCAGTTTCAGCGGCATGCCGTTGTGTTCAGCGGTGTGCAGCAGGGCGCGCAGGTCCTTGGGAAAGCACGAGCCACCGAAGCCGCAGCCCGGGTAGATGAAGTGATAGCCGATGCGCGGGTCGGAGCCGATACCCTTGCGCACCGCTTCGATGTCGGCGCCGAGCAGTTCGGTGAGGTTGGCCAGCTCGTTCATGAAGCTGATGCGGGTGGCGAGCATCGCGTTGGCCGCGTACTTGGTCAGCTCGGCGCTGCGGTTGTCCATGAACATCAGTTTTTCGTGGTTGCGGCAGAACGGCGCGTACAGCTCGCTCATCTGTTCGCGGGCCAGTTCGTCGCGGGTGCCGACGATGATCCGGTCCGGGCGCATGCAGTCGGCGAGGGCGCTGCCTTCCTTGAGAAATTCCGGGTTGGACACTACTCGCACCGCCAGACCATTTTTGCCGCGCCGCTGCAGTTCTTCTTCAGCGGTGTGCAGCACCTGATCCGCCGTGCCGACCGGCACCGTGGATTTGATGATCAGCGTGCGATCGTCTTCCATGAAACTGGCGATCTGCCGCGCCACGTTGAGCACATGGCTGAGGTCGGCGGAGCCGTCTTCGTCGGCCGGCGTGCCCACGGCGATGAAGATCAGCCCGGCATGTTCCACCGCATCGCTGGCCTGGGTGCTGAACAACAAACGCCCGGCCTTGATATTTTCTTCCAAAGTTGCCGAAAGACCCGGCTCGCTAATAGGCGGTACTGCCTGTTGCAGTTGTTTAATCTTGTTCGGGTCAATATCGACGCACAATACGCGATGTCCAACATCGGCAAGTGCGGCTGCTTGTATCAGGCCAACATAGCCCGTACCAAATACGCTCACGTCCATATTGGCGTGCCTCGTAAGACGGTGATGGAAGATCGAAAATGGAACTGTCAAAAGGGGTATAGCGCAGCGTGGGGAAAGCGTGTCAGCAAAATGACATGTTGCAGGGGTATAACACCCCCATTTTTGGGGGCGAAAGGCCATCAAGTGCTTGCTGTAGATGGATTTGTCCCGTTCTTGACGGGTTTTTCACATTCCGAAGAAAACGATAAACGGTCGTAGGCCGCGAAATTCAAGGGTTTTAACGACTTGGGTGTGTCAGATTTGAGTCAACAGTTTTTTGACGCTTTTTGATAATGTCCGACATTTCTTGCGCTTTAATGGCCCGGTGCTAGTGTCAGGTTTTGACCGACAAACCCTTGACAATGCCTCGTCGGACACACCCGGAATCGCCATGTTTCGATATCTGAAAGAACTGCTTTTAATTATTTATCTATTGCTTTATTCCGAATATTACCTTGACCGCTTAAGTGCGATGGGTATTGGTCTGGCAGTACTTCTTTTTGGCGCGATGTTTTTGACGCTGACTTTCGCATTATTACTAACAGCCTATATACGTCAGACTTTCATTCGGCATTTGTTCGCATTAACCCTGTTTGTTTCGGCGGTGTTCTTCGATGTTTATACGAGGGTGACCGCCGATTACCTGACCTATAGCAGTTTTGTCTCGCTGGTTTACTCCGGCGGCTTCATTCAGGAAGCGGCGTATCAGTATCGGGGGGCGATCATTCATGGGCTGCTCAACGGCCTGCTGCTGTTGTTCGGGATTGGCCTGAAGCCACGACACGCGGTCCCGGTGCCCAATGCCTTGCGGATCGCTGCGCCGTTGTGCGGTGTGTTGCTGCTCAGCGCCGTGTTGTTCGTGCGCGCCGGCGAGGGTGCTCGCGGGTTGCCGATCATGTACACGCCGCTGGCCTATCTGAACCTGTTCGGCTACGAAGCGCTGCACAACACCGTCGGCCCGCGTGAGCCGGTGACCCTGGCGCGCAATGGCCCGGCGGTTGGTCACGACATCGTGCTGATCATCGACGAAAGCATTTCCGGCAATTACCTGGACATCAACGCGCCGTTCGGCGTGCACAGCAACCTCAAACAGGCCCGCCCGGGCGTCGACATTTTCAATTACGGCTACGCGGCGTCCATCGCCAATTGCAGCGCCGACACCAACATCACCCTTCGCTACGGCGGCACCCGCGCCGACTACATGCGGATCAACAGCACGCTGCCGTCGATCTGGCAGTACGCGAAAAAGGCCGGCCTGCGCACGGTCTACATCGACGCTCAGCGCACCGGCGGCAATCTGCAGAACCTGATGAACGATGCCGAGAAGAAGGACATCGACGAATTCGTGCAATTCGACCAGACCAGCGTGCGCGACCGCGACATGGCTGCCGCCGCCAAGCTGATCGAACTGCTCAACGACGGCAAGCCGGAGCTGGTGCTGATCAACAAGGTCGGCGCGCATTTCCCGGTGCACGACAAATACCCCGACGCCTTCATGGCCTACCGCCCGACCTTGCCGCGCGGGCAGTTCACGGAAGTCGCCGACACCGGCGAGCGCACCGGTTTCAACGGCCAGCCGGATGACTGGCTGCTGTATCGCAATGCCTACAAGAACACCGTGCTGTGGAATGTCGGCGAGTTCTTCGCGCGGGTGTTTGCCCAGGCCAATCTGAACAACGCGCTGCTGATCTACACCTCGGATCACGGTCAGGATCTGCACGAACGCGGTAATCCGGGACTGAACACCCACTGCGGCGGCGATCCGGTGGAAGAAGAAGGGCTGGTGCCGCTGGTGGTGATTCAGGGCGAGCAGTTGCAGACGCTCGACTGGTCAGCGCAACTGGCGGTGAACAAGGATCGCTCCAGTCACTACAACATTTTTCCGACCCTGTTGCAGTTGATGGGCTACGACCTGCCGGGAATCGAAGCGGTGTACGGCAAACCGCTGAGCGTGGCGACGGCGGATGCATTCACCTTCAACTACCGCTTCAACGCGCGGCTGGGGGCCAAACCCGAGTGGAAACACATCGACCTGAACAGCATCGTGACGCCGGGTGAAACGCCGACGAGTGTGGCGGTGGGTCAGTAACGCGCCGGTATCCGCTATCCTTGGCCGACACGGATCGATCGGATGGCGGCATGCTCCAGGTTCACAACGTCTTCAAAAGCTACCTCACCCCACAAGGCCCGTTGCCGGTGTTGCAAGGTATCGACCTGACGCTCAAGCCCGGCAGCAGCCTGGCGCTGATGGGCGAGTCGGGCAGCGGCAAGAGCACGCTGCTGCACCTGATCGCCGGGCTCGACAAAGTCGACAGCGGCAGTATCAGCAGCGGCGAACATCGGCTGGACCGGATGAACGAGGCGCAACTGGCCAACTGGCGGCGCACCGAAATCGGTCTGGTGTTCCAGCAGTACAACCTGATCGGCAGCCTGCGGATCGAGGACAACCTGGCGTTTCAGGCGCGACTGGCCGGGCGGCATGACCCTCGCTGGCAACATCATCTGGTGCAGCGTCTGGGGCTGAGCGAATTGCTCAAGCGCTATCCCGAACAACTTTCCGGCGGCCAGCAACAGCGGGTTGCGCTCGGTCGGGCGCTGGCCGCGCAACCGAAACTGCTGCTGGCCGACGAGCCCACCGGCAGCCTCGACGAAGCCACCAGCGACGAAGTCCTGCGACTGTTGCTGGAATTGCTCGACGACACACCCACCACCTTGCTGATGGTCACCCACAGTCAGCGCGTGGCGGCGCGGCTGGCGGAGCGCGTGGTGCTGTCCAGCGGTCGGTTGACGTGAAGGTTTTCCGCCACGCGCTGACGGCGCTGCTCAGTCACTGGCGGCGCCATCCGGTGCAGTTTTTCAGTGTGCTGACCGGGTTGTGGCTGGCCACCAGCTTGTTGACCGGAGTCGAAGCCCTCAACAGTCAGGCGCGGGACAGTTACGCGCGGGCCAGCCAGTTGATCGGCGGCGAACCCCAGGCCAGCCTCAGCACGCCGAACGGCGCGACCTTCCCGCAACAATGGTTCGTTGACCTGCGGCGTCTGGGTTGGCCGGTGTCGCCGATGCTGCAAGGACGCCTGAGTCTCAAGGGCCACGAAAACCAGCGCCTGCAGTTGATGGGTATCGAACCGGTGTCTTTACCCGGTGACAGCGCGGTGGCCGGGCAGGCGATGCCGATCGAGCGCGTCGTCGAGTTCTTCAGCCCGCCGGGCAGCACCTGGATTTCTCCCGAAACCTTGCGGGCGCTGAACCTCGCCGAGGGCGCGACGCCAACCACCGAATCCGGCCAGACGCTGCCGCCGCTGCGGGCGCAAACCGACATGGCCCCCGGCGTGCTGTTGGTGGACATTGGCGTCGCTCAGCGCGTGCTCGAACAGCCTGATCAACTGTCGCGTCTGCTGCTGCCGAAGGATTTTTATGCCGAGGTGCCGGCCGCGTTCAAGGGCCAGTTGCAGCTCAAGAGCAGTGGCGAGGAAAACAACCTTGCGCGATTGACCGAAAGCTTCCACCTCAACCTCGATGCGCTCGGGTTTCTCTCGTTCATTGTCGGTTTGTTCATCGTCCACGCGGCTATCGGTTTGGCGCTGGAGCAACGTCGGGGACTGCTGCGCACCTTGAGGGCCTGCGGGGTCAGCGCGCGGATGCTGATCGCTTGCCTGATCGTCGAGCTCGGCGCGCTGGCGTTGATCGGCGGGTTGTTCGGCGTAGTCAGCGGTTACTGGCTGGCGAGCGTGCTGTTGCCGGATGTCGCCGCCAGCCTGCGCGGTCTGTACGGCGCGGAAGTGGCGGGGCAGTTGCGTCTGAGTCCGTGGTGGTGGTTCAGCGGCATCGGCTTGAGTCTGCTTGGCGCATTGCTGGCCGGAGCCAACAGTTTGCTGCGGGCGGCGCGTCTGCCGTTATTGGCGGTGGCGGATCCGCAGGCCTGGCATCAGCAACATGCGAGCTGGTTGCGGCGTCAGGGTTGGGTAGCCGGCGTGTGTGCATTGATTGCATTGGCCGCGCTGGTGTGGGGCAACAGCCTGGCCAGCGGTTTTGTGTTGATGGCGGGGCTGTTGCTCGGCGCCGCGCTGGCGCTGCCGGTGTTGCTCAGTGCGCTGCTCAACGGTTTGCTCGGGCGCAGCCGCTCGGTGCTCGGGCAATGGTTTCTCGCCGATTGCCGCCAACAATTGCCGGCGTTGAGCCTGGCGTTGATGGCGTTGCTGCTGGCGATGGCGGCGAACATCGGCGCCGGCAGCATGACCGCCGGTTTCCGCCAGACCTTCAACGACTGGCTCGAACAACGGCTCACCGCCGAGCTTTATCTGAACCCGAGCAACCCGGCGCAGGCGCGGGAGCTGTACACCTGGCTCAAACAGCAACCGAACGTCACCGCGATCATGCCCAACTGGCAGGTCTCTGTGACGCTGCAAGGCTGGCCGGCGGATGTGTTCGGGATCATCGATCATCCGCACTATCGCCAGCATTGGCCGTTGCTCGAATCTCGAGGAGACGACCCGTGGGCGGCGTTGGCCAAGGACGATGCGGTGATGCTCAGCGAACAATTGGCGCGTCGTTTGAAAGTCACGCGGGGCGATCACCTGACCATTCCCACGCCGGGCGGCTCGTGGACGCCGCGCATCGTTGGGATCTACGCAGACTACGGCAATCCCAAGGGCCATGTGCTGGTCAACAGCAATCACCTGTTGCGCGGCTGGCCGCAGCTGACGCCGAACCGCTTCAACCTGCGTATCGACTCGCCGAACATCCCGGCGCTGCTCACGGCCTTGCAGGCGCGCTTCCAGCTCGATGACAGCCGGATCGTCGATCAGGCGCGGCTCAAGGGCTGGTCGGTGCAAGTCTTCGAACGCACTTTCGCCGCGACCGCCGCGCTGAATAGCCTGACGTTGGCCGTCGCCGGCGTGGCGCTGTTCATCAGCCTGCTGACCCAGAGCCAGAGCCGTCTCGGCCAGCTCGCACCGTTGTGGGCGTTGGGCGTGACGCGACGACAGTTGATGCTGCTCAATCTCGGGCAAACGTGGCTGTTGGCGCTGCTGACGCTGGTGTTGGCCTTGCCGTTGGGCATCGGCCTGGCGTGGTGCCTGGACGCTGTGATCAACGTGCAGGCTTTTGGCTGGCGTCTGCCGCTGCGGGTGTTTCCATGGCAGTTGCTGCAACTGATGGGGCTGGCGCTGCTGGCGACCTTGATGGCCTCGGCGTGGCCGCTGTATTCGCTGTACCGCACGCAACCGGCGGACTTGCTGAGGACGTTTGCTCATGAGGACTAGGTTTGCGCTGGTGTTTTTGGCGTTGTTGCTCGGTGGTTGCGACAACCCCACAGCGGAGCAGAAGGGCTTCGCCGGCATGGGCGCTCAGGCACAGGCGTTTACGCCGGTGGTGCCGGGACGGGTGTTCAGCTTCCCGGCGGATCACGGCGCCCATGACGGTTTTCGTATCGAATGGTGGTACGTGACGGCCAATCTCAAGGATGCGCAGGGCAACGATTTCGGCGTGCAGTGGACGTTATTCCGCAGCGCCCTGAACGCCTCGACGCAGCAGCCGGGCTGGGCCAACCAGACGATCTGGCTCGGGCACGCGGCAGTGACCTCGGCCAGCGTCCATCACGCCGCCGAGCGTTACGCCCGTGGCGGCGTCGGGCAGGCCGGGGTGCAAGCGGCGCCGTTCGAGGCGTGGATCGATGACTGGCGTTTCGTCAGTCAGGCGAGCGATCCGCTGAGCGACATGCAACTCAGCGCAATGGACAAAAATTTTAGCTACCAACTGCGCCTGACCTCCAGCCGCCCGTTGGTGCTGCAGGGCGACAAGGGCTTCAGCCAGAAATCCGAACAGGGCCAGGCGTCGTATTACTACAGCCAGCCGTTTTTCCAGGCCAGCGGCACCCTGCAGATCGACGGCCAGACCTACACCGTCAACGGCCCGGCCTGGCTCGACCGCGAATGGAGCAGCCAGCCGCTGACCGCCAATCAGACAGGGTGGGACTGGTTCTCCCTGCATCTGGACGGCGGCGAACACGTCATGCTTTACCGCATGCGCCAGAAGGAAGGGGCGCCGTACCTGACCGGCACGTGGATTGCCGCCGATGGCCAGACCGAAACCCTGCACGCCGAGCAGATCAAGCTGACCCCGCAAGGCACTGCGAAGGTCGCCGGCCGTTCGATGCCGGTGCGCTGGTCGATCGACATTCCGCAAAAAAAACTGCAGATCACCCTTGATGCAATCAACCCCGACGCCTGGATGAACCTGCGCATTCCGTATTGGGAGGGGCCGGTGCGCCTGAGCGGCAATCGGGGCGGGCAGGGCTATCTGGAGATGACCGGGTACTGATTTCGCGCTCCTTGCCTGAGAAGGGATCGAGTGGAACTCTGTCGAGGATGCTCCCTCTACCGAGAAACATGGCCGAGGATCCGATCCATGAGCGAGGAACTGAAATCTCCAGACCTGACGACCTGGCAGCAGATGTTTGACGATCAGACGTACTGGCAACAATCCCCGGATGCCCATTACTTCGATCTGCGGCGCATTGCTGACGATTTGCTTGGTCAAGGTGCCATCGATCTTGAGCAGTGGCAGATCCTCAGAGCCAAGGCCGATGACCTGCACAAGGACTCACCCGCCGTAAACGTTGCGCGGGAACTCGACGACCCTGAAGCCTGAGGAGGCCCGACATGAACACTGTCCCTGATAGCGAACACCCTGACGAACCTCGTCCGCCGGGTGAAACCGAACGCGACAACGACGCACTGCGTCCCACCGATCCCAAACAGCGGCAGAGCTCCGGAAAAGGCACCGCCAGTGGCGAGTCCACGGCGCAGGACACTGCGCAACGATCGCGGAACAAACCCTGAAGGGCGTCTATGCTCAGTGGCACATCCGTCGCTGACCGCGTTGGCGATGGGTGCTGCCATCCATCACAGGGAATGTATCGCTTATGAAGCTCCAAGCACTGACGCACGCCATAGCACTTGCCACCGTCCTTTCTGCGGCCAGCCTTTCGGCGACGGCCGCCGATATCCCGCTGTCGGCCGCTGTCGAGGCCGACCGTGTCACCACCAAAGTGCTGGCGGTTGACCCGGCCAATCATCAGGTGGTCCTTGAAGGCGCGGAAGGTCGCCAGGTGCACATTCAGCTCAGCGACAAGGCGAAAAACCTCGGTAATTTGAAAGTGGGCGATCTGGTACAGATCGAAGTGACCCGCTCTGTTGCCGCTTATCTGGACACCGACGTGGATAAAGGTCTGCCTGGCTCCACCGAGCGTACTGGCGAGCTGCGCAACGCCGTGGGCAGCAGCAACCCCGGTGGCGAGGCTTTCCGCCAGGTTCAGGTGCAACTGAAAATCACCAAAATTGATTTGGCGACAAACCAGGTCACCCTGGAAAACCCTTCAGGCCAGTCGAAAACCCTCAACGTCGAAAAGCCTGAAATTCAGGCCAAACTGAAAGATTTGAAAGTCGGGCAAAGCGTCGTGGTCACTTACACCGATGTATTAAAAGTGACCAGTCAGCATGAAAGTTGAGTATTGACTCTACAGAATGGCTGTTCTTGTACAAGTAATTGTATGAGAACAGTCATATGAAGTATTCGGGCGGGTGAGTTCAGAAAGTTTGTCGGGAAAAATCGGTAAGCAACGTCCTTTAACTTTTCAGTACATAAATTTCATCTTCAATTAGCACGACATATCCGCCAACTTCCATTAAAATCCCTCCCGTTCGCCCAGTGTCAGGGCTCTTTACCGGTGCATGGATTGCCAGGCCATTACACTGGGCGAACACCTCCTCGGAGTGGAAACCAAAGAATTCAGAAGCAAAAAAGGGCGACTTTGAAGTCGCCCTTTTTTATTGTCTTACGATTTGGCGGGTCGCATGCCCTGTTGTAACTGAAGGCGCTTGAGCGTTTCCTGATACATGGTGGTGCGGCGGTGCTGTTTGCCGTATCCACCGATCGCGGCCACGGTGCCGGCCTGAATGTGATCCAGGTAGCGGAAAATCGTCCGTGGCGAGAGGCATTTGATGCCGTAGCCAAGGCTGCTTAAACGATCCTGCAGCGTGTATCCCGGGACTCGGTCGTCCATCGAAAAATGCAGCTCGTGAGCCTTGATCAGCCGTGCGTTCCACAAGGTGCAGAAGCTTTTCAGGTGTGTTTCCCGGTAGGGTTTTGGATCTCGGGAGGGCAACCCCAAGTGCTGTTTTGCCCGGCGGAAATAGTGTTTGAAATAACGCGAAGACAAACGCCAGGTGTCTCTAAGGACGCCGCGATCCAATTGCTCGACGCAACCGACCGCCGCTGTTTCCAAAGATTGCATGCACTCATTCATCATCATCGAAAAGACAGTACTGTCAAAAACGAAAGTGTCGGTGTGCAGCAAAAACAGGTAATCGGTTTCAACTTTCGCAAGTGCCAGATCAAGTGCCTTGCCATGAGCAATATGTCCCGCTTCCTTGCCGGGTGAAGGGCGCTCGATCAAGTTGATCCAGTCCAGAGACCGCAAGTAAATCAGGCTTTCATCGGCAGAATCGTTGTCCACCACCCACACCGGAATTTGATGCTCCTTGACGTATTGCTGGAGAAACTCCAGGCACATCCGGGTTATTTCCGGCGTCTTGTAATTGACCAATACAAGACTGAAGGCGGGCAGTTGTTTAGAGGTGGAATCGATCGCACTCATGGTCCGGGCTCACTTCAAGTTGAAGGGTTCTGCTGACGGCAATCAGCACACAGAACCGCTGCTTTGTGGCCCGGATGGTAGGGACGTAACCTTAGTTCAAGCTTAATTTCTAAGCGCCCGGGCCGGGCGACTTGTTACGGCTTGCAACGCAGGCGAGGCGCTTGGCGACCAAGCGCGGTTCCACGGTAAGATGCGCCGCCCTTTCAAACTCAAGGAAGACAACGGCCCGCGCCGTTCGCCAAGGATGAAACCACTTTCCCTCTACCACCCGGCCCTTTACTCGCTGCGCGTGTGGCAAAAAAGACTGTTCCGCCACATCGCCTGGCACTGCTCGAGCAAACGCTATGCGCGGCCTGCCACGACCTCCGGGCGCCTGCCTTACCGCTACCTCAAACACACCTCAAAACTGATCCGCAAACTCGGCGACTCCGACCTCGCGCTGCAACACAACAAAGTCATCAACCTCAAACTCGCCGTCGCCGCCATCGACGGCGTCACCATCGCCCCCGGCGAATATTTCTCCTTCTGCCGCCTCGTCGGCCGCCCGACCCGCCAACGCGGCTACGTCGAAGGCATGGAACTCTCATTCGGCGAAGCCCGCACCGGCATCGGCGGCGGCATCTGCCAACTCAGCAACCTCATCCACTGGATGGCCATTCACTCACCGCTGGTCGTCATCGAACGCGCCAACCACAGCTTCGACCCCTTCCCGGACGACGGCCGCGTCCTGCCATTCGGCTCCGGCGCGGCGATCTTCTACAACTACATCGACCTGGTACTGCACAACCCGACGGATCGCAGCTTTCAGCTGAAGCTGAAGGTCGGGGAGACGCAGCTGGAGGGGGAATTGTTGTGTGATCGGGAGCGGGCTTATCGGTATCACGTGTTCGAGGTGGGGCATCGGTTTGTGCGGGAGGGGGAGCGGGTTTATCGGGAGAATGAAATTTGGCGGGAGGTGAGGGAGAAGGGGCAGGTGGGGGCGTTGGTGGAGAGGGAGCGGTTGTATGGGAATCGGGTGGTGGTTAAGTATGAGGTGGGGGAGCAAGTCATCGAAAGGCAGCAGTAGGTTGTTTTTTTGCCTTAGGGTTTTGAGTCTGTGACGGAAATAACGCAATTACAGGTTTCTGTAGGGATACGTTTCGCCGCATAGGTGAAACGTATCGTCCAGATAATAAACTCCGGAAATCGAGTTTATTACCAGTTCTAGCTTTCCCTTTGATGGGAATAGCAAATAGAACAGCTCAAAGAATAAATAGTCCTTGATGAGGGTTGCTGCTACGTCTGGATGGTTTTTTATAAGGATTGAAAGTAGCGGGTAATTGCAATCTCGTAATTCGGGGATGTCGGCGTAGCCTTGTTTTTCATCGTCTTGTATGCATTCGGCGATGAATGCATTTGTTAGCTCGTAGAATTGCTTGGGCAGTTCGTGATTTTTTATTGATAAAGTATATTTTTTGGCATTGTTGGAGAGCGGTTCGCCGAAGCCAAGGCTGCGGTAGGTTACAGAGGTTGGATCAATAATTTTGTTTTCTGATTTGAAGATCATGGTTTTTTAATCGCTGGAGGGAATGAAGTCGATGCTGTATGTACGCAATCGTGGTCGTCTACATAAATTAAGAAGCTAAGGGCCGTATTAGTTATCCAGAATGGAAAGCCAGTCGTTTCTGAAAGCAATATTTTCAGATCGGATGATGACTGAAGCGTCCAGGCATGGATTTGGTTGTCGAGGACGATTAATGTTGGTTTTTCAGATGGGTATAGGAGATCGACCTTTTTCCAAAAGTCTGGGTCGTGATGTTTTGTTACGGATCTTAGATTGAAGGGGTCAAGGGTTTTTGTGTTTGAGTAAAAGAAGCAGGTTTTTATGTTTGAGATTATTTTCTCTAATTCATTGTCTTTGAGTTGCTGGGTTTTTAGATGGTTTTTTTCAAGTGCTGATGTGATTTCTTTTTTAAGTAACTCATTGAGGTATTCCTGTTGTTTTTTGGAGCGTGAATAGAAGTGAGCCTATTCCCTTTTGTGGAAGTGTTTTAATTATTGATTGTAGATTCGATAGCACGCGCCAAAGTTGCTAGTGGTGTGAGTGTTGCTATATGTGGGATCGAATAGGTCTGTGAGAGGTGGTTGAGTAGGTTTTTCTATTGAATTTAGTTTTTCTAAAGATTTTTGAAGCTCGGGGTAGCTTTCTATGTATGTGCAGTCTGATGAGTAAAATTTAAGTGTTATAGTGCTGGGTGAAATGAATGCCAAGTTAATTAAAGGCTCCGGGTTCGAAAAGAGTCTTCCGCTAAGTTAAAAGGGGACAGATTTATTTTCTTTAGCGAAAAATAAATCTGTCCACTTTAGTTTCGTCCCCTTTGGCTTCGTAGTTAAGATTATTCTATGGAAAGATTGTTTGGCCGATCGATGGATACTATGGTGAATGTGCCGCTTGATGATTGAGCATGAGGGGAATGGGGCAGATTTATTTTTAGACAAAAAAATGAATCTGCTCCCCGTTGTGATCGCGTCGTAATTATTTATTGTAAATTCGATAGCCAGCGTCAAAATTGCTAACTGTATGAGTGTTGCTATATATGGGGTCGAAAAGGCCTGTGAGAGGTGGTTGAGTAGGTTTTTCTCTTGAATTTAGTTTTTCTAAAGATTTTTGAAGCTCGGGGTAGCTTTCTATGTATGTGTAGTCTGATGAGTTAAATTCAAGTGTTATAGTGCTGGGTGAAATGAATGCGAAGTTAATTAAAAGCTCCGGGTTCGAAAAGAGTCTTCCGCTGATGTCGTAGATCTTGTCTCCGGTGTTCAATTTTTGGCCGTAGCGTTCGTGGGTCAAATATCCGTGGTCTTGGTTTAATAGCCGTAATAGTTTTTCGTAGCCTTTTATTGGCTCAAAGGAAATACTGGCTCGTCTTATTACAAGGAAGCCGTCTTCGGTCATGTTCTCCAAAAAATTTGAGTTCTGCCTGTTGATCGAGGCGATGACGGGCTCGTCGATTAAGTTAAGTACGAAGTTTGATAGATTAAGGTGAAATTTTTCCCGAGGGTTTTCGATGGGGGGGATGCTGATATAGCTTATGATCCCGCCTGCGTTATCGGAGTCGATCGCACCAAAGCACTCTGTGATATCAATTGAAAAAATCATTTTGCTCTCTCGATAATGAACCGATCAAGTGATTTGGACCCGATCTGCTCGCCTTCGATGGTCTTGAACCCCATTGGATCAACTTTTGTTTGTGAAACGATTTTAAGCCCGAGCTCTTCAATTCTTTTGAGTGATTTTTTTATATATTTGTTGGCGTAAGCACTGCCGGTGATGGTTATCTGTCCATTTTCAGATAGCACTCTTAGGATCTCCGGATTTAAAGGATCAAAGCCATAGGGGTTGTCCATGTTGATGTGGCTCTGCGAACCAGATTTTATGCCTGACAAATCCGTCGCATTACCTGCATGTACTCCGGGTGTTTTGGGATCAATGTCAATGTTGTAATAACCTTCAATTGGATTTGAACCCGCACCAATATTAAGAGAGCCATCAGCATTCGCTGGTTTGTCTAAGTATCTACCTAGATTATCTGGACACTGTTGGAGCCCCAGAGGATCAACCCAGCCAGTAGGATTTGTTACATACTGGTAGTTATTCAACCCACCCGCAAGCTTGATCGGATCCTGCGTCAAAAAACGCCCCGTCCCCGGATTGTAATAGCGGTGCCGGTTGTAATGTAACCCTGTCTCCGCATCGAAATACTGACCCTGGAAGCGTAACGGATTATCGATTTCGCTAACGTCCAGCGCGGCAAGGTTGCCGTACGCACGGTACTTCGCGGACCACATGATCTCGCCACTGTAGTCAGTGAGTTCCTGCGGTGTACCGAGGTGGTCGAGGTGGTAGTAGAACGGCGTGGCCTTGCGTGGGCCTTCGCCGTCGAGCATCGCCAGCGGGCGGAAGCTGCCGGGTTCGTAGATATAGGTGCGATAACGGTTGTCACCGCTTTCGGCGATCAGGCGTTCGCCTTGCCACAAGAATTCGGTGGTATGGCCATCGACAGTTTTCTCTATGCGGCGACCGAAGGCGTCGTACTTATAGGATGCAGTGCTACCGCCCGGCAGGCGGACACCGACCAGACGATGCTGGCAGTCGTAGCGATATTCGGTGACGAGTTTCTGTCCGGTGCCGCGACGTTCGCGGATCAGGTTGCCATAGGCGTCGTAGTCGTAGTGGCGGTCGCCTTGCATCAGCAGACGGTTGCCTTTGACGTTGGCGAGGTTGGCTGTGCCTTCGTTGTTCTGGCCGAGCAGGTTGCCGGCCGGATCGTGGGCGAAGGTTTCAGGTGTCGCGCCACGTACGCTGGTCAAGCGGTCCAGCGGGTCGTAGTGGAAGCTGCGGTTGCCTTTTCGGCTGTCGTCGATGCCGGCGAGGTTGCCGTTTGCGTCGTAGTTATAGCGACGCTGGAACAGGTTTTTTTCACGCTGGCTGACGCTGTGCGCTTGCAGGCGACCTTGTTCGTCGTACTGGTACTGGCTGAGCAACAGTCCTTGCTGGCGCTGCTGCTCGCGACCGGCATTGAATTGGTGGCTGGTCAGGCGTGAGCCGTTGAGGTCGATGCTACTCAGACGTCCGCCTGACAAATGGCGGTAGTCGAGTGTGCTGCCGTCGGGGAGGCGGCAGTGACTCAGTTGCCCGACGCTGTCGTATTCGTAACGTGTGGTGCCCCAACCCTGGTGTTCGGTGATCAGGCGATCCTGCACGTCGTATTCGTAGGCCAGCGGCCAGTGACCGTCGTCGACATTCACCAGACGGCCAAGAGCATCGTAGCTGTAGCGAATTTCTTCGCCATCGGCGAGGGTTTTCACCAGCAGTCGCCCGGCAGTATCGCGCTGATACTCGGTAACCAGTTCGCTGCCGTCATCGCCGAATTCGGTTTTCTTCAGCAACTGGCCGTTGAGGTCGTATTCGTACGCGGTGCGGCGGCCGTCGAAACCGGTTTCCTGCTGGATCAGGCCGTTCGAGTAGTAGTCGAGTTTGTAATGCTCGCCGTGTTCGTTTTCGATTTCAGTGAGCAGCAGACCTGAATTGTCGTAGCGATAGCGCAACTGGCTGCCGTCGGGGTTGATGCGGCGGCTGACCAGATGCAGGTTGTCGGCGTATTCGTAGCGGGTGATGCGGCCGAGCTCATCGCGTTCGGCAGTGACGCGTCCGTATGGGTTGTAGGTGAAAGCTCGGGTGGCACCGCCGGGGAGGGTGATCTGGGTCAGGCGATCGACGGCGTCCCATTGGTAATGGGTAATGGCGCCGAATTCGTCCTGCCGGGTGATCTGGCGTCCGAGTGCGTCATAGCGATACTTGCGCTGACCACCGTCCGGAAGGCGCTCCTCCAGTAATTGGCCGAGGTTGTTCCAGCCCAGTTGATGGCGGCTGCCATCAGGATGGTGAATTTCTAGCAAGCGGCCCTGGCGGTCGTAGCTGTAGCGTGTTTCGTTGCCCTGTGGGTCTATTTGCTGGGTGATGTCGCCTTGTTGATTGCGGTCGTACTGCCAACGGGCCTTGCCACGTTTGACTTCAATCAGTTGACCATCGAAATAGTTGTAGTGGGTCGGTTCTTCTTCCGGCGGGATGACAGCCATCAATCGTCCGGCATCGCTGTATTGATACTCGGTGATGGCCCCCATTGGATCTTTTACAGCAACAAGACGCCCCTCAGCGTCATAGGCGTTTTGCGTTTCAGCACCATCGGCAGCGGTTTCACTGATCAGGCGTGCATTTTCGTCATGCAAGTAAACCTGTTCACTGCCATCGGCGTTGTGAACCGTTACCGTGCCCTTGTCATCCCACTCGTAGCGAGCTTCCAGTTGGGAGTAGTTGGCCCAATGACGTACGCAGCGGGAGAGTTTGCCTTCACGTTCCCATTCCCAGAAGAAACTGGCGCCACCGGCCAGTTGCCGCTCAAGAATGACGTGCTGATCGTTATAACGGTAATGCTCGGTTTCGCCTGCAGCGTTGGAGGCCGAGACCAATTGATTGCTAGCGTTGTAGCGATAGGTGACGAGGGTCTGAATGGTCAGCCACGGATCCTGGCGCTCACCACGCTCGTCATACTCGGAACGCTGTTGTTGCTGATCCACGGCAACGATATGGCGATCGTCGTAGCGCAACAGCAACGCGCGGCCAGCACCGTTATCGATGCGCTGGATCCGCCCCACGAGGTCATAGCTGATATGCACCTGATTTCCGTACGAGTCACTGACCGTCGTCAGGCGGTCTGCGCGGAAGTGATAAAAGCGTGTTTTTGCCCCTGCTTGGGTGAGGATCAGTTCACCCGGCGCGCTGCCCAAATAAATCGCCGCCTGAGCCAGACTGTTGGTAATGGCTGGACGTTGTTCGGTCGGCATCGGGAAGCGGGTCTGACGGTTTTCGTTATCAGTCCACAACACGCCTTCATCGTTGATTTGCAGGCGATGGGATAGGGAGTGGCTCCAGCCATGGCCGAGACGCCCGTCGATTTCAACCGCACTGCTGCGATAGAGACGTGTCCATTCAATGGGTAGCAGCCCACCCAATACGCCGTCAGTGAGCGTCAGCAATTCCTCGCCGGTAACCATCGATACCGGTTCACCGTTAGTGCAGGTCTTATCGGCGCACTGAGCAGGTTGATCCGCTGGGTTTTTGGACTGGTCGGGCGCGTTGTCTACTTTTTCCTGTTGTTGAGCGCGGGTGCTGTTTTCCTTCTTGCCGCGTGCATGAATCTGCGCATCCGTCTCTACAGCACCTCCGGAAACGGGTGGTTTTTTCTTTGGTGGTGTGGCGGTCTCTGCGGGTTTTGGAGGCGCAATTTCTACGCTCGCCTTTCTCGCCTGGTTCAGTGGCGAATTGCCGTTGAGCATCAACGGTTTCGCCGTATCGGCGTGTGCTGTCGCATTCTTCTTGCTGATCTTCATCAGCATCGACGTGAAGTCTTCAATCAGTGACATGACCTTGCCGCTGTTCCTTGCAGCATTAAGGCCCTTGGTGCCAATACGGACGGCCAAACCGATCCCGCCCGTCAACACAATACCGATCAGGATGTTCAGCAGTACTTCCGTAGTCAGTTCTGCCAGCACTTCAGTGCAGGTCTGCGGAGGCAGCATTTTGACCCACGCTACGATAGCTGCGACGTAGATCCACATAAGTGGCTCGTCACTGGCGATCAGCAGGGCTGTTTGAATGGCTTCTTTTGAAGCGTTATAGATCTTCTTTATCTGTTCTTCGGTGAAGAATTTTTTGAGTTTTTCGTAGTTTTCCCGAGGGTGTGCAACCAGGTCGTAGAGACTTTTGATGTCCCCCCACAGCCCCATAATCGCCTTGAGGAACCCCTTCCACGCCGACTCCAATTGCTGCAATGCCCGTCCAGCCATGGATGCATTGGTATGCGCTTGCCAAAGTGGCAGAAAGTCGGTGGTCCACTCTGTTTGCAGCCAGCCGCTAAGGTCCCCGATTACGCCTTGATAGGAGTTGAACAGGCTATCGATCTGAGCCTTGGTGGGATTCGGGAAAAAAGTGATTTCATATTGCTGATGCGGTTTGAGGCCAGTGACCTCCAGAATCCCGCTTGGACCGATTTTGACGTTGATCGGTTGACCGACTTCGTTCTTTCCGTAGAGCTTGCCATTCTCCACCGGCACCAGTCGCACCGGCGTATTGCCGATAGGTACAAAACGCGCAGACTCAAAACTATGTACAAGTTTGAGTTTGCCGTTGGCAGGGCAGTTGGCATAAAGGGTATTTTCCTTTTTGCTGTCTTTGTCCGCCGTACCGACTTCGTCACCGACCTTGAACTGTTGCTCTGCGTCCAGAATGCCGCCGTACCAGGCTTCGGCATGCTCGCGATAATCCTTCAGGCACTTCTTGAAGTCGCTGATGATGGCCTGAGCATCAGGCTGTTTTGCATTGAGATTGGCAACAATCTCACCCATCAAAATGCTCATACAGCCACCTCACTTTCCAGATGGGCCTTCAGCAGGCCGGTAAAATTTTCTTCCGTGAGTGGCGTGCGTTTTACGAAACGCGCCACTTTCTTTTGCAGGTTCGATTCAGGGAACGAGAAGTACAGGTCGGCATGTTCGTCCAGCAGCCACTGCATCATGTTGCCGATCACGGTCGAAGGGTTTTCGGCCATCAAGCTGTCCAGCAGGTCTTTCGGCACCTCCCACCACGGCCAATCCTTCGCCTTCGGCACCACCCTCGGCCCGACTTCCAGGCTCCGCCCGTTAATCAGATACCGCTCAAACACCGGCAACACTTCCCCAGCCGTCTCACCCAACCCTTCAAGAATCGAATAGATATGCCGCCCATCCCAGAACCGGAAAAACACCTCGGTCCCGTCCGGCATCTTCACTTGGGTCAGGCTGCGCAGGTGTTCGAAGACTTCGTTGGGTTCCGAGCGGGAGACCGCCAGCCAGCCCCAGTCGAGGGCGTCGGTTTCGGTGATCCAGGGCAGGAAGGCCGAGTTGGCCTTGAGTTCGGCGACGTAAGGCATCACCGGTTGCCAGGTGGAGTAGGGCGTCCCGCCCCAGACGGGAATGGCCTGCACGGACGGTTCACTCTGATACAAAGCCTTGAGCGCTTCGGCATCACTGGCGGCGCTGACGATCAGATACAGCCGCTCGTCTTTCTGCAACGGCTGTTGTGCCAGCCAATCCTTGGGTGTCATTCGATTAGATGGCACAGGCACCTGCCTTGCATTTTTCACACTCTTCACAGAACGGCGCATTACGTTTGAGGGTGTTGATTTGCGCCGGGGTCAGTACGGCACCAGCCTTGTCGGCATCCGCCTGCTTCAACACGCCCGGCAGCAGTGGGGCGG